>CAJOPN010000129.1 GCA_905236285.1 uncultured Selenomonadaceae bacterium | reverse complement strand
GCAAAATATTTCAAGCCGCTTTTTTATGTTTTGTAACGCAAAATTTTCTTTATTCCCGTCAAATTTAAATCCAACTCCGTCATCTTCAACAATAATTACGCTGCCCGATTCTGTTTCACGAGTCAAAATTAAAATGTGCAGCGGTCCTGAATCTGGGTCAAGTCCGTGTTTAACTGAATTTTCTACAATCGGCTGCAATGTCAACGGCGGAATTTTAAAATTTGTGTGCGGCGTGTCATACTCAACGAATAAATTTTCTTCAAATTGTACTTGCTCTATTGATAAATATGCTTTCGCGTGCTCCAATTCTTCAGAAAATAAAATTGTTCCTTCGCAGGCTATCGCTGTGAAATTTTTTCGCAAATAATTGGTGAAGTCCAGCGTAACTTTTTGCGCTTGCTCCGGATTTTGCGAACATAGATAATAAATACTCGTCATCGTGTTGTAGATAAAGTGCGGGCGCATTTGCAAAATTAAAATATTTGCTTGCTGTTTTACTATTTCTCGCTGCTGCTTAAAAAATTCCTCAATATAATCGGAGAAAACTATTGCAACCATTTCTATTGTTGAAAGAATTACTCCAAATCCCATCACAAATTCCATAAATTTCATTGCGTGAATCATTGTCGAAATTGTAAATGTTGATAAATATAACAAAAATGCTAAAAAATATCTTTTTGATAAAATATTTTTTCTGCGGATTACTCCAAAAATATTCAAAAACATCATCAAAATTATCGGCAATAATAAAATTGAAAAATATTCTCCATAATTAAAATTTTCTGCCGTCACGTAATAAAAAATTTCTGTGAATTGTGCAATACTGAGCAAAATTAAAAATATTACTAATAAAAATGTTACTGCATAAAATAATTTATTTCGCAAACTTTCTCCGCAAAATCGCAATAAATAAATCGTGAAAATCGGCATTATCAATGCATAACAAAAACTTTCAACAAAAATTGCAATTCTTTCTTCTGTCAACATTGCAGGATTCCGCCACGTAGTTATATCGACAGTCCACGCAATTATCATCAATGTTAAATTTCCAAACATTATCGCAAAAAATTTTCTATTCAATTTATCTATTCCGGGCATAAATATTGAAATAAAAATTCCAAAAATCGATGCAAAAAACATTGCTCCGAGCAAAAAATAAGCTATAGCATAATCCAAAGTCATAACATTTCACCTGTATTAAGATTATTAGGGGGGGGGGTATTGGATAACGCAAATTTTTTAATTGTGCTTTCAGATTTTCGGTCGTAATCGGCTTTAATAAATAACCGCTTGCGCCTGTACTCCACGCCTTGAATGAATAATCAATATAAGCCGTCAGAAAAATTATATTTGTTTGCGGATTTATTTCCAAAAATTTTTTACTTAAGTCAAGCCCGTTAATTGTTCCAAGTTCAATATCTAAAAAAGCGAGCGAGACTTTATTTTTTTGTGCAAAATCAACAGCTTCTAAAGGTCGAGTAAAACCAAAAATATTTGCGTCAGGCAAAACGTCTTCGATAATCGGCAGCGAACCTCTCACAAAAATTTTTCTGTCATCAAGAACAATTACGTTAAATTCATTATCGCTTTCTCCTTTGAGCAAAATTTTTATTAAATCGTATTCATTTACGTCGAGAGCTTTGCAAATTCTTTCAATCATAAATATATCAGGCAAATTGAATGCTTTTTCCCATTTGGCAACGACGGAGCGTGTAACAAAAATTTTTTCGGCTAGTTCTTGCTGTGTCATTCCTTTTAAAGTTCGCAATCTCTTTAAAGCCTCAGCAAAATCTTTTTTCATATTGAACACCCTCAAAAATTATTTATCTTTTAATTTTATCTACAGAGTTTTCCAAAATCAATAAAATAAATAAAATGTTTCCATATTGGAACAATTTTTGACATAAATTTTTGAGATATTTAAAATTATAAGGAGTTTAAAATAAATTTTTTTTAAATTTTTCGGTCGCATAACATAAATTAAGGAGATGAATCTATGAAAAAAATATTTACCATTGATAATTTTATAGTAGGCTTCATTCCGGCACTCGGCTATGGATTGGGTTTTGATATTCCAAAAATTCTTGGCTGGGAAATGTGGCAATGTATATTGTTATGTTTTGCTATCGGTGGAGTTTTAGACGCTGTTGCAAATAAAATTGTTTTCAGCAAATTCGTACAAAGTAAAACGTCACATAAAATTTTAGTTTCTATTGCATTTTTGCTCATCTTTTTGGCGATTGTTCAGTATGTTGTCGTGTCATGGGCGGAATTGCCCATACTCGACTATTTGATCGGGCAGTATGTGTATATAATCATTCCTGCAATTTTGGGATTTGCATTTAATAATGTCAAACGATGGTATCTTACTCGAAAAATTCGTGAGCGTTACGGTGACGGTAGCAAAGGTTTTTTATATGACGATGTGATAAAACGTTCAGAAGTTGAAGAATGGAACAAGCAGAATCAACCAATTAAAGGCAAGTATGATACCGAATATGCAGTAAAAACTAAAACCGGTATCTATGTCGGTTACAAAGAAAACAAATGTATGTTTTATATGGGAATACCATATGCAAAACCGCCTCTAGGTGAACGCAGATGGAAAGCTCCTGAACCGATGCCTGAATCCAATGAAATTTTTGAGGCTAAGTACTTCGGAGCATCAGAAATTCAAGTTGAGCATGAAGGTTCAATTTTGAAACATCACCGACAAAGTGAAGATTGTTTGACTCTCAATATCGGTTTCGTAAGAAAAAAGACTAATAAGAAAAAGCCTGTATTGGTGTTGTTTCATCACGGCGATTTTTCTTACGGCGGAGCTGCTGATCCTCTGCTGTATGGAGATAATTTAGCCGATACATATCCCGACATTGTTGCTGTAAGTTTTAATTATCGTCTCGGTATATTTGGATTTATTGATTTTTCTGATATTCCCGGCGGCAAAGATTATCCCGATGCCTTAAATCTCGGCTTGCTTGATCAAATTGCGGCGTTGAAATGGATTAAAGAAAATATATCTACCTTCGGCGGCGACCCTGATAATATTACTGTTATGGGCTTTGAATCCGGCGCAATTTCCATTAGTTTACTTGCAGCCTGCAAACAAGCAAAAGGTTTGTTTCAAAAGGCGTTTATATTTTTCGGCAGTCCGGATAATACCTATGCTACTTCGGAAAAATCAAGAAATTTAGCCAAAAAACTTTTAGAAGAAACATCAACCGCAACAATGCAAGAACTTCAGCGACTTCCAACAGAACGATTAAAAGATGCGGCACAAAAACTCTGGCTTAATGCGGCTGCTCCAACTCGTGACGGCAAACTTATCCCTTTAAATGTTTTTGAGGCTTATAAGAACGGTGCGGCTGAAGGAATTGAATTTATTATCGGCATTGCAAGTAATGAAAGAGATACTTACAAATCATTTGTCGGCAAACAAAATTATGAAGAAATTATGTCAAAGGGGTTGAGAGAATTTTTAGCCGAACTTGATACCGATACTGCTCAATCCGTAAAAACTTATATTGAAGAGCAGGCAAAGTCTATTCCAAAAGTTGAAGCCCAAGCAAAAATCTTTGAACAATGGAGTGCTTCATGCACGTATCTTAGCGCAATGCAACTCGCAAAATTTGGAAATGAAGTACGCCTTATATACTGGAATGCAACTCCGCTGATTAAAAATCTTGGCTCAGGCACGGTTGATGTAGTTTCAGCTTTATTGGGAAACAGCAAAACTGCACAAATGTATGGCAAAGTACTTGATTCAGTCATATCTAAAATACTTCAAACTTTCTTTCAAAAATTTATGAACGGAGAAACAATTCAACTTTACAATAATGAACTCAAAGGCGTTGATGCTATTGAATGGAAAGTATTTCCTAAAGCACTTATTGTTTCAAATAAAAAATTGCAATGCAAATCAATAGAAGACAGGTTGACTGAAGTTGAGGGATTATTGGAGTTTTTCAAAAATAAAGTATAG
>CAJOPN010000128.1 GCA_905236285.1 uncultured Selenomonadaceae bacterium | reverse complement strand
TTTTTTTGCGACCTTGATGATCGGCAAGTTTTCCACCGCAGAATGAACCGACAGCCGCACCGACAAGAAGAGCACTTACAACCATACCTTCTTGAAGAGGATCAAGATTAAGTTGATCGGGAGCAGCCATGAAAGGGAGAGCCCCGTTAACAACGCCGGTATCATAGCCGAAAAGCAATCCTCCAAGCGTCGCGATTATCATAATTCTTCTTAACGTTGAACGAAATTGACCGCTGTCTGACATTTAAATAACCTCCTCCGTTTAAAAAAAAATTTTGAGGGCAGGCGAAAACTTTTTTTAAAATCGTCCGCCCTCACGAGTAGAATATATTTTAGATCAGAGGCTTATTTAAAGTTGACCCAAACGCCGCCTTTATCCGCAGATTCAACGCATTTTGTCACCCAGCGGATACCGTCAACGCCGTGAGCGAGGTCAGGAAGAACGAGTTTGCTGAGAGTTTCTTTATCGCCGCGATTGGTAGCATCGATTGCACGTGCGAATTGTAAGTAGATATTTGCCCAAGACTCAATCAAACCTTCTGCATGAAGAGCACCGAGTCTTTCAAATTCATTAGCTTCGTCATAGAGATAAGGCATTGCACGAATCATTCTGCGAATCGGTTCACCTTGAACTTGATAAAGCAATTCATTAGGTTGATTGTCTGACCATTCGATGGAAGCCTTGCTGCCGACAATGCGAACACGATGACCATCCATGCAGCCGGCGTTGACTGCTGAAGCCCACATACGACCAACAGCTCCGCCTTCATAACGCATGAGCACATAAGCATTATCTTCAAGCGGTGCACGGCTCTTAACGAATGATTGACGATCGCAGAGCAGTTGCTTAAGTTTCAATTGCGGACAAACGAGTTCGGACATATAGAAGGTATGAGTTGAAATATCGCCGAGAACGAATGACGGACCAGACTTTTTAGGATCAACGCGCCATTTCTGACCTTCAGCCTTAACATCAGCCAAAGCATCGCAGCCAAATCCGTGAGTATAGCTGAGTTCAACCATATTAATCGTGCCAAGATCGCCATTTTCAACCATTTTACGCATTTGCATGAGGAGAGGATGACCGGAGAAACCATAGCAGACACCAACAAAACGATTCTTTTCAGCAGCCAATCTTTGAATTTCTTCTCCTTGTGCAACCTCAAAGAACAATGGTTTTTCGCAGATGACATGCAGACCGGCTTCGAGAGCAGCCTTGACCCTTTCATAATGGAGGACGTTTGGAGTTGCGATGTCAATGACTTCAACACTATCTTCACGTTTGGCTTCTTCAGCAATCATGGTCTTGTAGTCCGGATAGAGACGATCTTTGTCAACTCCGAGATTGACACCAAACTCAACATTACGAGCAGGATCAACATCAAAAGCACCGCAGACGAGTTTGAATGCTGTGTTGTCATAAAGTGCACCGCGACGATGTTTCGGACCAACATTAGCAGTTCTGCCTCCGCCAATCATTCCCCAGCGAAGAGGACGTTCAATTTTTCTTTCACCAATAAGCATTTTAAAAGCCTCCCAATCGTTCATTTCGGACAACCTATTGTGTCCCTTTGATGTGTAAAGGATACTCGATTTCGAGGCTTAGAACAATATTCAATGCTGTTATGTGATTAATCAATTCTGCTTTAATTCTGAATGTAATATTTGTTTTTTAACTTCATCATTCATTTGAATTTTTCTGTATTCTGAAGGAGAATAACCGGTTTTTCGTTTAAAAATGTTAATGAAAGGAATCGGCGAAGAATAACCTATTTCATCTGCAATTTGAGTGACGGTTTTATTTGAATGAGCAAGCAATATCATTGCATGTTCAAGACGAAGTTTTATTGTGTATTCCAGCGGAGCAAAATTCGTCTGCTTTTTAAAAATGTGAGCGAGATGGCTCGGACTCAAATTCACATGACGAGCTATATCATTTATTTTTATATTTTGATAAGCATTGTCGTGAATGAAAGTCAATGCTCTTTCAACGGGAGGAATTTCTTTTAATCTATCGTTCACTATCTGTGAAATCAAATAAGAAAAATATTCAATTTGATATGCTTCCTTAAAAATATTTGAAAGACCTCCGCATTCAAAAAAATTGACACAATTATGAAGTTCTTTTGCAATGGTTGTATCGTTGTAAGTATGAAAAACGGGACTTTCATTATTTTGAATTAATAATTTTGTCGATTCGTGAGAAGTGCCGCCGTCGAAATGAATATAATAAAATTCCAAGCCGTCATGTGCACGATAATAATGCGGATTAACGCAATCAATCAGCAAAACATCACCTTTTTTGAGCAAATAATTTTTTTCATTGTAGCGAATGTCCATATTACCTTTTTTTACATAAAGCAACAAATTATAAGGATAAGTTTCACGTTCCATGAAATAGCGGCGAGTGCAGAAATAATGACCGCACCATGTGAGATATTTCATGTTTTTTAAAGCAAACAGAATGATCAAGAATACCGGGATCAACGCTTTTCATTGAAATCAACTCCTCCAAGTAATAAAAAAGAGCAAAGGAAAAAAACGACCTCTGCTCTAAAAAATATCTCATCTTTTATTGATTTTCAAAAATAACTTATCATTTATAATTTATCATTTGTTCGGGGAAATTCGACGCATAAAAATTATATCCTTCAAAAAAATTTTTCTTGCAAAAAAAAAAATCTCCGATAAAATTTTTCATCGAAGATAATTTTTAATTAATCGACAGAAATTAATTCGTATTGAGGATTGCCCATTTTAAGTTCAGCCATCGCCGAAAGTTGACGCATGCCGTGGCGTGATTCAATTCTTTCTTTCAAATCTTTTGAATCATTTGCATTATAAACCATATCGACACACGCTTGATCAATCGCCAAAATATCAGTCGAAGCACAAATTCCAATGTCATGAATTGTCGGTTCAGCAGCAGAAGTTCCTTCACAATCACAATCCACTGACATACGGCGCATAACATTCAAAAATACAATATGCTTGCCGAAATAATCACAAGTCGCCTTGCCACTGTCCGCCATTAATTCCATAAATTTATCTTGATTCGGCATCGAAGCCCAATCTGAATTTGTCGGCGGCATATTGGTTCCTTCAGTATAACCGTGTACTTGACGTTTTCCAATTTGTCCGGAAGCCATTCCAATCGCGATATTTTTGAGTGAACCGCCGAAACCGCCCATCGTGTGACCTTTAAAATGAGTTAAAACAATTATCGAATCATAATTGATGAGATTTTTTCCCATGACAACTTCTTGCAAATGAAAACCGTTTTTCACAGGAAAAGCAACACCGCCATCTTCGTCCATAATGTCAACGTCGCAGAATGTCCAGCCGTTTACTTTTAAGGTTTGGCGATGTCCTGCAGTAGTATAACGGTCTCCGATGTACATTGTATTTGTTTCAATTATGTTTGAATTTGGAACTTGAGCTTGAAATTTTTGAACCATATCGCGAGGTAAAATATTCGGACCATTTTTTTCGCCGGTATGAAGTTTAATTCCGACTTTACCGTAAATACTTCCGTTGATTCGTCTGTAAAGCGCAATTAAATGATCGGCATCAATATTTTTCGTGAAATAAACTTTCGCCGCCGATCCCGAATAATTTTTTTGAACCAATTTACTGCCGATGACAGGAGCTTGAGCATGAACAGCATTTTCTCCGCCGAATGCAAAACCGCCTGCTGCAGCGACTACTGCCGTTGTTCCCGCGAGTTTTAAAAAATCTCTCCTCGTAATTTCCATTTTCCTCACCTCAAAAATTTTTCTGAATTAATTTTATCAATTGGAGTAAACTCAATGCAAGATTTTTTTAAAATATACCAATCGTTTTGAAAAAAAGAATCCAGCAAAAAATTGTTAAGCAGGAAAGAGCAGAAGTAAAGACGACACAATTACCTGCAAGATCGGAATCACCGTCCATTTGTTGAGCCATTGCAAAAGAAACGACGGCGCAGGGAGTTCCGAAAATTGCAATCAAAGTAACAAAATCAATTCCTCTGAAACCGAGAGCTGCAGCAACTGATAACATGATTGCAGGAACAATTATCAATCTTCCGAGAATACAGCCGATTAATTGAGGTCTGTGCTCGTGAGTGCTGCCGAATTTAAATGACGCACCGAGAATAATCAAAGCAACGGGAGTAGTCGCCGCCGCAATTTGTCCGACAGGTTTAAGAACAGGTTTGGGAATATGAATTTCAAGAATTAAACAGAGTGCTCCGGCAATCGCTCCGAGAATCATCGGATTTTTTAAAACACCTTTCAAAATAGGAATCAAAGCAAATTTTCCACCGCGAAAAGTTTCAAGAGCAAAAACGGCGAGAATATTATAAATCGGAACAATAATTGCAATCATCATTGTTGAAACTGCAATATTTTCATCGCCGAAAATATTCGCAACGATCGGTACTCCCATTAAAACAAAATTACTCCGAAAAATTGCTTGAATCATTACACCGCGACGACGATTATCAGGCTCGATTCTCGGAATTAAAATCATAAGCAAAGTAAAAATAATCAATACTCCGCAAGCTCCGAAAAGCATCAATTTCGGTCTGAAAGTTGAGGCAATGTCGGTTGTGTAAAGAGAATGGAACATCATACAGCAGAAAAAAACTCTGAAAACCATTCGATTCATGTGATTTAATTCTTCATCAGTCAGCCAATTTTGATATTTTACGAAAGCACCGATTGACATCAAAGTGAACATCGGAATAACTGCGCTGATTGCAACAATTAAATTGCCGAGCATAAAATCATTCATCAATTAATCGTCTCCGCTCCGAGATATGCTCTTATTACTTCAGGATCATTTTGAATTTCGGCAGGAGTTCCGCTCGCAATGATAATTCCGTATTCCAAAACGTAAATTCTTTCACAAATTCCCATTACCAATGACATATCATGTTCAATTAAAAGAACAGTCAAGCCGAATTGTTTTCTGATCCATTGAATCATTTCCATCAATTCGTGAGTTTCCTGAGGATTCATTCCTGCCGCCGGTTCGTCAAGCAATAACAATTTCGGTTTCGCCGCTAATGCTCTTGCAATTTCCAGTCGTCTTTGAGCACCGTAAGGCAAATTTTTTGCGACTTCGTGAGCATGTTCATCAAGTTTAAATATTTTTAAAAGTTTTAAGGATTCTTTTTCAATTTCATCTTCTTCAGAAAAATATCTTCCGAGTCGCATAACCGATTCAAGCAATCCGTATTTGACATGACAATGAAAAGCAATTTTAACATTATCAAGAACGCTCAATTCTGAAAACAATCTTATATTTTGAAAAGTTCGGCTGATTCCGCGCATGGTAATTTGATAAGGTTTCAAGCCGACGATTGATTGACCGTCAAAAATAATTTCTCCCGCAGTCGGCTGATAAACTCCCGTAATGAGATTGAAAGCCGTAGTTTTTCCTGCACCGTTTGGTCCGATCAATCCGATCAATTCGCCTTTGTTCATGTAAATATTGAAGTCGTCAACTGCTCTCAAGCCGCCGAACACTTCAGAAACATTTTCAGCTTTTAATAATTCAGCCATAATTTAAACACCTGCTTAAAAAACATTGATTAATTTGTGAGTTTGAGGAATGATACGCACATTATCGAGAAAATTTAAAGCAGTTGCTTGAAAAGAAAGTAATTTATCGGGAGAAGCCGGTTCAACATGATTAAAAGGAGTAACCGGCTGCAAAATAAGTAAAATATTTTTCGATACCGATGCAATCGTTTCAACCGCCTGTAAAAATTCTTCGTCGGTCGTCTCATTCGTTATAACAATTTTTGTATAAAGGTCTTTTTCTTTGGCAATCTCCATAAATCGCCGATGACTTTCAAATAAATTCGTTTCTACGACTGAAGGCAATTTAATATCCATACTGATGATGTCAATGCAATCAATAATTTTCTTAATTTCGTCAAAAAGAGTGCCGTTAGTCTCGACGAAAATTTTCAAATTGACTTTTTTTGAAATTTCTCTGATAAAATCGCCGTGCAGCATAGGTTCTCCGCCGGTAAAAGAAATTGAATGAGCAGGAACTTCGTCAGCCAGGATTTGAATCATTTCAACAGTTTTACTTATGTTGACGGGATTTTTTATTTTTTGAAATTTCATTGAGCCGGCAGAAGTTTCAAAATTGCAAAATTCCTGACGGCGAAATTTGGTATCGCAGTAAGAACAACGCAAATTACAGCCTGTGAGTCTCACGAAAATTTGACGGCATCCGACATACTTTCCTTCGCCTTGAACCGATGAAAAAATTTCAATAAGATTTTCTTCAAGCATTTTAAAAAAATTCTCCAATCAATCATTTGTATAAGTGACGCAAGATTTTGGTGTTTCAAAAATTTTAATTGCTTTAACTTTTGCATTTGAATGTGAAAAAATTTTCGCCTCCGACAATTTTTCAAAAATAAATTTCGCAATATTTTCTGCAGTCGGATTCATCTCCGCAAAAATTTTCAATTCATTCAAAAATCTGTGATCCAATTCATCAAGAACATTATTTAATTCAGTCTTGAGAATTTTAAAATCAATCAACATACCGAGTTCATCAAGCCGGCGACCTTCAACGACAGCTTCAACAGTCCAATTATGACCGTGAAGACGCTGACATTTTCCGCGATAACCGTTAATTTGATGAGCTGCCTCAAATTCGGCTTTCACCGTCAATTCAAACAAAATTGTTTCACCACCAAATTTTTTTAATATTTTTCAAAAATTTTTCGATAGCAATTTTAGCAAAGAAAATTCATTACGTCAAAGAAAAATTGACTTATTAAACGCGACAATGTATAATTCAAAAAAAATAAAAAAGTTGGCAGGTGGAAAAAATGGCAGTCAAAATGGTGACGGTGACACCGAAAAATTCTGCATTTGAAACATTCAACGAGCCGCGAACAAAAATTACATCAAAAACGCCGTCATTTGAAAGCGAACTTCAAAATCAGGAAGATGAAGGAGTCACGCGCGAAGAAATGGAAGAAATGCTCAAAAAGATAGACGAGCAGGCGTTGAGACTTTCAAAAACACCTACGTATGACGAATTGAAAGCATATAGAACATTGATAAAAAATTTTGTCGGAACGGCAGTTTCAATGATGTATGAATTACATTCGCAAGCAGGCTGGGATCGAATGGGAAGGCAGAGAGCATACACGACGGTAAGAAAAGTGGATGCGAAATTGGAAGAGATGGCTGAAAAAATACGTCTCGGACATGCCGAACAGTTGGATATAGTTGCGAGCCATGATGCAATACGCGGGATGCTCGTTGATCTTTATATGTGATTGCCATGAATTGGAAAGAAGTAACAGGACACGAAAAAATAACAGAACGAATCCGAAACATGATAAAAGCGCGACAATTTCCCAATGCGGTAATATTTTCGGGAGCAGAAGGAATCGGCAAAAGAAAAGTTGCAGAAATTACGGCAATGGCGTTACTCTGTGAAAATGAAAATGCACCTTGCGGAAATTGTGATTCATGCCGCGCATTTATAAAAAATTCTCATTCGGATTTTTATTTGCTTGAGCCGGACAGAACAAAAGCAAATCCGATAATAAAAATAGAACAGGTGCGCGAATTGCAAAGAGAAGTTGCAATGATGCCGGTAATGTCGAACAGTCGAACGGTTTTGATTGATGATGCCGAATATATGAACGGAGCATCGCAAAATTGTTTGTTGAAAACATTGGAAGAACCGACAGGCTTGACAAAATTTATATTGATAACTTCCAAAATGAGCCGCCTGCTTATGACGATTCGATCGCGCTGCATGATAATTAATTTTGAAAGATTGAGCGAAGAAGAAATAATAAAAGTACTTGAGGAACAAAATATTGAAAATGCAAAAAAAATATCGCTGATTTCAAACGGAAGTTTGGGACAAGCGATAAAATTGGCGCAAAATGAAGGCTTGCAAATTCGCGAAGACGTATTAAATTTTTTGGAATCGCTGATTAAAATGAATGTTGAAGATATTTTTTCAAGAGGAAAAGAATTGTCATCAAAATCGAAAGAATATTTCAGAGAATGGATCATCAATTTACAAAAAATCTTGAGAGACATATTAATAACAGGAACGAAAACAGAGAAGAAATATTATTACAATCGAGACATAACGGAAAGATTGGCGGTAATAAAAGAAAATTATTCGGACGCGATGATATTTTCAATGCTGAAAGAAACGGCGGAGACTGAAAGAAGATTAAATTCAAATATGACACTTCAATTATTAATGGAAAGTTATTTTATGAGAATGAAAAAAGAAACAGCAAAGGAGGAATAGAATGCAGAAAGTAATAGGAGTGAGATTTAAAAAAGTCGGAAGGATATATTATTTTAATCCCGGAGAAAATGAAATAAATAAAAACGATCGAATAATAGTAGAAACATCACGCGGAATAGAATGCGGAACGGTAGTAATAACGCCGCATGAAATAGCGAATGAAAAATTGCGTACGACATTAATAATACGCAAGGCAACACAAAACGATCTCAGACAGCTTGAAGAAAATCATTTTAAAGAAAAAGAAGCATATAAAATATGTCAGGAAAAAATTTCAGAACATAAATTGCCGATGAATTTAATAAGTGCGGAATATACATTTGACTTGAGCAAAATAATATTTTCATTTACGGCGGACGGACGAGTTGACTTCAGAGATTTGGTAAAAGATTTGGCATATATATTTCACACGCGAATAGAATTGAGACAAGTGGGAGTAAGAGACGAAGCAAAACTTTTGGGAGGAATGGGCTGCTGCGGAAGATCTTTGTGTTGCTCAACATTCTTGGGCGATTTTGTACCGGTTTCAATTCGTATGGCGAAGGATCAAAATTTATCGTTGAATCCTGCAAAAATATCGGGAATATGCGGAAGATTGATGTGCTGCTTGAAGTATGAAAACGATTTGTATTGTGAGGCAGGCTCAAATGAAATAGTGCCGGTGAAGGAACCGATATTATACATGAGAGTTATAGTTGATGAAGGAGAAGGAAAAGTAATATCAATCAATCGACAGCGCAAAACGGCGACGATAATATTGGACAATTCAAAAACAGTAATAGCGTCATGGGATAATATGTTTGAGGCGGAGAGCAATTATAATTACGGAGGCGAAGTCAAAACAGTAAATGCGGCAGTAGAAGAGGAAATAATTGAAAAAGAAGTTATTGAAGAAGAAGAAAATTTGTCACAGCGAAACAATATTAAACCTCAGACAAAATTTTCAATGACAAATACAAATGAAGAGCCGCGAGAACGAAAAAATTTCAAGAACAATAAAAAATATCAAAGGAACGTCAGACGCAACGAAGATTATCAACAGAATCGAAAACACAATCCGCGTCGACCGAATTTTGACGATGATTGAAATAAAATTAAACGAAGGCGAAAGACTTGACGATTTAATGAAAAGCGGACGGCGAATCATACAAATTGAAAATGAATTTTGTTTTTCGATGGATTCGGTATTGCTGGCACATTATCCGAAGATAAAAAGAAAATACAGAATACTTGATTTGGGAACGGGAACGGGAGTAATTCCGTTGTTGATTGCAGACGAGGCAGAACATATTGACGCGATAGAATTAAATCCGAAAATGGCTGAGACGGCAAAACGAAATGTAAAAATAAATGCGCTCGAAGAAAAAATATCGGTAATTGAAGGCGATTATCGAAATTTAAAAAAATATTTCAAGGCAGAAAGTTTTGATTTGGTGACGGCAAATCCTCCGTACAGAGCAATAGGCAGCGGAGCAGTCAACGAAACGGAAGGAGTGGCAACGGCAAGACATGAATTTACGGCGACACTTGAAGATGTAATAAAAGCGGCAAGATTTGCATTGAAATATCACGGAAAATTTTGCATGATACATATCACGGAAAGACTTTGCGAAATAATTGAGACACTTCACAGACATCAATTTGAATTGAAAAGATTGAGATTGATACAGCCGAAAATTTCAAAAGAACCGAATTTAATGCTGACAGAGGCAATGGTAGGAGGAGCAGGAAATTCATTAAAAATAGAAAAGCCGCTGACAGTTCACAATGAGGACGGCACATATTCAGATGAAATAAAAAAAATTTACGGCTTGGAGTGAAAATTTATGTTAAAAAAATTTTTTAGCAGAATATTGACGACAATGATAATTTTCGGAAGTGTAATAACTGCGTCGCCGGTCAATGCCGAAGTAAAGATATATGAAGGAGACGGCGAATATTACATGACAG
This sequence comes from uncultured Selenomonadaceae bacterium, assembly GCA_905236285.1. Classification (GTDB taxonomy): domain Bacteria; phylum Bacillota; class Negativicutes; order Selenomonadales; family Selenomonadaceae; genus Quinella. The sequence continues at coordinate 8,670 of CAJOPN010000128.1, read as the reverse complement.
ATGAGACGCTTGATGTTGCGAAGGAACAAGCGAAAAAAGAGGCAGTCAGAAATTTATCTGAACAAATTTTTGTTTATGTCAAATCGGAGTCAGAAAGCAGAGATTCGGCGTTAGAAAATGATGAAGTCGAGACGATAACGGAAAATTACATAAAAATAATTGATGTAAAATATAAAATCGAAGTCGGTGAAAAAGATGAGTTTATAGTCAAAGCAAAAATAAAAGCGGAAATAGACACGGAAGACGTAAAAAATTTTATTGAGAAGAACGAGAGAGAACGGACGAAAAAAAATAAATGAGTAAATTATATTTGGTGGCGACACCGATAGGAAATTTGGAAGATATAACGATTCGAGCGATAAAAATATTAAAAGAAGTTGATTTCATAGCGGCGGAAGATACGAGACACACGCGAAAATTGTTGACGCATTTTGAGATACACAAGCCGCTGATTCATTACGATGAAAACAATAAAAATATTGTCGGTGAAAAAATAATTGAACGAATTAAAAAAGGAGAAAACTGCGCGTGCGTGAGTGATGCCGGAATACCTGCGATTTCAGATCCGGGAGCCGATTTGGTAAAATTGGCGATTGAAGAAAAAATAAAAGTCGTTCCGATACCGGGAGCAAATGCAGCGTTGAGTGCGTTAATTTGTTCGGGCTTGGATACATCAAAATTTATATTCGTCGGATTTCTTCCTAAAACTCAAAAAAAATGCCGCGAGACTTTGGAAAAATTAAAAACATATGAAGAAACGTTGATTTTTTACGAATCACCTCATCATTTGAAATTGACGTTGAAAAATCTTTTTGAAATTTTAGGCAATCGCGAAACAGTTATGGCAAGAGAATTGACAAAAATACATGAAGAATTTCAACGCGGCAATTTGGAAACGTTAATAAAAAATTTTAAAGAAATTGAACCTCGCGGCGAATTTGTAATTGTCGTTGCCGGTACAAATGAAATTGATGAAAATATTGAAACTTCAAGCGATAATTTGATTGACACGTATAAAAAATTTATTGAAGACGGAATTGACAAAAAAACGGCAATGAGAGAGACTGCGAAAAAATTTAATATAAGCCGGCGAGAAATTTACAATCTTATTTTAAAGGAAAGTGAAATTTAATTATGGAAGAAAAAAAATACAAAAATACTATTGCGGTGTATTTTGACGGCGGATTGGGAAATCAAATGTTTCAATATGCTCTTATGTTGAATCTTGAAAATTGTTATTCGGAATCAAAAATTACTGCTTACTTAAAAACCGTTAAAAAAGATAAAACACATTACATGTATGAACTTGAAAAGATTTTTGGAATTGAAATTGAAGAAGTTGAAAACAGTCAAGGATTTTATTTGATAAATGTTTTGCCGCATGAATTTTCATCTGAAATATTTAATTTGGAAACAAATCATAATTATTTTTTAAGAGGTTTTTGGCAGCATGAAAAATATTTAATACCGATAGAAAATCAGATTCGTGAAAAATTTAAATTTAATGAAGAACTCTATGAAGAATATAAAACGTTACTTGAAGAGATGAAAGAAAAAAATTCGGTGAGTGTGCACATTCGCAGAGGAGATTTTATAGCCGGCAATGTAAGAGCAATTCTGAGCGGTTATTATGAAGATGCAATCGAATACATGAATGAACATCTGAATGAGCCGACGTTTTATTTTTTTTCTGACGATATGGTTTACACGAAAGAAAAATTTGCACATTTGCCGCGAAAAGTATTCGTTGAAAGCAATCGAGAAGAAAACAGTTATAAAGATTTATTTTTGATGAGTCAATGTCAAAATCACATTTTAAACGGAGTAAGCACATTCAGTTTTTGGGGAGCATGGCTTAATCCGAATAAAGATAAAATTGTTTTGACTTCTTCAGCGACTATTAAGTGTGAAAATTGGATCACATGGGGCGAAAAAGATTTTCCGAAAAAATTATCAGTCGAAAAAATAAATTCGGATGAAAAAATTCATGTATGTTATGCACTCCATGATTTTGATGGACATTACAGTAAATATATAGGAACTTCAATTTGTTCAATATTTGAAAATACAAAATCGAAAGTTGCAATTCATATAATCCACGATGAAACGTTGACGGAAGAAAATAAAAATAAATTTGAAAAATTGGCTGAAGATTACAAACAAAAATGTCAATTTCATTTTGTTTCAGTACCTGATGATCTCCCGTTCAGAATTAATCTTGAAAAATTTAATGATTTGGTATTTCAAAATTTGTCATCAACGAATTTAAATTTTATAAATACGGATAAAGTGATTGCGATAAAAAAGGCACAAATAATAGAAGAAGATATAAAAAATGTTTGGCATGAAAAAGAAGTAGGGGGGGGGTATTTTATTATGAAAAACCTTCCGACGAAAAAAATTTCTGGAAATATTTTACAAAAACGGATTGGTGCAATGAGATATTTATGGAAAAATTCAGCGATTCGTTCAAACATGCTTTGAATGATAAAATATATGAAATACGCGGCTTATTGAAATTATTTTATACGAGACCGCACAGAATATTTTTAATAAGTGAAGAAGAGACAGAAAAATTGGTTAGAGAAATATTTTTTGTCGAAGGAAGAGATTTAATAATTTACAGTAAGGAAATCGAAAATTTTGCACAATCACAAGAAGGAGCTCAAGCAGTCGGAACAATGCTTTATTACATGGAACAATTGGCAAGAAAAGATCGTCTGGCTGTATTACTTACTCACAGGAATTCAGAAATTTGGTCGTTATGGCATATTTTGAGATCTAAAGATTATGAAGAAAATGAAGATTTTATTTTCGGTTGGAGATTATTGACGGAAGAGGAAGGAAATAAAAAAATTGATATAAAATATTTAATTAGAAATTTGTGAGAGGTGAAAAGTATTGAGTTATTATTTGAAACAAATCAGACCGAATTTTTGGACGGGACAATTTTCAACATTCCCTGAAGATAAAGTAAAACATGCAATATCGACACGACTCGGAGGAGTAAGCAAAAAACCGTTCGAGAGTTTAAATTTGGCTCTTCACGTCGGAGACAATTCGCAAGATGTTTTGATGAATCGAAAACGTTTTGCATTGTCGCTTGATTTGAATGCCGAAGAAATAGTATCATCGAATCAAGTACACGGCGAAAAAATAATGCGAGTAGATGAAAAAAATATCGGAGAAGGAGCATTAAGTTACGACGATGCCGTCAAAGAAACTGACGCATTGATTACAAACACAAAAAATTTGCCGTTAATGTTATGTTTTGCCGATTGCGTACCGATATTATTTTTTGATGAAGAAAATTCGGCGATAGGGATAGCACATGCAGGCTGGAAAGGAACGATGAAAAGAATAGCGGCGAAAACATTAATGAAAATGACGGACGAATTTGGCACGAATCCAAAAAAATGTTTGTCAGGAATTGCGCCGTCAATAGGTCCTTGCTGTTATGAAGTCGGTGAAAATGTAATTGAATCCTGCAAAAAAAATTTTCCGAATCATTTTGAAAAAATATTAATAAAAAGAGACGGAAAAATTTTCTGTGATTTATGGAAAGCAAATTTAATTCAGTTGCTTGAAGTCGGAATGATTGAAGAAAATATTGATATGGCGAATGAATGTACCTGTTGCAAATCGTCGTGGTATTATTCATATCGAGCAGCGAACGGAGAAACGGGACGAATAGCGGCGATAATTTCACTTTGAAAATTTAGTTGCAGTTATGATTTTTTTTTGATACAATGTAAAAAAATTTTGGGGAGGGTGATTAAATGGCATTCGGAAGACAAGACAACAAATCAAATGACAGCACAGACATGAAAATTGTAAAGTTTACAACGATGATACAGGAAGTTGATCGTTATCTTCTTGCGGCGAGCGGAAGAGCAGGAGGAGTTTTCATTTTTGGAAAGTACAAAGTTTATTACTCGCAAATTTTCAAAAGATATAACGCAGATCAATTTATAGCAGTCATGGAAAATATTTTTAATCCCGGCAAATCCGGACCTGTAGATTTGATTGACGCAGAAACAGTTATTCAACTTTTTAAAGAAATGAAAAGTAAACCTGAAAAAAAATACGGCGAATATTATCGTTTGGTTTTCTGGTTGCTGTTCGCGGCAGCAGTCGATGATGAAATTTACAATAATGAACTGCCGAGTATTGCCGATTTTGCATATTGCCTTGAATTTAACGAAAAAATGATGGGTGATTGGTGCGTAGTCGTGGATTATATTTTGAGCGGCAACAGACTCAGCGAAGATTGCAAATTGCAGCTTGAAACACCTGAAGGACGCTCATTTTTCCTGCACAGGACGTGATTAAATGGCAAAGAGAGTAAAAAATCTTCCGACGATACTGCCGAAAGGAAAAAGATTAAAAAATGCAAAAGGTCGTCCGACTTACAGACCGCCAAAAAATTTTGATTTGCATCTTTCGGAGGAACAGAGAGCGGAATCAAAAAAACTTTTTACAATGGTAAAAGATATTTTGCTGCATGTGACGCATGATATTGATGTTAATACAAAATTGATATTGCTGACGGCGATAAATGTATTGGGAGCAATCGAATTTGATATAGATGCAGGCTCAAGGAAACTTGAAGATGCAGTTCATAAATCGGGAATACGCGGCGGGATTCAAAAATATTTGAAATTCTTATCGTAATTGGAGAGATTAAAATATGTCCGAAAGTTTTATAAAAGGTATTATAGGAGATGGTTTTTTAACAGAAGTAATTTTAACGGCATTTTCGCGGCGAATCGGAATAAATATGGAAGATACATACGTGCTTGCGAAAACATCAGGACGTTGTCAGGAATTGTTGGAGCAATTTAATGTTCATGCCGTTCAAAATTCAATGGTATTCATACCGCCGGCGAAAATGATAATTTTGACGGTTGAGCTTGAAGATGCACCGAGAATTATGAAACAAATTTCCGACAAAGTTTCTGAAGACGCACTTTTAATTTCGTTTATACCGGGACTTAAACTCAGTCAAATCGAAAGTTATTTCCCCGAACATATGGTAATAAGAATGTTGATGAACCCGTGGATAGTCAACGGTTACGGCGTGTCAACTTATGTGGTCGGAGATTATAAATCCGAAGAGGCGGCGAATATTGCAGAATCTATGCTGACATCACTCGGTGAAACGATTGCGGTTGAATCGGAGGAAGAATTGGAAATAATAGGCGAATTAATTTTGGCTGAAACTTTTTATTCATATGTGGCAGTCAGATCGCTGATTGATACGAGTAAAGCGGCGGGACTTTCAACGGAAAAGGCAAGAGAAATAGCAATCAAAATACTTTCAAGCAGTGCAAAAGCGATTGATGATACCGATGCGGTAACCGATTCGGTTTTGGAACGCAGTTATAACAAAGGTACATTTTTGGAAAGAAGTCAGCAGCTTTTGGATAAATATGAAGTAATAGAAAATTTCCGAAAGACATTTGAAACGACGATAGCCGAAAAAAATTTTTTCAGATTGCATTATCGTTAAAAAAAAGTAAAAAAAAAAAACTTATCTTCGAAAAAAATCAGAAGTAAGAATTTTTTTTTTGCTCGTTTTTATAAATTAATTACGAGTTCATCAGTCGGACGAATTTCATCATGTCGCGGAGAAGGTTTTGAATCATCGCCAGCATAACCGATCGGAAACAATGCAACAATTTCATAATCCTTCATTTCGGGAAAAATTTCTTTTAATTTTGAATCGTCATAAGTACCGCCGACCCAAGTAGTGGCAAGTCCGACATCTTCAACTGCAAGCATTACGTGAGTGGCGACGATCGTTGCATCAATAACTGCAAAATTAAAACCGTCTGCACGAGTGAAAGCCTCTTTTTTGTTTCCGCCGATAATCAAAACTGTTTTTGCACCAAACGGAGTATGCAAAGCACCTTTGAGTTTTTCAAAAGATTCGGGAGTATTCACGACCCAAATTCTGAACGGCTGCAAATTTTTGGCAGTCGGAGCAATCAATCCGGCTTGAATAATTTTATTGATTTTTTCCTGCTCAACAGGTTTATCCGAAATTTTACGGCATGAATAACGAGCCTTAGCCAATTCCAAAAAATTCATCAAAATCACCTCAAGCGGTAATTTCGTCAAGCAATTAAATAAATCCTGCAAGAAATGAAATTATAAACCTATGCTCAAAATCGGCAGAACGACGGCAAAAACAATTCCGGCTACGATTAAGCCGACAAACAAAGTTCCGAAAATTTCAGCTTTAACGGGAATTTGATTTGAAAATTCTTCAAGTTCAAATTCACTCATCTTTTCGCAGCGTCTCAACATATCCGACAAAGTGCCGCTTGCCTCGCCTGTCGCAATCAATCCTTGATATTCAGTCGGAAAAATTTCACTTTGCAGGTTATCGCCGTGAGCAACATTGTATTTAATATCAAGCCAAATCGAGCGAAGGTATTTATTTGAAGTCGCCGCTGCAATCATTCCGACGGCATCATCAATTTGAATTCCGCTTTCAATGAGAAATGACAGAGAACCGAAAGCATTCATCCATTCGCGATAACAAATTAATTTCCCGATGAAAGGAATTTTTAAAAAAAGTTTGTCGAAAAAAATTCTCACAGGCAAAATTTTTTTGTAAGCAAAAATAAAGCCGACAAATAAAAAAATAATTGATGAAAAAATCGACAAAAAATTTTCGGAAACAAAAATTGCGGATTTCATAAAAAATAAAGTCAATTCCGGAAGAGAAGAGCCTTGACTTTCAAAGAAAGATGCAAAAGTCGGGAGCATGACATTAATTAAAACTGCCGCCGCGAATAATGATACAATGAAAACGACGGCAGGATAATAAAGAGCCGACTGCAATTTTTTTCGTGATTTGTAATTTTTTTCGAGACGATCGGCGAGACGTTCTGAAATTTCCTGCATACGACCGCTTTTTTGAGCAATATTAATCATTTGAATGACATTGTGTGAAAAAATTTGACTGTGATTCTGCATAGAATCGGCGAGAGATTTACCGCGTTTAATGTCATTGATGATTGACTGCAAAATTTTTTGTTGAGTTTTATTTTTGGCGGAAAGCAGAAATAAATTGAGAGCATCATTTAAATTCATAACGTCGAGAGTCATGGAAAGCTGACGAAAAAATAAAGCCGTCCATTTATCGCCGACTTTGAATTTTTCAAGGTATTCGGAAATTTGTTTTGAGAAATTTTTTTCAATCTCTTTCAATTCGACGGTAATCAAGCCTTGATGTTGAAGAGTTATATAAGCGTCGCGTTCATTTTCGGCATTGAGTTCGCCTTCTTGAAAAATATTATTGTGATTGAAAGCAGTATAAGCAAATTTTTTTATTTTGAGCACTTCCCGATAAAATTAATAACATCATCGACAGAAATTGTTTGCTGCTCACTCGACGAAAGATTTTTGACGGTAACGGTATTATTTTTAATTTCATCTTCGCCGATAATCAAAGCAAATTTTGAATCGGATTTTCCTGCCTGTTTCATTTGAGCTTTCAAGCTGCGTTTGGCGAAATCCATTGAGGCAGTTAAATTATTGCGTCTGAGTTTGGTAAGCAGTTCAAAAGCGAATTTTTCAGCCTCATCACCGACAGCAACTATAAAAGCATCAATTTGATTTTTGATTGAAGGCAACAATTTTTGCAATTCGAGAGCGACCAAAATTCTTTCGATACCTGCGGCGAAACCGACAGCCGGAGTAGGATTGCCGCCGATCTCTTCAATCAATCCGTCATAACGACCGCCGCCTGCAACTGCAGATTGAGCACCTAACGGCAAATATTGAATTTCAAAAGCGGTCTTTGTGTAATAATCGAGTCCACGAACGAGTTTATCATCAATAACAAAATTAATCTGCGCGGATTTTAAAAATTTCTGAACGCTTTCAAAATGTTCACGGCAATCATCGCAAAGACAATCTTTAATTTTCGGAGCGTCCTGCATAAAATCTTTGTCGGAATCATTTTTGCAATCTAAAATGCGCATGGGATTTTTATCAAAACGAGATTGACAATCGTGGCAAAGAGAATCAAGTTTGTCGCTGAAAAAATGCTGCAATTTTTGACGATAAATCGGACGACATTTAGGACAGCCGACAGTATTAATTTTTAAATTTAGATCATTTAAACCGAGACTTGATAAAAAATCGACGGCAAGAAGAATAACTTCGGCATCAACGGCAGGATTTTGTTCACCGAGAGCCTCAACGCCGAATTGATGAAATTCTCTCAAACGTCCTGCCTGAGGTCTGTCGTAACGAAACATTGAGCCGATATAAAATAATTTCACAAGAGATTTATCGGCGAACAATTTATTTTGAAGGTAAGCACGAACGGCGGAGGCAGTATTTTCGGGACGAAGAGTAATTGAACGACCGCCGCGATCTTCAAAAGTATACATTTCTTTGTCAACAACGTCAGTACCTTCACCGATGCCGCGTTGAAATAATTCGGTATGTTCAAAAATCGGAGTGCGAATTTCTTCATAGCAGTAACGTTTGCAAATGTCACGAATATTATTTTCAATGAAAAGCCAATTTTCAATTTGAGAAGGCAAAATATCTTTTGTACCTCGCGGTGCATTGGTCAGCAATAAAGTCATCTCCCAAAAAAATTTTTCTGATATTATAACACAAAAAAAAGTTGACGGCAATTTTTAT
>CAJOPN010000127.1 GCA_905236285.1 uncultured Selenomonadaceae bacterium | reverse complement strand
TGTGCAGAAGAATTTTCAGTCAGCAAATTATCAATTTTCACCTCAATCAGAGTCAATGACGATATAAGTCAAGGGCTTTCAACTTTTTATGCGGAATTGTTGAGAATAAAATCAATGATAGAATTCAGTCAAAAAAAATCGCCGATGTTAATTTGTATCGACGAAATTTTCAAAGGAACAAATTCAACGGATCGAATAGTCGGAGCGAAGGAAGCAATCAGAAGATTGACGAATGATTGGAGTATCACATTGGTTACGACGCATGATTTTGAACTTTGTGACTTGACGAGCAAAAATAATACGCCGGTGACAAATGCTCATTTTGAAGAGTATTATGTTGACGACGAAATTAAATTTGATTTTAAATTGAGAGAAGGAAGATGTCATACGACGAATGCAAAATATTTGTTGAAGATGGCAGGAATCATTTAAAAATTTTTCAGAAAAATTCTTGACAGCCATTTTTATAATCATTTATGAATATGCTTTTTTTTTTTTGAGTTGAAAGGAAAATGTTTTTTGTTATTCAAATTCAATGGTCGCAGGAGGTTTTGAGGTGCAATCATATAGGACACGATTAACGCCTTTGACTTCATTGACGATACGATTTGCAACTTTGTTTAAAATTTCAAAAGGAATGGGAGCAGCCTCAGCGGTCATAAAATCGGAAGTCATAACGGCACGAAGAGCGATGGCATAATCATAAGTGCGACCGTCTCCCATAACTCCGACTGATTTCATATTAGTCAACGCCGCAAAATATTGTCCGAGATTTTCAATTTGAGCCTTTGCAATTTCGGAGCGATAAATAAAATCAGCCTCTTGAACGATTTTAATTTTTTCTGCAGTAACTTCACCGATAATTCTAATTCCGAGACCGGGACCGGGAAAAGGCTGACGAGAAATTAAATTTTCAGGCAAACCGAGTTGACGACCGACTTCACGAACTTCATCTTTGAATAATAATCTGAGAGGTTCAACAATTTCTTTGAAGTCAACATAATCAGGCAGACCGCCGACATTATGATGAGATTTAATAACTGCAGATTTGCCGAGACCGCTTTCAATTACATCAGGATAAATAGTGCCTTGAACCAAAAAATCAACGGCACCGATTTTTTTTGCCTCCGATTCAAAAACTCTGATGAATTCTTCACCGATAATCTTTCTTTTGCGTTCGGGATCTGTTACACCTTCAAGTGCGTTCAAAAATCTTTCGCCGGCATTAACACGAATGAAATTTAAATCGTAATGTTTAAAAATGTTTTCGACTTCATCAGCTTCATTTTTACGTAAAAGACCGTGATCGACAAAAACACAGGTTAAATTTTTTCCGATTGCCTTACTCAAAAGGACTGACGCAACTGAAGAATCAACACCGCCGCTGAGTGCACAAAGAGCTTTTTTATCGCCGATTTTATTTTTGAGCTGTGCAACAGTCTCTTCAATGAAAGAATCCATTTTCCAATCACGCGAACATTTGCAAATGTCAACAAAATTACTGAGAATTTTTTTTCCTTCGACGGTGTGAACTACTTCGGGATGAAATTGAACGGCATATAAATTTTTTCCTGCCTTTTCAAAAGCGGCAATCTGACAATCTTTCGTAGCGGCAGTAGCTTTAAAATTATCGGGAGCCATAGTAATTTTATCGCTGTGACTCATCCAGACGACAGAATTTCTTTTAATGCCATGAAAAAGTTTTGAATCCGCAAGAAGAGTTAAATCAGCTTTTCCGTATTCGCCGACACCTGCCATTTCAACACGACCGCCGAGAGAATAAGCCATAGCCTGAGCACCGTAACAAATTCCCAAAATCGGAATGCCGAGAGAAAAAAGTTTTTTATCGCATTGAATTGATTGATCGTCGTAAACCGATTGAGGTCCGCCTGTCAAAATTATTCCGTGCGGAGATTTTTCTTTGATGAGCTCAAAAACTTTTTCATTGTAATTGTGAATTTCGCAGTAAACATTATTTTCACGGATTCGACGCGCGATTAATTGATTATATTGTCCGCCGAAATCCAAAATTAAAATCATTTCTTTCAAAAAAATCACTTCCAAAAAAATTTTTTTAAATTATAACACATTAAAGACATTGACGAAAAGATATATTTTTAAATGTGATTGCAATTATAAAATTCACATGTTAAAATAATTTAGACGAAACTGTTCGGAAAAAATTTTTAGAAATTGGAGGCGCATTTAAATTTGAAGTATGATCAAAAATTGCAAATAATACCGCTCGGAGGACTTGGAGAAATCGGCAAAAATATGAATGTAATTCGTTACGGAGATGATATGATTCTCCTTGACGCAGGTTTAATGTTTCCTGATGAAGATATGCTCGGAGTGGATTTGGTAATTCCCGATATTACATATGTAATGGAAAATCAACGCTGTTTGAAGGCAATAGTTTTGACGCACGGACATGAAGATCATATCGGAGCATTGCCTTACATTATGAAAAAATTATCGGTTCCTGTTTACGGCACGAAATTAACATTGGGAATTTTGGAAGGACGACTCAAAGAAAATAATGTTGATTCGGGAAATTTGAGACCGATAACACCGGGCGACTCAGTCAATGCAGGCTGTTTCAATATCGGATTTATTCGCGTCAATCATTCAATACCCGATTCGGTAGGAATTTCAATTAAAACACCGCTCGGAATGATAGTTCATACAGGCGATTTTAAATTTGATTACACACCGATTGACGGACGCATGACAGATTTTCGCAGATTTGCAGAATTGGGCAATCGCGGCGTATTGGTATTAATGGCAGATTCGACAAATTCTGAAAAGGAAGGACACACGCCAAGTGAAAAAACAGTCGGACTTGCATTTGACAGAGAATTCAGTTCGGCGGCAGGAAGAATAATTGTTGCAACATTTTCGTCAAACGTTCACAGGATTCAGCAAGTCATTGACAACGCCGTGAAATATAAAAGAAAAGTTGCAATCTTGGGCCGCTCAATGGTCAATGTTGTAAATATTTCGCTTGAACTCGGTTACATTCATGCGCCTGATGACACAATTATTGATATTGATGAAATAAATAATTATCCTGCACATCGAATAGTAATCGCGACGACGGGATCACAAGGCGAACCGATGAGTGCATTGACGAGAATGGCGATGAGCGATCATCGAAAAGTTGACATAGTACCGGGCGACAAAGTAATAATTTCAGCAACACCGATACCCGGAAATGAAAGACTTGTAATGAAAGTAGTAGATTCATTGCTGAGACTCGGAGCAGATGTTGTTTACAGCCGCAATGACGGAATACATGTTTCGGGACATGCTGCAAGAGAAGAATTAAAATTGATGCACAATTTGATTAAGCCGAAATTTTTCATGCCGGTTCACGGAGAATATCATCATTTGGTAAGTCATGCAAAATTGTCTGAAGAGTTGGGAATGCCTAAAGAAAATATTTTAATCGGAGAAAACGGAAGTGTATTTGAATTTACACGAGACAGCGGAAAAATAATCGGAAGAGTGACGGCCGGTGTAGTGATGGTTGACGGATTGGGAGTAGGAGATGTCGGAAATATTGTTTTGAGAGATCGTCGTCAGCTTTCGCAGGACGGAATTTTAATTGTTGTAATATCATTGCATAGAGAAGGCAACAAAATGATGTCAAATGCAGATATAGTATCTCGTGGTTTCGTTTATGTAAGAGAATCCGAACAGTTAATGGACGATGCCAAAAATCGCGTTCAACAAATTTTGAAATTCTGCGAAAATGAACAGATAACGGATTGGTCAACGATAAAAATCAGCGTCAAAGATGTACTGGCACAATATCTTTTCGATAAGACACGTCGTCGTCCGATGATTTTGCCGATAATAATGGAAGTTTAATTTTTAAAAAAATTTTTTGATTGCAAAGGAAGGAGAAATTAAAATGGATTTTATGGCAATAGGAACGCTGCATTCATACGTTCAACAGAAGAATTTTAAATTTGCGGCGGATTACAAAAAGAAAACCGGTCAGACGATAATAAATTCTTCGGGAAATTTGAAATTGGATTTGAAAGCGGCGAACAATCAATCACTCGTTGACAAAATGCTCCAAGCTCAACAGGCGAACAGAGACGATTATTCAAAACAAAAAGTATCATCAATCAAACAAAAACTTTTAAGCGGAAGAAAAATTTCAAATGAAGAGTTGGGATATTTAAAAGAAAATGCTTCCGATCTTTACAAAAAGGCTAAAAAAGTTGAAGAAACACGCGAAGAATTAAAATCGGAATTAAGAAAGGCAAAAACGAAATCTGAAGCCAGAAAAGCAGCAACTCAAGCACTCATTAAAGCATCTGCCGAATCAAGTGCGGAACTTGACGCGGCAAAAAAAGGAATCGGCAATGCAAGCGGAATAAATATTTTCGGTTCGTCTCAAAATGTAAATGAAATAAACAATTCAAATGTGCAAATGAATTTATCGGAATCAATCAACGACAAATCCGAAAATTTAAATATGAACGATCCGAACAATTCGCTCAAAGTTGATGAAAATGAAGAAAATTCGACGACAAGCATAATTGAAAAATTTATTATGAAAGTACGCGCGATAGAAGATGAATGGTTTACATTTGCAAAAACGGATGATTATAAAAATCTTGCCGAAGATGAAACGGCTGACGAACAAAAAATAAAATTGCCGAATCAAAAAATTTTAAAAATGATTTCAGCCTATCGAAAATCTGCACAAATGAAAAAATAAAATTTATTTAACAATTATTAATAGGGGGGGGGGTATTAATTTCCAAAAGTGCATCCAAATATCCGAATAATTTTTGTTGACTGTCGTGATTAAGTTCTTTGAATTTCATTAACAATTTAATTTGTTCATCCGTCAATGAAAATTCTTCGGAAGAATTTCTGTCTTCAACCAATGTACTTGTCGGAATTCTCAAAACTTCAGCGATACGTTGCAAAGTTAAAAGGCTTGGATTGTAAGCATCGATTTCAATCGCGGCGATATGAGAGCGGCTCATTCTTGTCATTTGTGCAAGTTCTTCTTGAGTAAGTTTTGCCTCACGTCTTGCGATTTTTATTTTTTTTCCTATGCTCAAAATTTTTTCACTCCTATTGTAAAGTTTTTTTATTAAAATATTATATCAAAAAATTTTTTCATTTACTATTGACAATTTGAAATGCTTGATGTATCTTCCAAGAGAAATGTAGATGGAAATTCAACACAAAAAATGTTTCAAATGCCGTACAAATTCGGCAGCAAAAAATAATTTTTAATTTATCAAAGGAGTGATTTTTATGGCGGATTATAAAGTCATGTCAGACAATTCGGTTATCAATGCAGGCAGCGGTAACGATTCAATTTCGGCTGATTCATATTACAGATACGTTACCGTGAATGCCGGCGCAGGTGACGACACGATAAGCAGTAATCTTCAATATTCAAATCTCAACGGAGAAGCAGGAAATGATCTTATCTATGCCAGTTGGTCTACTGTTGAAGGCGGTACAGGCAACGATACAATTTACGGCAGCGGCGGTGGAAATGTCATCAAATATGCAAACAATGACGGCAATGATATTATTCTTAATTTTGGGGGAACTTCAACTTCAAGCAAAAGTACAATTCAAGTTACGGAAGGAACGATTGATCAAATTAGTGCAAGCGGCAATGATGTGAATATTAATGTCGGCAGCGGTTCAATGACAATCAAAGACACAAAAGAAAAAGTTATACACATCATTGACAGCAGCAATAATCATAAAGATATATTTTATGACAGAAATTCAATTGCAGATGTTTATGTTCCTTATAACGAAAGAGATAATCAGTCAAATGCAACACTTGTTAATTCGAGCAACGGAATTAATGACGACGGACAATACATTTATGACAATGGAAGTTATTCAAGTATTGTTGCAGGAGCAGGTGACGATACAATTATTTTGAGCGGTTATGCTGATCGTTCATCTGTGTATTCGGGAGCAGGAAATGACATTATCACTCAGATAGGAAACAATTATTATCCAACAATTCGTGCAGGTGTCGGCAATGATACAATCAATTACAGAGTTTGGGCTGACGGTTTAATTCAATATGCAAAAGGTGACGGTAACGACGTTATAAATCTTAAAGGTCGTACGATACATAATGTTCTGGAAAAAATTGATCTTCTTAACGGAGCAAGCATTTCAAGTTACAATATTAACAGCAGCGGCGATCATGTTATTACGATGAATGACGGCGGATCGATTACAATTAAAAATCTCAATTACAAATATGGTCCTGTTAAAGTTCATATCGACGATAATTATTATATCAACGGAAAATTTTTCAATTATCTTGAAAACGAAAGCGGCACAAATTCTGACGATTACATCTATATTTCTGAAAAAGATCAAGACAGTTCTATAAATAAAATTTACAACGGCGGCAAAGGTAATGATTATATTACAGACGATCTCCGTTACATTATCAAAACAGTCTCAGGCGGTGAAGGAAACGATACAATTCAATCAGGAATGGCAAATTTAATTTCAGGTGATGAAGGCAGCGATTTGATTCAATATTTCGGTTCGGTTACAGATGATGATGGTGATGAAATAAGTGTCATTAATTCCTCAATCAGCGGAGGAGATGGTAATGATACAATCGAAATTCAAATTGAAAGCGGTTTATTTGAAGATTTGGATGAAGATTATTCATATACTGATGTCGACAAGGTGACGATTAACGGCGGTGCAGGTGATGATGTAATCAGAAATACTTTCATCAACAAGCCGAGTTATTACGCTCAAACAACAAATTTATATGACGGTTCAGTTTTTACTGATGTTGCGTCATTGAGTGCAGACGGTACAACTTATACTACAATTCACACATACACAGATAGTGAAGAAACTTTCTCATACAAACAAATCGCAACGCTCGTTTACGATCGCACGATAATTTATAATTCAGGCGACGGCAATGATACTGTTGAAGATTTTTCAAGCGGCGATAAATTGGTGCTCGGAATAGATGATACAACAGTTAAATCAACGACAAAAGGCAATGACATTGTTTTGACGATTGATGACGGAAGTATTACACTCAAAAAAGCAAGAGGAAAAACTTTAAACGTTGTAAATTCAAACGGCGACAGTATCTCAGTCAATACCGGAAATTCTGTTGATTCGTCTGTAACTCTTCCTGCAGGTCTTTCGTTTAATTCAGATAAAACAGGTTTCATTGTTGAAAATGCTTATAAAGGTGTGCTTGCTCTTTCAACTTATGACAGTCTCAATATAATTGACGCAGATGCCTCGAAGAGAACAAAAGCAATAAATATAACCGGAAATTCTTATGATAACTCTCTCGTCGGCGGATCAAAAGGTGATACTCTCAACGGCGGCGCAGGTGCTGATACATTGGTCGGCGGACTTGGTGCAGATTATCTTACAGGCGGAGCAGGTGCAGATGTTTTTGTTTACTCAACCGGTGACGGCAGCGATATAATTACAGATTTCGGAACAGGCGACGATATTTTCAAAATTTCAAAAGGCGAAATCAGCACAGTCTCAAAGAAAAAATCAGATGTTTCAATTACGATCGGCAAAGGCAAAGTTACATTCAAAGATACGGCAGCAAAAACCATTTCGATCGAAGATGCAGACGGAAATACAAATTCTTCAATCGTCAGCGGAATTTATACGACGAAAAATAATAATCCAAGCGTGTCAATTATCGGAGGAAGTTTTGCGGAAAGTATCAGTAATTTTGCGTCATACACGACGATTGACGGCGGAGCAGGTAATGATTCAATTACAAATTACAATTCAAATTCAATTATTGATGCAGGTCTCGGCAATGATTATATTCAAAATGAGGGAGCTTATTCGACAATCGAAGGCGGCAAAGGCAATGATACGGTCGTTGTCAACGGCGGTACCGGAAATATAATTCAATATGCAAACGGCGATGGAAAAGATGTAATTGAAAATTATTCTGAAGACTCGGCAACAATTCAAATTACAAGCGGAAAAATTACAAAAGTATCAAACGGCGGAAAGAAAGCACCGAATGATTTAATTTTCACAGTCGGCAAAGGAACAATCACACTCAAAGACGGAGTAGGAAAAAATGTTTCAATAATTGACGAAGACGGCAGCATTACAAATCAAATGTACGGAGCAAGCACAATAACCGTTACAAATTCGACTACTGATACAGTTGATGTGAGCAAAGATTCAGCCGTTATTGAAATTGATGCTTCATCTCGTACTAGGGATATTACAATCATCGGCAATGCAAAAAATAATACAATCAGAAGCGGTGAAGGTAATGATATTCTCACCGGCGGCAAAGGTAAAGATGTTTTCATTTACTCAGGCGGAAATGATACAATCACGGATTACACAGCAGGTCAAGATATAATTCAATTAAACAATACATATTTGTATGATGCTTCGCTCAGCGGAACTGTTACCGGCGATGATATTGTTCTTTATTTCGATTATAACGGTTCTGAATATCTCGGCTCACTCACGATTAAAAATGCAGTCAAATTTGATCGCAAAGGAAATTATACAGGAAATAAATTGACAATCATTGACGCTGAAGGAATTAATACAGGTGCACAACTTTACGATCAAAGCGATGTCACGGTAGTAAATTCGGACGGCAATACAATTAAAGCAAATATTGAAGTCATAAACGTAAACGGAAGCAAACATTCAAAAGCATTGACATTAATCGGAAATGATGAAAATAACAGTTTGATTGGCGGAGCAGGTGCCGATACAATTTCAGGTTATTCAGGCGACAATATTTTGACAGGCGGCAAGGGCAAAGACTTTTTTGTTTATGTTTACGGAGAAGGCAGCGACACAATTACCGATTACACTCCAAAACAAGATACAATTCAACTCAGAGACGGTTCAATAAGCGGTTACACAGTCGTTGATGATGATGTAATTTTGTCAGTCACAAATTATACAAATGGAGAAATTACATATGCAACGGCATACACAGGAAGTATCAGAATTGTCAACGGCAAAGATAAAGCCATAACAATCATTGATCATGAAGGAAAAGAGACGAATGAAACTTATAATGATCCGACTGAATTAATTTTGACGAAGAATGACAGCGGAAAATATGATTTGACAACTGGTACTTACAGCTCAATCAAACGAGTTGACGGCACGAAAACGACTAAAGGCGTTGAACTGATTGCAAATTCAAACGGAAATACATTAATCGGCGGCAAAGGCAAAGATATTTTGACAGGCGGAAGAGGAGCAGATACATTTGTTTACACTTCAGGCGGAGGAAATGATACGATCAGAAGTTACACAGCCGGCGATGATATAATTCAACTCGGAAAGAAAACGGCAATTACGAGTGCGGCAGTCAGCGAAATCAAAGATGATGACGGTAATGTAACTCATGCAAATTATGTTTTCACGATCGGCAAAAATAAATTGACGATTGAAGACGGTGCGACAAAGACGATAACATTTGTTGATTACGACGGAAATAAAATTCGTTACGATGCAGATTATACAACTTCAGCGGCATTTGAAGAACGTTTTGAAGATGAAATTTTCGCAGACGATAATTACAACGTTGATGAATTTGAAACGATAGTTAAATCCGAAAATCTCATTGCTGTTGATTACAAATTTAATGATGAAAATAATTTTGTCGAAAACAATCAAATTGCATTCAACGATAACAAATCAGATAAAAAATAAATAAAACGCCATGATAAAATTAAAAAAAATAAAAAAATCCATCGGCAAAGGAATGTCGGCGGATTTTTTTTATAAATAATTGAAAAACCTTGACATTGTATGTTATAATAATTTTCGTTATTCAAAAACACGTGCGGCTTGAGTCGTTCCTGTGCTCAAAATTGAGTGACATCGACAAATTTTTATAAGTTCGCACGAAAGACAACAGGAGGTAATTTTAAATGGCAGTAATTTCAATGAAACAGCTCCTTGAGGCAGGTGTTCATTTCGGACATCAAACACGCCGCTGGAATCCGAAAATGGCAAAATATATTTTCACGGAGCGCAACGGAATTTACATTATCGATCTTCAAAAGACAGTCAAAAAAGTTGATGAGGCATACGCATTTATTCGCAGTATCGCCGAAGAAGGCAAGACGATTCTTTTTGTCGGCACAAAGAAACAGGCTCAAGAGGCAGTAAAAGAAGAGGCAATCAGAGCAGGACAATTTTTTGTAAATGAACGCTGGCTCGGCGGAATGTTGACGAATTTCCAAACGATTCAAAAACGAATCGGTAGACTTAAAGAACTTGAGACGATGGAAGCGGACGGAACATTTGAAGTATTGACGAAAAAAGAAGTAATGCAGTTGCGTCACGAAATGGCAAGACTTGAAAAATATCTCGGCGGAATCAAAGAAATGAATAAAATTCCGGGAGCACTTTTTATAGTCGATCCGCGCAAGGAAAGAATTGCAGTAGCCGAAGCTCGCAAACTTGGAGTACCGATTGTTGCGATCGTTGACACAAATTGCGATCCGGATGAAATTGATTATGTAATACCCGGCAATGATGATGCAATTCGTGCAGTAAAATTAATTACGGCAAGAATGGCAGATGCAATGCTTGAAGGTCGTCAAGGACTCGATGCAACTCAGGAAGAAGAGGCTGAAGAAGAGTAATTTGCAGGTACGACTTTTAAAAGTGACGATTTGAGAGGAGATAAATTAATGGCACAAATTACGGCTGCAATGGTCAAAGATTTAAGAGAAAAGACCGGCGCAGGAATGATGGACTGCAAAAAAGCACTTGTAGAAACAAACGGAGATGAAAAAGCAGCGGCAGATTGGCTCAGAGAAAAAGGAATTGCCAAGGCTGCAAAAAAATCCGGACGAATTGCCGCTGAAGGTGCAGTTGCTGCTTACGTATCGAAGGATTCAAAAATCGGAGTTTTGCTTGAAGTGAATTGCGAAACAGATTTTGCAGCGAACAATGAAGGTTTCAGAAATCTTGAAAAACAAATTGCTGAACATATTGCAGAAACTGATCCGTTTGATCTTGAGGAACTTAATTCAAGTGAAATCGGC
>CAJOPN010000126.1 GCA_905236285.1 uncultured Selenomonadaceae bacterium | reverse complement strand
TGGTGCCGAAGATCGGACTTGAACCGATACGTTGTTGCCAACGGCAGATTTTGAGTCTGCTGCGTCTGCCAATTCCGCCACTTCGGCGCGTTGAATGTATTTTATCACTTAAATTTTAAATTGTCAAGTACAAAAAGAAATTTTCTTTAAAATAAATTCTTAATGTGATATAATAAAAAAAATTTTTTCAAAAGCAAATGAGGTGATTGTGATGTTTGCGAGATGGATTTTCATATTAATTTTGATTTTTTCTTCAAATGCAAATGCTGAAATAAAAACTTACAGTGGAATCGGCGAATATATTATGAGTGAATTTGAAACTCTCGATGTTGCAAAGCAGAGAGCAAAACAAAAAGCTGAAAGAGATGCACAGGAACAAGCCGGAGTATATGTCAATTCTTATACGAAAGTCAAAAATTCGCAAGTCACGGAAGATGAAATTATAACTATGACGAACGGAATTTTGAGCGTCACAGATTGCCAATTTAATTTGATTCCGCTTTCTGACGGAAAAAGTATAAATATTCGTGCGGCAATAAAAGCAAATATAGATACCGAAGATATAAATAAGTGGCTTGAAAAAGGCGTGCAGGAACGTTCCGAATTGGCGAATCAAAATAAAGAATTGCAAAACGAAAATATTAAACAGGAAAAAATGATAGACGATTTGAAAAAAGAACTTGCAAATGTAAAAACGCAACGAGATCGCGAAAGAATCACGCGAGAATTTGCTGCAGCCGATAAAATATTTTTGTCAAACAGAAAATTTGAAGAGGCAGGAAAATTTTATGAAAAAGACGACTTTGAAAACGTTATAAAATTTTGTACTCAGGCAATCGAATTGAATCCGAATAATGCAAATGCTTACGGCGGAAGAGGAATTGCAAATACTCATTTTAAAAATTTCAGAAATGCAATAGTTGATTTCAGTCGGGCACTTCAAATTGATCCGAATATAACATGGGCTTATTCGGGTCGCGCAATGGCATATTATTTTCTGCATGATTATGTAAATGCGATTGAAGATTTCAATTTATCAATTAAATTATTTCCGAGAGCAGCGATACTTTACAGATTGCGCGGAATGTGTCACCAAAGATTGGGCAATCATTCACAGGCTGAAATTGATTTTGAAATTGCAAAAAAATTAGGCTATGTTTAAAAATTGGAGGCGAAAAAATTATGTACATCAAAAAAAATTTGCGCAGAATGATAACAATATCAATTTTGGCAGGAAGTTTGACATTTGCACCTGAAATTAATTGTTTTGTCTCAATTCCGATTGCACATGCCGAAATCCAAATGTATGAAGGAATCGGCGAATATATTATGAGTGATTTTGAAAAGCACGACATAGCCAAACAAAGAGCAAAAGTAAGAGCTGAACAAGCGGCGAAAGAAAAAGCGGGAGTATATTTAAAAACATATTCAAAAACAGTCAACGCGGCACTTACTGATGATGAAGTTTCAACGATGACAAACAATATCGTAAAAATTTTGGACGTAAAATATGAACCTGTCCCGATAGAAGTATCAAACACTACAGGCTTGATGTATCGCGCAAAAGTTAAAGTAAATATAGACACGGACGGAGTAAATAATTGGCTGAAACGAGATTTACAGGAACGCGAAGTTGTCACATTACAAAATATTGAAATACAAAAATCCAATACTCAAAATGATAAAAGGACGGAAGAATTAAAATTACAAGCGGCGAAAATCAAAACGGAGTCCGAGAAAGAAAAAATCAAATCTGAATTTGAAAAAATGGACAATGAATTTTTATCAAATCAAAAACTTGAAGAAGGAAATAATTATTATTTAAATAATGAATATGAAAAAGCGATTGATTGCTACAGCGAAGCAATTAAATTGAATCCGAAAAATTATATTGCTTATTGCAATCGCGGTTTGTTGAATTTCCAAATTAAAGGCAAAAAAGATGATGCAATGAAGGATTTCAACGAAGGAATTAAAATAAATTCGAATTATTCATTGATTTATTATAATCGTGCCTTGATACATTATGTTGCACAACGTTACGATAATGCGATTGATGATTTCGGCAAAGCGATTGAACTTGATCCGAATTTTACTGCGGCTTATACGAATCGCGGTTTAATGTTTTATGTGCAGAAAAAATTTGATAAAGCAATGTCAGATTACAATAAAGCATTGAAAATAAATCCAAATTTTGCACCGGCATATAACAATCGCGGACTCGTTTATTTTGAATATAAAAAATATGATGAGGCAATCAGCGATTATAAAAATGCAATAAAAAATTACGACAATTACGCGGAGGCTTATTATAATTGCGGCAATGTTTATATTCAGCTGCAAAATTATGAATTGGCGGCTGATTATTACAGCAGAGCAATCGAAATTTTTGAGAATTTTACGCAAGCATATTTCAATCGCGGAATTGCCTATACAACATTGCAGAAATATAATTTGGCAATTTCAGATTTTACGAAAGTTATAGAGCTTGAACCGAATTTCGGAGCGGCATATAAAATTCGCGGACTTTGTTATCTGGAATTGGGAAACAATGAAAAAGCGCAATCGGATTTGAACAAAGCGGCCGAGTTGGGTGTTGAATAAATGTCAAAAAATGCAGTAATTTTTGTATGCCAAGAATGCGGACAGGAGTCCTCCAAATGGATTGGAAAATGTCCGTCATGCGGTAAATGGAATACATTTATTGAGGAAACAGTCACGCCGAAAGAAATCAAAAAAGACAAATTGATTACAATATCCATGATGGAAAAACCTCTTCCTATAGCAAAAGTCGATACGGAAGATTTGCCGCGATTTATGACAGGCTCAGGCGAGTTGGATCGAGTATTGGGCGGCGGAGTTATACCGGGTTCTGTAATTTTGATTGCTGGAGATCCCGGAATCGGCAAATCAAGTTTGACATTGGCAGTCTGTGCAAAAATTGCGAAAGACCAAAAAAAAGTTTTATATGTAACAGGTGAAGAAAGTGCAAGACAAATACGAATGAGAGCCGACAGATTAAATGCTCTCGCCGATGAACTTTATATTTATGCCGAAACAAATTTTGAAAGAATAGAATCAAATATAGAAAAACTTCAGCCTGATTTTGTTGTAATAGATTCAATTCAAACGATTTTCAAAACGAATATGGAAAGTGCACCCGGATCGGTTTCACAAATAAGAGAATGTGCTGCAGGATTGATGAGGATTGCAAAGAGAAAATCCATCGCGACTTGCATAATCGGACACGTTACGAAGGACGGAAATTTGGCAGGTCCGAGAGTTTTGGAGCATATAGTTGACACGGTTTTATTTTTTGAAGGAGAAAGAACGGCAGATTTAAGAGTTTTGAGGGCAATTAAAAACAGATTCGGTGCGACGAGTGAAATCGGATTGTTTGAAATGCGTGATGTCGGATTGATTGATGTTCCCGATGCGTCAAAGTTATTTTTGCCTGAGAAAGAAGACGACATAGGCAGCGTAATAATTCCGACGGTTGAGGGAACACGTCCTTTATTGGTTGAAGTTCAAGCACTCGTTGCGCCGACTCCTTTCATGCCGCCGCGTCGAACAAGTGATTCGGTTGACATAAAAAGAATTCAACTTTTGCTTGCAGTCCTTGAAAAAAGAGTACATTTAAGCATAGGAGCATGTGACGTTTATGTGAAAACTTCAGGCGGAATAAAAATTGATGAACCGGCGGCAGATTTGGCAATTATAATCGCTATGGCTTCATCTTTTGCCAATCGAAAAATTTTATCAAAATGTGTAATTTTCGGAGAAGTCGGACTCGGCGGGGAAGTCAGAGCAGTCAGCAAGGCACGTCAAAGAGTTGAAGAGGCTAAACGAATGGGGTTTGAAAATATAATTTTGCCGAAAAAAAGTTTTCTTGAAGTAAACCGCTCATCTTCAGTAAATTTGATACCTGTCGAAAATGTTCGTGACGCAATGAAATTTGCAATGCCGCGCGAAAATAATTCTTCGGTATCGAATTGATTCGGAGGTGTTTTTTTTGAACGAAAAATTTTTGAATGAATGGCAGAATCGCGGCAATGAAAATTCCGATACTTACGAATTTTGGTTTACACTTCTCAGAGATTTTTTTTATATTGAACGTCCCGAAAAATTTTTGAAATTTCAGCAGCCGATTGAAAATCATTACATTGATGTTATTATTCCTTCTACAAAAATTTTGATTGAGCAAAAATCTTTCGATGTCGATTTATTAAAACCTTCTCAGCAGTCCGACGGTATTTTTTTGACTCCTTTCGAGCAGGCTCTTCGTTATTCAAATGAGTTGCCTTACTCCGAACGTCCGAAACAAATTATTACCTGCAATTTCAAGGAATTTCACATTTACGATTTAAATCTTTTCAATCAATTTCAACTCAAAAAAAGATTTTCCTTAGTCGAAAATTTCCGTGACGATTCAAATTTTTCTCCGAATGAAAATTTTAAGCCCGAAATTCTCACTCTTGAAGAATTTGTCAAAAATCCCGATCGTTTGAAATTTTTGATTGATTCCAATGATTTGAGATTTAATTTTGATGTAAAAATTTCTTCTGAAGCGGCTGAAATCGTCGGCAAAATTTATGATGCTTTCGACAAAACAAATTCAATCGACAAGGATTCTCTCAACAAATTATGCGTGCGATTGGTTTTCTGTCTTTACGCCGATGATTCCGATATTTTTCAAAAAAATCAATTTCACGATTATTTAAAAAAATTTACTGCAGAAAATCGTGCCGCTGCTTTAAAAAATCTTTTCAAAATTCTCAATCGCGACGAACCGAATGAATTTAATTTTCCATACGTCAACGGCGGACTTTTTTCCGATGATGAAATAAAAATTCCAAATTTCACCGGCGAAATTAATTATCAACTTCTGACGATTGCAGGTAAAAATTTCGACTGGTCCAAAATTTCACCGACAATTTTCGGAGCACTCTTTGAATCGACTTTGAACGGAAAATTGAGACGCGGCGCAGGTATGCACTACACAAGCATTGAAAATATTCATAAAGTAATAGATCCGCTTTTCATGGACGATTTGCACGAAGAATTTAAAATTATAAAAAGAAGCCGAAAAAATAAAAAAATTCGTCTGCAGGAATTTCAAAATAAATTGTCTGAATTGAAATTTTTTGATCCTGCATGCGGAAGCGGAAATTTTTTAACGGAAACTTATTTAAGTTTGAGAAGATTGGAAAATGAAATTTTAAAGGAACTTTTGGGAGAAAAAATAAAACTCGGAGAAATAGACAATCCGATAAAAGTATCAATAAATCAATTTTACGGCATAGAAATAAACGATTTCGCGGCGGCAGTAGCACAAACGGCGATGTGGATAGCAGAAAGTCAAATGCTGCGTGAAACGGAAATGATAATTCATAAAGATTTAAATTTTCTGCCGCTGAAAAATTACGCGACGATTATAAAAGGAAATGCACTTGAAATTGAATGGTTCGAGGCAGATTATATAATGGGAAATCCGCCGTTTATAGGTTATTCGTTTCAGACTGCTCAGCAAAAATCGGATTTGCTCAATGTCACAAAGCTCAAGACGAAAAAAATAGATTATGTGGCGAGCTGGTATTTCAAAGCGGCAGATTTCATTCAAAACAAAAAAATTCGCTGCGCCTTCGTCAGTACAAATTCAATCGTTCAAGGCGAGCAGGTGTCGATAATTTGGAAGCCGCTTTTTGAAAAAATAAAAATAGATTTTGCATACAGAACATTCAAATGGACGAGCGAATCAAAAACAATGGCGGCGGTGCATTGCGTGATAATCGGATTCAGCGCGATGAATTTGAAGAAAAAATATATTTACGAAGGCGACAAAAAAATTTTGGCGAAAAATATAAATGCTTATCTTTTTGACGCTGAAAATATTTTTATTGAAAGTCGAAGTAAACCGATTTGCGAAGTGCCGATGATGAGAAAAGGAAATATGCCGATCGACGGAGGAAATTTAATAATAGAAGAAAAAGATTATAAATCATTCATAAAAGCTGAACCGAATGCAAAAAAATTCATAAAAAGAATAATGGGAGCAGAAGAATTTATAAATCGAAAAATCAGATATTGCTTGTGGCTGGTTGATGCAACTCAAGAAGAAATTGATTCAATGCCGCTCGTTAAAAAAAGAGTTGAGGCTTGCAGACAAAAAAGATTGCAAAGTCCCGACGCGGGAGCAAGAAAATTGGCGAAAATTCCTCACTTATTCAGAGAAAAAAATAATCCGAAATTTTTTATTGCAGTACCGATAGTTTCATCTGAACAAAGAGAATATATACCAATCGGATTTTTGACTGAAGAAATTATTCCGATTGCACAAATTTTTATAATTCCTGACGCAGATTTATATCACTTTGGAATTTTGACGAGTTCAGTACATATGGCATGGACAAAAACAGTTTGCGGACGATTAAAATCAGATTTCAGATATTCAAAAGATATAGTTTACAATAATTTTGTGTGGTGCAAAGTGAAAGAAAGTCAGAGAAGAGAAATAATTTCGACTGCAGAAAAAATATTGATGACGAGAGCAAAATATCCACGTCGAACGCTTGCAGACTTGTATGATAAAAATAAAATGCCTGAAGATCTGCGCAAGGCACACAAAGAAAATGATCTTGCGGTGATGAGAGCATACGGCTTTGACGAAAATTTATCTGAAATTGAAATTGTATCTAAATTGATGAAAATGTACGAAGAAAAAATAAAAACTTGACAAAAATTTTTTAAAATGATAAACTCAAAAAAAGAAGATGCCTTGCGAAATTTGCAAAGCATCGGTATCGAGTAGACGATCAGCCTCGTTATTATATATTTTAAAAGCGTTTTGTAAAATTAGTAGTCGCTCTAGCTTGAGACCTAGGCGGCTACTTTGCTTGTTACGACCAAAATCGTAATGATGATCACAATAATCATAACAATTTTGATTTTCATAAGCGACACCTCAAATCTGAGGCTAAATATCGACCGCCTGTCTTTAATTGACACCGAAGTTAATTTATCACAAAAAATTCATTACGTCAATGATTAATAAAAAAACTTGTTGCTAAAAATAAAAACACCGACGCTGAAAATTTTTTTACGCCGATGTTTTTTTATTTACAATTATTAATTTGCGAAAGAAATTTTATTTCGTCCAAACTTCTCCGACAGTACGATTGAGAAGAGGTTTGCGCTCATAGACAGCATTTTTGCCGAGTTCTTCTTCAATGCGAATGAGTTGATTATATTTAGCCATACGATCGGTTCTGCTGAGTGAGCCTGTTTTAATTTGACCGCTGTTTGTAGCAACTGCGATGTCAGCGATTGTAGCATCTTCAGTTTCACCGGAACGATGAGAAGTAACAGTCGTGTAATTGTGACGATGAGCCATTTCAATTGCTTCAAGAGTTTCAGTGAGAGAACCGATCTGATTGACTTTGATGAGAATTGAATTTGCAGCTCCCTTTTCAATACCTTTTTGCAAGAATTTTGTATTAGTTACGAAGAGATCATCACCGACGAGTTGACAACGATCGCCAATTCTCTTTGTAAGTTCAACCCAGTTATCCCAATCATTTTCATCAAGACCATCTTCAATCGAATCAATCGGGAATTTCGTAATAAGTTCCTCAAGATAATTAATTTGTTCAGCAGCACTGAGACGTTTACCATTAGGATCTTTTTCCTTACCATCTTTAAGTCTCTTGTAATCGTAGAACCATTGACCATTTTCATTGTAAGCAAATTCTGATGCTGCACAGTCCATAGCGATTTTAACATCATCGCCGGGTTTGTAACCTGCTTTTTCAATAGCGTCAACGATAACTTGAAGAGCGTCATCAATGCCGTTGAGAGCCGGAGCAAAACCGCCTTCATCACCGACAGCC
>CAJOPN010000125.1 GCA_905236285.1 uncultured Selenomonadaceae bacterium | reverse complement strand
TGGAAAAAGATTATCCGAGTATGACTGAAGTTGATATTGCCTATCGAGTTCTTTCAGATTCAGCCACACCGATTTATTACAAAGATTTGATAACTGATGTCATTGAAAAAAAGAAAAAATCGATTCAATCAATGGCGGTTGCAATTTCCGAAATTTATACAATGATTAACATGGACGGCAGATTTCAATATAGAGGCGACGGAAAATGGGGATTGACTGAATGGAATCCGCCGGAGACAAAAACACGCAGTTCAAGAAGTAAAGCAGCCAAAGCAGCGGCACAAAATAAAATTGAAGAAGAAAACGCATGAGGTTAAATTAATTTATGGCAAAATATATTTTTGTTACAGGCGGAGTAGTTTCATCACTTGGAAAGGGAATTACAGCCGCATCACTCGGAAGACTTTTAAAAAGTCGCGGAATTAAAGTTACAATTCAAAAATTTGATCCTTACATTAATATTGATCCCGGTACAATGTCGCCTTATCAGCACGGTGAAGTTTTCGTAACCGATGACGGTGCAGAAACGGATCTTGATCTCGGTCATTATGAACGTTTCATTGACATCAACCTCACAAAAAATTCAAATACGACGACAGGAAAAGTTTATTGGTCAGTTTTGAATAAAGAACGTAAAGGAGATTATCTCGGCTCAACCGTTCAAGTTATTCCGCATATCACAAATGAAATTAAGGAAAGAGTTTATTCAGTCGGAGAACTCGATCAAGCCGACGTTGTAATAACAGAAGTAGGCGGAACTGTCGGTGATATTGAATCACTTCCGTTTTTAGAGGCAATTCGTCAAGTCAAAAAAGAAGTCGGAAAATCAAACGTGCTTTATATTCATGTAACATTGCTGCCTTATATTGCGGCGGCGAGCGAATTAAAAACAAAACCTACTCAGCACAGCGTCAAAGAACTCAGAGCAATTGGTATTCAACCTGATATTTTGGTCTGTCGAACCGAACAGCCGATTCCGAATGAAATGAAAAGAAAAATTGCACTTTTCTGTGACGTTGATGAAAATGCAGTCATTCAAAATTTGACGGCGAAATCAATTTATGAAGTACCTTTAATGATGCAAACCGAAAATCTTGATAAAATTGTTTTGGAAAAATTAAATATGAATCCGTCACCGGCGAAGATGAACGAATGGGAGAAAATGGTTTACAAAATTCATCATCCCGAACGAAAAGTTAAAATTGCAGTCGTCGGAAAATATGTTGAATTGCCTGACGCTTATATTTCTGTTACGGAGGCACTTCATCACGCGGGAATTGCAAATTCTGCAGCAGTCAAAATTCATTGGGTCAACGCAGAAAAAATTGAATCGTCCGATGTAGATTTGGAAGAAATTTTTAATGGCTGCAAAGGAATTTTGGTCCCCGGAGGATTCGGCGACAGAGGAATTGAAGGAAAAATTAAAGCAATAAATTTTGCACGCAGAAATAAAATTCCATTCTTCGGTTTATGTCTAGGAATGCAATGTGCAGTCATTGAATTTGCTCGTAATGTTTGCAATTTCGTCGATGCCAATTCAACCGAATTTAATCCTGAGACTGAACACCCCGTAATTGCGTTGATGGATTCACAAATTGCCGTGACGGATAAAGGCGGAACAATGAGACTCGGCGCATATCCCTGCAAAATTTCAAACGACACTTTCACGCATGACGCTTATTCAAATGTCGATGACAAACTTGCAAATAATATTTCGATCGTTGACGGTCATTTAACTATTTGCGAACGTCATCGCCATCGTTTCGAGTTCAACAACAAATTCAGAGAAATTTTTAAAGAACGCGGAATGGTTATAGCCGGAACTTTGCCTGATGATTCACTTGTCGAAGTGATTGAACTTCAAAAAAATCTTCATCCCTGGTTCGTCGGCTGTCAATTTCATCCCGAATTAAAATCTCGTCCGAATCATCCTCAACCGCTTTTCAGAGATTTTGTAAATGCTGCACTTGAAAATTTTTAAAAAAAAAATAACACTTCTTTTTGAGAGGTGTTTTTTTATTTGACTGTGTGATGTTTATTTTTTTTCTGCATTTCAATCGGAGTGTTCCATCTTTTTTGAAACCAAAGCCATTGATCCGGATATTTTAAAATTACGTCTTCAATAATTTTTGTCATCTTTTCCGTGAAATTATATAAATCTTTATCAGTATCGCCGCTGTCTTCGTAACGCATAACTTCATAAACCAAAACTTTATGACGACCATCAGGCTGACGAATTATAAATAACGGAAGTACCGGCGATTTAAATTTTCTTGCAAAAACTGCGGCTCCCATAGGAGTTGAGGCAGGTCGTCCCAAAAAATTTATAAATGCTCCTCCGGGTCCGCCGTCCTGATCCGCCAAAAATCCTAAAATTTTTCCTTTTTTCAATGCTCGTCCCGCGCTTAAAAGTTCACTCGTTCCGCGCGTGAAAATTTCAACGTGAACCATCGCCCGCAAATCGTCCAATGCTCTGGAATATTCAGCATTCGGTTGTTGTTTTGCAATCGCCGTGACGGGAAAACCGTTTAATGCAACTCCTGCACTCAGCCATTCCCATGTGCCGACATGTCCCGTCAAAACCACTACGCCCCGACCTTCATTGATTGCTGCTTCTATTCTTTCTTTGTGATCGAATTTTACATATTCATCAATATTTTTCTCGTTCAAATTCGGCATATATAAAATTTCCAACATATTGCGTGCAAGATTTACAAATGATGCGCGAACCAATTTTTTCGCCTCTGACTCTGAAATTTTTAACGCCGGCATCATCTGTTCTATTGCGCGTTTTCTCTGTTTTTTGACGATCAAATAATAAATATTTCCCAAAATTGTTCCGATGAAAAGTAACGCATCATAAGGCAGACATCGAATAAGACGACTTAAAAACATCAGCGTCTTATAAAGCATTGCTCACACTTCCATTCAAAATTTTGTATTTAATTTTTTTCCGATTTTTTCAAGTTTTTCAAGATTTTCATCTTTCTGCGGTTGAATCGTCGGACGTGTCGAAGTCTGCACAGTTTTCATTGTCGGCTGAGATTGCGCTTGTTTGGGAACATTTGATTGATTCGTTATTTGATCGGATTTGTTCGCGACCATGTAAAACGGTTCTTTTTCTTTAACTTCAGGCAATTCCGCGCTCAAATATTCCGTCAAAATATCGTTCCAAAGATTTTTTGCTTTCAAAATAAATTCGATAATCTCTCTTACTGCACCTTCACCGCCGTTGAAATCCGAAATTACACATGTACGATTTTTTACTTCCGTCACGGCATTGGCAACTGTTCCCGTAAATCCGACTTGCATCATAATCGGCAAATCGACAATATCATCTCCTATATATGCCACTTCTTCATCTGCAACATTGAATTTGTTTTTAATTTGTTTGTAAGCCTCGCGTTTGTCGATATGTCCTTGAAAAATTAATTCTGGATTTATTTTTAATTCCTGCGCTCTTATTAAAAGTTGTTTTGAAGTTCTGCCTGTCAAAAGTGCAACTTCCATTCCCGCTCGACGTGCAAGATTTATTCCGATTCCGTCTCGACAATGAAAACTTTTAAAAAGTTCGCCGCTCTCTCCAATATAAATTCCGCCGTCAGTCAATGTACCGTCAACGTCCATTATTATCAATTTAACTTTTTTTGCTCTCTCGAATGAATCTTTTCTCATTTGATTTATCATTTTAAATTCCTCCGAATTTTTAAACGATTCCTTGCCTCAATAAATCTGTTAAGTGAACAATTCCGACGACTTTTTTATTTTCATCGACGACAGGCAAAACAGTTACAGGTCTCGGTTTATGCTTATCCATCACCGACAATGCTTCTGCTGCCAATTTATTCGGTGAAATAGTCAACGGCTTATCGAACATAATATTTTCGACAGATTCATCAAGCAGCGATTTATCTTTACTTATTGCGCGTCTGATAATTCCGTCCGTGATAATTCCGACAATTTTTTCATCAACATCAATAACCGAAACTGCTCCGAGTCCTTTTTCAGTCATAACGAAAAGCGCGTCCTTAACGGTATTGCCGACGTGAATAATCGGATTTTCATCATCAATGTGCATTACATCTTCGACAGTCAACAACAATTTTCTTCCGAGTGCGCCGCCGGGATGGAACATTGCAAAATCTTTTGAAGTGAAATTTCTTTTCTCCATTAATGACATTGCGATTGCATCTCCCATTGCCAGAGTTGCAGTCGTCGAGGCAGTCGGTGCCAATCCCAAAGGACATGCCTCACGCTCAACACCGATATTTATAAAATAATCGCAATTTCTGCCGAGTGTCGATTCTCTTCTCCCGCTCATTGCAATTATATTCGCTCCGATTCTTTTTATTATCGGCAAAATATTTACTATTTCCGATGATTCTCCGCTGTTTGAAATCGCAATGACGACATCATTTTCAGTAACCATTCCCAAATCACCGTGAAATGCTTCTGCAGGATGCATGAAAAATGAAGGCGTACCGGTTGAAGCGAGAGTTGCCGCAATTTTTCTTCCGATATGTCCGGATTTTCCCATTCCCGTGATTATTACTCTTGCATGACAATTTAAAATTTCTTGTACTGCCGATTCAAATTCGTCGTCAATTCGCGGTATTAAATTTTCTATCGCCTCCGCCTCTATTTTCAACGTTTCGATTGCCTTTTCTCTTATCATTTCAAAACCTCATTTAAAATTTTTTGTGACGTTATGAATTGCCAAAACTTCTTTCAACAATTCTTCCAATTTGTCGAGATAAACCATATTTGCGCCGTCACTCAACGCCTCTTCGGGATTGTCGTGAACTTCAAGAAATAATCCGTCTATTCCGACTGCAACCGCAGCTCTCACTAAATATTTTACAAATTCGCGCTGTCCCGATGATTTTTTTCCTGCTCCTCCCGGTAATTGCACGCTGTGAGTGCCGTCAAAAATTACGGGATAATTGAATGATCTCATAATCGGAAAACTTCGCATGTCGACGACGAGATTATTATATCCGAATGATGCTCCGCGTTCCGTAAGTGTAATTCTATTTACTCCGCAATGCTCCAATTTTTCTATCACATTTTTCATATCATTCGGCGAAAGAAACTGACCTTTTTTGACGTTGACAACTCTTCCTGTTTGAGCAGCAGCCTGAAGTAAATCCGTTTGACGACACAAGAACGCCGGAATTTGAATTATATCTGCGACTTCTCCGACTGCTTCAGCCTGAATTGTTTCGTGAATGTCGGTTACAATCGGTACATTTAAAATATTTTTAATGTCTTTCAAAATTCTCAAGCCGTCTTCAAGTCCTGGTCCGCGATAACTTTCGTATGAACTGCGATTTGCTTTATCGAATGACGCTTTGAAGACATAATTTATTCCGAGCCGATTGCAAATTTCTTTGATACCTTTTCCAATGTAAAGTGTACGATCAAAATTTTCAATCACGCAGGGACCGGCAAGCAGAATTAATTCACCGCTGCCGATTTCATAATTTCCGACTTTTACGATATTCAATTTTTTTCACCTCTGTAAATTTCATTGACAAGTTTTAAATCTTCTTCGGTATCCACTCCGATAAATTTATTATTGCTACGAAGAACTTTTATTTTGTGTCCATTTTCGAGTGCTCGGAGCTGTTCAAGTGATTCAGCCTCTTCAAGCGGTGTCGGCTGCATTTTTGCATATTTTAATAAAAATTCGCGGCGATATGCATAAATTCCTATATGCTTAAAAAATTTTGCCTTGCCTGCATTTCTCGGATACGGAATAATTGAACGTGAAAAATACAAAGCATTGTCATTTAAATCAGTAATAACTTTGACATTGTTCGGATTTTTTATTTCATCTTCAAAAGTCAATTCAGTTGCAACGGTTGCCATTTGCAAATCCATATCATCATTAAAAAGTGTAATCAATTCATCAATCAATGACGGCTCAATCAAAGGTTCATCGCCTTGTACGTTGACAATCAAATCAACATCGTCAAAATGATTAGCAACTTCGGCAAGTCGATCCGTTCCCGTTTTATGATCTTTTCTTGTCATCATTACTTCGCCGTCGTAATTTTTTACTGCATCAAAAATTCTTTCGTCATCAGTCGCAACTATTGCCTTATAAATTAATTTTGCTTTCGATGCTCGTTCATACACGCGACAAATCATCGGTACACCGCAAATTTCTTTGAGAGGTTTTCCGGGTAAACGTGTTGATGAATATCTTGCAGGTATTACACAAATTGTTTTCATTAATTTCAACTCCAATTTTTTATTAAAAATTCAAAAGAAAATCTTTCATTCAAAAAAATTTTTTTTATTCATTATACACGATTAACAAAAATTTTAAAAGTTATTCGGATTTTTTCAACAAAAAAATTACTCGCAGTCATTACGAGCAAATTTTTCATTCAATATTACAAATTTCTTTTCCGCAATTTTCACATTCAATTTCTTGTCGCAGATATTCAATATTTTTTATTAAAATTAAATTTCCATGATTTTCTATAACGTTTAATTTGCGCAGTTCGCTTAACATTCGATTTAAACTTTCGCGAGCAGTTGCAGAATAATTTGCAAGTTCCTGATTCGTCAAAGGAACGGTAATTAAAATTCCGTCGTCAAATTTTTTTCCGTAACTGTTGGAAAGACGAATAAGTGTTGAATAAAGAGCTCCTTTTTTGCCGTAGAGGACAAGGTCGCGAAATTTTGAATGTTGTTTACGCATATGTTCGCTGATTATTTTCAAAAGATTAATGGCGAGTGCAGGTTTTTTCTCCAAAAAATTATGAAGAGTCGGAAATTCAATCGCGTAAACTTCAGATTTGGATTGAGCAACGGCATTAAAAATATAAGTCGGATTTTTTTCATAGAGCGGCAATTCTCCTATAATACTTCCGTGAGTTGCAAGTCTGAGTGCCAAAATTCTGCCGCTGCTTGCATATTTCATAATAAAAATTTGTCCCGAACGCACGAGATAAAAATATTTTGCTGAATCGCCTTCACGAAAAAGATATTCGCCGCTTTTAAGATTAATAATTTTACCGGGAATTTCATAAAATTGACGAATCACCGAATCCATACAAAAATCACCTCATTTTATTTTACAGATATATTAACTCCAAAATAAATTAACAGGTGTGACGAATATCACATTTTTTTAAAAATTTTTGAGTTATACTAATAAAAATAAGTTTATGGAAGGTGATTTAAATGTCCGAAAATTCTTTGAAGGTATTGGGAGAAAATCCTTCTCGAAAAGAAATTCTTGCACATTGGGAACCTGAAAACCAAGAATTTTGGAAAAAATTCGGCGAAAAAATTGCAAAACAAAATTTGTACGTTTCAACGTGGGCTTTGACTCTTTCGTTCGTTGTTTGGACACTTTGGGCAACGATCGCGGCACAACTCAATCAAGTCGGATTTCATTTCACGGACGCACAAATTTTTACTCTTGCTTCATTGCCCGGACTTGTCGGCGCAACTTGCAGATTATTTTATACTTATATGCCTGCAATCGTCGGCGGAAAAAATTGGACGTTATTTTCAACCGCACTTTTACTTCTTCCGATTTTCGGACTCGGAAATGCTCTTCAAGATATTTCGACTCCTTACGAAACATTTGTAATGCTCGTTGCCGGAATCGGAATTGCAGGCGGAAATTTTTCATCGTCTATGGCGAATATCGGTTTTTTCTTTCCGAAATCAGTTAAAGGTCTCGCACTCGGAATTAATGCAGGTGTCGGCAATCTCGGTGTATCATTAATTTATCTTACTGCACCTGTTTTGCTTGGAATGGGTTTTGGCGGAATGTTCGGCGATCCGTTAATCAATGCTCAAGGCAAAGAAGTTTATATTCAATCCGTTTGTTATGCTTGGGCCGTTCCAACTTTTTTAACTTTGATTTTAATTTGGATTTTTATGGATAATCTTCCGCTGCCGAAACAAAGTCCTAAATCAATGATGTCCATTTTCGGAAACAAACATACATGGTTGATGACATGGATTTATACTTGCGGATTCGGTCAATTTATCGGATATTCTGCGGCATTAATGCTTTTATTGAATCGTGAATTTCCGGAAATTTCAATGGCATGGGGAGCATTTCTCGGACCGTTCATTGGCGCAGGAATGAGACCTGTCGGCGGATGGCTCGCGGACAAATTTAACAGCGGTTCTAAAGTTACTCTTTATTCTCTCGTTTTGATGTTAATTTCAATCGTCATCGTTTTGATCGGTTTGCAATCTCATTCTTTCGCAATGTTTTTCGCGGCGTTTTTACTCTTATTCTTGACGACAGGATTTGTCAACGGCGCATCATTCCGAATGATTCCTTATATTTTCAATAATCCTTTTCATTCGTCGCTCGTAACGGGATTTACTGCGGCTATTGCGGCTTACGGTGCTTTTCTCGTTCCTAAAATTTTCGGCTGGGCTTATTCAAATTATTCAATCGTAACTCCCGCTTTTTATGTTTTGATTGTTTTTACTGTAATTACTATTGTCATAACCTGGTTTTTCTATGCTCGATCAAATTCGGGAATCAAATGCTGAATCAAAAAATATTCGTTGTAAAAACTTGACAAATTTTTATTAATCGCTTATAATTTAAAAGCATTGTTGAAGTGCGTTTGAGCGTCCGTAGCTCAGTTGGATAGAGCAACGGCCTTCTAAGCCGTGGGTCGCGTGTTCGAGTCACGCCGGACGCACCATAAGAAATTAACGGTTTCGGTTGAGTTCCGAAGCCTTTTATA
>CAJOPN010000124.1 GCA_905236285.1 uncultured Selenomonadaceae bacterium | reverse complement strand
CTGTTTTTGTCTAACAAATTATCAACCAAATTTATTACAAGTGCAACCCCAATTTATTACCGTCAAAAATATTTTTATAACCTTTTTCTTGAAGGGAAGGTATTACTTGCAAACTGTTTTTCTTATTCATTGCCAAAATTATTCCCGTGTCGGCAGGATTTGCAGCCAACTCATTTAACGCTGTAATTGTGCGCGGTTGTGATTCACCTTCAATTAAAATTTCTTCGGAAGTTTTACCGTTAAGACTGCTTACCACGAAGGAATAATTTTTACAGCCGAGTTCGTTCAAAATTTCGGAAATATTTATTCCAAAATATCCCGTGCCGTAAATAAAAACATTTCTGTATCTGTCATAAAAATTTTTTAAATCACTCAAAAAATCATTGTAAATCTTGCAGCAGTCCGCCTTTGCACTCTCAAAATTTTGTGCCAATGCCTCAAATAAAATTTTTCTTTCAGCCTCAAGCGGGACAGTCTGCAGTATCTCATTTTTATTTTTTTCCAAAAACTTAAGGTAATACTCAATTTCCTTTGGATTAAGCGAAATTTTATCATTAACCAAAAATCTGAAAAGCCAACTTATCGACATGTCAAGCAAATGATTTGTGGCAACAATTTTTGTATCTGTATCAGTTCCTCTGTCTTCGTAAATTTTTACCGCAGATTTTAATAAATCGTAAGGATACGGACATTCAAAATAACTTTTGCTTGAAAGCCCCGAAGGATTCATTCTGTAATGATAACCCTTGTAAGGTATAATACCTATTTTTCGCGCCTTGTTAAATAACTGCCAGTTTATTATTCTGTCTTCACCCACATATAAGGCAGATTCAAAATTAACTCCACTAAAAATTGAAGCGCGATATATTTTACACCACAAAAAAAATCTGTAAGGAGTAAAAAGAATTTTCAACGCCGCTTTTGAGTCAAGCAATTCTTCAGTTTCACTTTTTGGCAACATAACTCTTTGTTGTCCGGAAATTTCATTTACAAAGCCGTTGCACATACAAATATCAACAGATGGATTGCTGTCCATATACTTTATAAAAGTTTCAAAAAGTTCAGGTTCAATCCAATCATCGGCATCAATAAAAACTAAATAACCCCCCCGTTTTTCATTTCTATTTCAGAAAAAGCTCTGTTTCTTGCACTTGAGGGACCTTGATTACTTTGATTTATTACTTTAATTCGATTATCTTTTTTCTGATAATCTTCACATATCGCCAAAGAATTATCAGTGGAGCCGTCGTCTACCAATATTACTTGGAAATTTTTAAAAGTCTGATTCAAAACTGAATCCAAACATTGCCCCAAATATTTTTCGACATTGTAGACGGGAATTACAACATTTAATTTTGGCGCGCTGTCATCATAACGGATATATGGCAACGGCTTATTAATCTGTTCATGCGGCGGGATTTTATCTTCATCTTTTATATCTTCGGGAGTTGGTCTGCCTTCGCACCATTCGCAGGAATTGTAAAAAGGTCGAGTCATTAAACGCCTTACTTTTTGACGCAAAACTTCAACATCAACATTTTCGGTTAAATCAACATAATCATTTTCAACTTGCGGAATTGCCGATAAATTCATGGCGTTTGAAATGAACGGGCAGGGATAAAGTTTGCCGCGTAAAAGCGTAGCCAAATTTCTGGCACAACATTTTTTAAAAACGTCAAGCAATTCTTTTGGTGTACGATCGTGTTTAATGAAAGAAGAACAGCGCGTCCAATATGGAACGCCCTTTACTTCATAAGGAATTGAATACAAATCTAACTTATTTTGGAGCGGTTTTAAATTCCGTGAAAGTTCATCGTAATCACTTATTGAAAGCCAAGCATTACTTTCTTTTAAAATCTCACATTGTGAATCGTTCGGCAAAATTGTTCCATTGGTGTAAATGCTTATTCGTTTAATTTTATCTTTCGTGGCAACGTATTGAAGAATTTCATTCCAGTTTGGATTAACAAACGGCTCCCCGCCGATTAAGCGAATTTCATAAATTTCATCAAGCACATTGCAAAGCGAATCCAATTCATTCTTTAAAGTTTCAACCGAAAAATTTTTCGGCGCGGAATAATACTGCATTAAATTGCTACATTCTTTACAGCGCAGGGAGCAACGCTCCGTTATTACAAAATCAAGCGAATTTAGAGTAAGCAATTCTTTATTGATGAAACGTTCAAAATAAAAATATATCGCTTCAATTTTTTGAACTTCCATAAAAGAAAGCTCCGCCTTTGTCTCTTCGTTTAACAACTGATAAGCTGCAATCCAATCGTACTTGCCGACTTCCTCAAGTTGTTTAATCGCTTCGTCCAAATTGTGAATTGCCAATACGAAAATAAATTTTTGATTGTCGATTTTTGAAAAATCCATACGGGAGACAGGGATATTTTCAATTTTATAAGGAACTGCCGCGCCGTTATCTTGAAATCCGAAAACATTTATACCTTTGCTTTTTAAAATTTTCAATACGGCTTTTCCGGCAATTCCCGCGCCGAAAATTATCACATTTTTATTTTTGAAAATTTCCTGCCAATCAGATACGGCGATATTTTTTAATTCCAATTAATTCACTTCCAATAAATTTTTTAAAAACTCCTCATAACATTTTTGCCCGTCTATAAGTTTCGGCGGAACTTCATGCCACTTCAAATAACCGTCTTCATCGGGATTTTTTCCGCTGTTATCAATTTCATAATTCTTTGGCAGATAACATTTGTAGAGAAATGAAATAAAATGCCCGCGTCTTTGATACGGCATAAAAATTTCTGTAATTTTTATTGGATTTTCATCAAAAGTTATATCTGTCTTGAGTTCGTTCAGTGCGGTTTTATGAAGACGCTCGACAAAAGTTTCTTTGAAACGAATGATACCGCCGGGAATGTGCCAGCCAAAATTTTTCCCGTCATCACGCCACGCCAAAAGTACGCGCCCTTTTTCGTCTTGAATCAATAAATCCACGTTTACCATTGGAGTAACCGACGCAACAAATGAAAAAACTTCGTCAGGCAAGCCGCGCTCGGCATTTTGTAAAGCCTGCGGAATTTCTGTTTGGAGTTTCAATATATCCATAAGCAGTACCCTTTCAATAATTATATTCCCATTCTTTGCTTAATTTCAGCAATATTTTCATCAAGATAATCAATTTCAGTCAAATCATTCATTGAACAATATTTACACGGATCAATAAAATCTTTCTGCAAATTCAAATGTTGACTTCTCAAGTTAAAAAATTTTTCGCCATTCCAAATATCGACCAACGATTCATTGTTAATATTACCCATTACAAGTTTTTTTTGCCAATCGACACAACACGGCAAAACATCGCCTTCAGCCGTCAGTTGAACACTTTTAAACATTTGCGGACAAACTTTCTTTCCCACTTTTTTAAAATCTGAAAATCTGAATTGCATTGAGTCATCATTATTTCTAACGTCTACTTCAGGAAAAAGATTAATCAGCTCCTCAACCGTTACTTCATCGCACACATTGCCATAAAGTTTATAGAATTTGTCCAAATCTGCTTTTTCTTTTACGGCGTCGCCGTGAATTTTGGCAGTAATTTTGCACTTTTCATTTTTAGAATACTCACAGAGATTAACTATACCCTGATAAAATTTTTCGTAATTGATTTTTACGTTTGCAAACTTCAAATATTGTTCGGCATCAATTCCTTCGACAGATATAATAATTTGGTTCAAATATTTTACAAGATTTTCAGAAAGCTCCGGCTTTAACAAGGAGCCGTTAGTTATCAAAACAATTTTTTCGGCAACGTTTTTATCGTACATATATTTTACAATATCTGCAATATTTTTATTTGT
>CAJOPN010000123.1 GCA_905236285.1 uncultured Selenomonadaceae bacterium | reverse complement strand
GTAACATCAAACGTCAAATACTACACGTATACAGTTTCAGACTCCTAACGGAGCAAGCTCTTCTAAACTTTTAATAATGAGATTTTCCTTTCTTTTTGGAGTATCGTTTCAGACTCCTAACGGAGCAAGCTCTTCTAAACGCTACAAAAGCAAGCACAAGAATGGGGAAGTTTTTTGGCAAGTTTCAGACTCCTAACGGAGCAAGCTCTTCTAAACCCCTATCCTCTACAAGCAAGGCGTGGCGCGGGTTAAAAGCAGCATTTGCGGCGCGGATTTTATTTTCAGACAATTCACCGCCATTTTCACTGCCCAATGCGCTGAAAAGCGTTGATATATCTACCGCGGCGCGGATTTCAATTCTTACCTTGAATTTGTTTTAGTGTAATTTAAAGTTTAAATTTTGTCAAGAAAAAAAATCCGGTTTGAATTTACCGGATAGTTGAAAAAATTATAGAATTGATTTTAATCTATCAAGAAAATTTCTTACAGAATTTTTTATGCTTGCCAGTAATGAGTTTGTCTCTGAAGGCGGCGGTTTTGCATTGTCAATTTTTTTATTAGCGCGGTACTTTTTCATAGAAGTATTTGAAAATTTAGCGACGTTGGATTTTGGCAATATCGAACTTTTATATATGTTCGCACCTTGTGGAAGAGGTTTTAATTTTTTGTACGAAACATATTCTATCGGAATTAAAATAACATCATCCAATTTGTACGTCATAATATTTGGCGAATCAGGGAACGGCACTAACTGCGCGATATCTTTAAGTTTGGCGTCCAACAGATTATGACAGTGACTGCTGATTGAGAGAAAATCCTGTCGGACATGAGTGGCTGATTGATAATAACCGTGAGCCATAGCAATTTGATGATTCAAATCCCGTAAAATTTTTTTTGCATTTTTACCGTTGCCTGTGATTCTTGAAATGATTTTGCATAATTTATTTTGGATTTTCAATTTATTATTGTCGGACATATGCGTTTCAACGGAGTACACGCCATTAATTAAAGTGGATTTTAATTTAAAGCCCAAAAATTCCGTGCCTTGTGTTCTAAGATTCAGTATCTTGGATTTTTCAACTGAAATATCAAGTTGCAATTTATCTTTCAGCCACGCCTTGACGGCATTAAAAATTTTAAAAGCGTCCGAAAATGTTTTGCACAAAATTTTAAAATCGTCAGCGTAGCGCACAAAATATATCCTATTATCAGTAGGAGCTTTATCTGCCATTTGGCACTGTGCAGTTATCCACCAATCAAGCTCATTTAGCAAGATATTACTTAATAGCGGCGAAAGTACAGCGCCTTGAATCAGACCAATTTTTTTAATGCCTTCGCCTTCAACCTTAGCTTTAAGCATTTTGGAAATAATTGCCAATAATTTTTTATCGTGAATACCGAGATCGTAAATTTTACTTATGAGAATTTCGTGATTAACGCTGTCAAAAAAATCTTTTATGTCAATGTCAACGCAGTAATCGTACTTTGTCATTTGCATTAAGAGTAGCATTTTATCGACGGCGTGTTTAGTGGATCGAAGTGCCCTAAACCCAAAACTGTTGGGATGAAATTTAGCCTCGCAAATCGGCTCTAATACTTGCCTTATACTTTGCTGAATAAGTCTGTCTTCAAATGTCAGCATTCCCAAAATTCTTTTAGTACCATTAGATTTTGGGATAAAAATACGTTTAACTTTCATCGGCTTAAAGTTATTGAGTCGTCTTTTTACAATTTGGATTAATTTTTCGGCAGGCATTTTTTCATAGGTTGAAATAGTCTTACCGTCAATCCCTTTTGTGTTGCGTCCGATGCCGGAGCTGATATTTTTCATAGCCAGCAGTATATTGTTTTCGCCCATAATCATACTGTACAAATTATTGAACATCTCTCCATTCTGACCGTGTGAGTATAATTCTTTGAAAGTGTTCGTCATATCGTAAATTCGTTCAACTTTAAAAATTTTTTTCGCCATAATGAACACCTCCGCTAAAAATTAAATAATGATAACATTTTGCGGATAAATTACTTCAGTTCCACACGAATGAACATTAGTTTTGTTTGGCAAAAGATATGTCCTCAGAGAATCTGTTTCAGCGTCGATTATTTTTTCTGCACAACTCAACATAGCGGCATAACGTTTTTTAGTTAAACGTGCCTCAAATGCAGATTTTTGAACTCGTACGCCATAACCCTCCAGCAATTTCGCCATTCGATTTCTGCGTTTGTTGTCGACTATGTCGTATATAATCAGTACCGTGTAAATTTTTTCTTCGCGTGAAATAAATTTTTCTTCAATGTATTCTGAACGGCTCATATTTTTTCACGTCCTCTGCCATTAATGCTTCGGCGTAACGTTCCGCTTGCATTCTTATTGAGTGTCTGTAGGAATATTTATTTTCTGAAATAGTCTGCAATTTTTTTTCGTAAGCATTTAGAAAAATTTTTTGCCCTGCCGCGTTTAAATATATCCCCTCGATTTTTCCGGGTTCAAAACAATTAGGCTTTATTTCATTATGACTTATGAGCGACATTACCATTGAATCTATTAAAATCGGTCGCCATTCTTCCATTAAATCGGATGCTAATGTCGGGTGATGTTCTTTCATTGTGTGCATAAATCCAAAATATGGATGCAAACCGGAATTGTTTATGGCGGTATGTACTTCTGACATTAACAAAGAATATCCGAAACTTAGCATAGAGTTGAACATATCACGTGGCGGACGGCGAGTGCGTTTTTCAAATGAAAACTCCTTAGATACCATTTCACCGAGCGAAGAAAAATAACTTTTGGCGGCTACACCTTCATATCCCATTATTCTATTAATCAAAATAGTTCTCGGGATAAATTTCATGATAGTTTCCATTGCCTGTATATTTTTCCGTACTTTATCCGAATTTCTGCGCCTGTTGTATCTTCTCAAGACAATTTTTTGGTTATGTATTTTGGCTTCGATAATTTTCTGTGCCATTCGTAAGTAGAAATTTGAGTGCTCCATTTTTATTTGACGTGCTTGACGTGACACATTGACATGCGCCATTGACTCTAAGCGTCCGTAAAATTTTTGTGTGC
>CAJOPN010000122.1 GCA_905236285.1 uncultured Selenomonadaceae bacterium | reverse complement strand
GAGATGAAAATAAAAAAGGCTTGACAATTTAATCAAACCTTGATTTAATTTTTTAATTGAGAGGTAACAAATGGCGGAGGAAAAATTAAAAACTTTAAAAAAAGATTCGGCAGTAAAGGATTTGACTGAAGGAGAACCGGCGAAATTAATTTTTTTCTTTACGTTGCCGCTGATTGCAGGAAATATTTTTCAGCAGCTTTACGGATTGGTTGATACTTTAATCGTCGGCAGATTTTTGGGAGTCAATGCACTTGCAGCGGTCGGTTGCACAGGTGCATTAATGTTTTTGGTACTCGGTTTTGTAATGGGA
This sequence comes from uncultured Selenomonadaceae bacterium, assembly GCA_905236285.1. GTDB lineage: Bacteria > Bacillota > Negativicutes > Selenomonadales > Selenomonadaceae > Quinella. The sequence continues at coordinate 9,268 of CAJOPN010000122.1, read as the reverse complement.
CTGACGAGCGGACTTTCAATTTATACAGGACAAAGATTCGGCGCGAAAGATGAAGACGGAATCAAAAAAAGTGTTGCGGCCTGCACGATAATTTCAATTTTCTGCACAATAATTTTGACGATTCTCGGCGTGACTTTTTGCCGCGACATGTTGATTTTCATGGATACGCCTCCTGAAATTATTGACGGAGCTCACTCTTTCATTTCAATTATTTACGGCGGTCTTATCGGTTTTGTTATGATTCAAATGCAGTCAAATTTAATTCGCGCACTCGGTGATTCAAAAATGCCGACGGTTTTTCAAGCATTGACGTTAAGCATTAATATTTTGCTTGAGCCGATTGCAATAATTGTTCTTGACGGAGGAATACCCGGTGCAGCACTTGCCACGATCGTTTCATTGATTATCGGAAATATAATTTGTTTCATTTACATCAAGAAAAAAATTCCGATTCTGCATACTCGCCGTGAAGATTGGACATTCGACAAAAAAATTTTATGGGAACATGCAAAAATAGGTTTGCCGATGGGATTTCAATCGTCAATAATTGCGATTGGGGCAGTCGTTCTTCAAGGAGCTTTAAATTCTCTCGGACCGATTGCAATCGCTGCTACTTCTGCTGCAATGAGAGTTGACGGAATTGCAGTCATGCCGATGATGTCTTTCGGAGTTGCAATCGCCGCTTATACTGCTCAAAATTACGGAGCTCAAAAATTTTCGCGAATAAGTGAAGGCGTTAAAAAATGTATTTGGATGTCATGCTCGTTCAGCATTTTCATTGCCGTTATGATGATTTTGTTCGGTCCGAATATCATGCGTCTTTTCGTCGGCGAAGGTCAGGAACAAATTATTGATTACGGACAACAATTTTTTATTATCAACGGAGCTTGTTATTGGATTTTGTCATTGCTTTTTATTTTCAGATTTACATTGCAGGGACTTGGTCAAAGTTTCGTGCCGACGATTGCGGGAGTCATGGAACTTTTAATGAGAGTTGCCGCCGCTGTATTTTTGGTTGATGCTCTCGGATATGTCGGCGCATGTCTTGCAAGTCCTCTTGCGTGGCTCGGTGCTTGTATTCCTCTTTCGATTGCATTTTTTTTGACGAGAAATCATTTGCGCAAATCTCATGCTCAAAATTATTGATTCAAAAATAAATTTGAATTGTATACAAAAAAATGATATAATCAAAAAAATTTTTTATGTGTATTTGAGAGGAGACGGATAAATGGCAAAAGCATTAATCATCGGTTGCGGTGCAGTTGCATCGGTTGCAATTCACAAATGCGTTCAAAATTTTGAGGTGTTCGACGAAATTTTAATTGCCTCGAGGACAAAATCAAAATGTGATGCGTTGAAAGAAAAACTTGATGGAAAAACTTCAACAAAAATTTCAACGGCTCAACTCGACGCAAATAAAATTGATGAAACAGTTGCTCTCATTAAAAAATTCAATCCCGATGTAGTCGTCAATCTTGCTCTTCCTTATCAAGATTTGTCGATAATGGAGGCGTGCGTCAGGACTGAAGTAAATTATCTTGATACTGCAAATTACGAATCGGAAGAAAATCCGCAGTTTTCATATAAAGAACAATGGGAATTTAACGAAAAATTTAAATCCGCAAACATCACGGGACTTCTCGGCAGCGGATTTGATCCCGGAGTGACGGGCGTATTTTGTGCATATGCCAAGAAACATCATTTCGACTCGATTGAAACGATTGACATTCTCGATTGCAATGCCGGCGATCACGGTTATCCTTTTGCAACAAATTTTAATCCCGAAATAAATATTCGTGAAGTTACTGCACCAGGTATGTATTACGAAAATGGAAGATGGATTGAAACAAAATCAATGGAAATCAAGCGCGTTTATGATTTTCCGCAGATTGGTCCTAAAGATATGTATTTGATTCATCATGAAGAAATGGAATCAATAGTAAAAAATATTCCCGGAATTAAAAGAATCAGATTTTTTATGACATTCGGAGAAAGTTATCTGCGTCATCTGCGTTGTCTTGAAAATGTCGGAATGACATCAATTGAACCGATTAATTTTCAAGGACATCAAATTATTCCTCTGCAATTTCTTCAGGCGGTTTTACCGAATCCCGCAAGTCTCGGAGCACGCACCAAAGGTAAAACAAATATTGGCTGCATTTTTCACGGACTCAAAGACGGAAAGCCGAAAGATTATTATTTGTATAATGTTTGTGATCATGAAGAATGTTATAAAGAAGTCGGTTCTCAAGCAGTCGCGTATACAACAGGCGTTCCTGCAATGATCGGTGCAATGATGCTTGTAACCGGCAAATGGAATTTAAAAGGCGTTCACAATATTGAAGAATTTGATCCCGATCCCTTCATGGACGCACTTAATAAATTCGGTCTTCCTTATCAAGAATCTTTTTATCCAGAGATTGTCGAATGATGAAAAATTTTTTGAATAATATAAATAAAATTTCGACACCTGCATATGTGATTGATGAATCGCTTTTGCGTCGAAATCTTGAAATTTTATCGAAATTGCAAAATGAAAGCGGCGTTAAAATTCTGCTTGCTCAAAAATGCTTTTCGATGTTTTATTTTTATCCGCTTATTGAAAAATTTTTATCGGGAACGGCAGCATCGGGACTTTATGAGGCGAAACTTGCAAATGAATTTTTTCACGGCGAAAATCACGTATTCAGTCCGGCTTACAAATCAGATGAGATTGATGAAATTTCAAAAATTTGTGAGCATGTAATTTTTAATTCATTTCGTCAAATTGAAAAATTTTCGTCAGTCGTAAAAAAATACAATCACCAAATCGGGTTGCGAATAAATCCCGAACATTCAACTCAATCTCATGCAATTTATGATCCGTGTTCGCCTGCTTCAAGATTGGGAGTTCGAGTTGCCGAATTTAAAGAAATTGCCGAAAATAATCCCGAACTTTTAAAAAAAATTGACGGTCTGCACATGCACACACTCTGCGAACAAAATTCAGATGCACTTGATGAGACTGTCGAAGTCTTAATTAAAAATTTTGGCGATTGGATTGCAAATTTCAAATTTATAAATCTCGGCGGCGGTCATCTCATAACAAAATCTGATTACGACATTGAACGATTGAAAAAAATTATTCACCGTCTTCAAAAAATTTTTAATCTGCAAATTTATCTTGAACCCGGTGAGGCAATCGCTCTTGACGCAGGATTTTTAATTTCGTCCGTCATGGAAATTCAAAAAGAAATTGACGGCGTGAAAAATGTAATAATTGATGCAAGTGCCGCCTGTCATATGCCTGATGTTCTTGAAATGCCTTATCGTCCGCAAATCGTCGGTGAAAATCCTCTCGGCAAATTTAAATATCGTCTCGGTTCCGTTACTTGTCTTGCCGGTGATGTTATAGGCGAATATTCTTTTGACAAGCCGCTAAATGAAGACGACAAAATTATTTTCACCGATATGGCAATTTATACAATGGTAAAAAATAACACCTTCAACGGAATACCGCTGCCGACGATTTACGCAATCGACAATGAAGGTGCTTTAAAAAAAATTCGTTCGTTTGATTATTCCGATTTCAAAAATCGTTTATCTTGAATTTAATTTGCGAATATATTTTTCAGCCAACAACGCTGCCGTCGTCCCGTCTGATGCCGCAGTCGTCAGTTGGTTTATTTCTTTTTCGCGAATATCTCCTGCCGCAAATACTCCTTCCAAATTCGTGCGGCAATCTTCTGCTGCTAAAATATGTCCGCGTTCACTCAATTTAATTTGATCTTTGAATAAATGATTGTTCGGTTCAACTCCTATATTTACAAAAATTGCATCGACATCAAGAATTTTTGAACTCTGAATTTTTTTGTCGAAAATTTCAATTTTTCTGAGTCGATTGTCGCCCATTAATTTTGTAATTTCAGTTTCCAAAAAAATTTCAACTTTCGGATTTTGTCTGAGTTTCTCCTGTGAAATTTCATCTGCTCTAAATTGACTGCGATGAATCAAATACAATTTGTTCGCGTACTTCGTCAAAAAATTCGCCGCATCGACTGCCGCATTTCCTCCGCCCATTACCGCTATTATTTTATCTTGATACATATGTCCGTCACAAAGTTCACAGTAATGAACTCCGCGACCGGCATATTTTGTTTCTTCAGCGAGAGGCAGTTTGCGACGATTCATTCCGCTTGCTATTATTACTGCCGGCGTTTCATAAATATAATTTGCGGTTTCGACGAGTTTAATTTTATTCTGAAGTTCAATTCTTTCAATCACATCAAATTCATCAATTACCGCTCCAAATTTCTCGGCTTGTCTTTGTACCGTTTCAATTAATTCTTTTCCGCTTACTTTTTCAAATCCGGGATAATTTTCTATTCCCACTGCATTTGCAATTTGTCCGCCGATTATTGCATTTTCCAAAACGATTGTGTCAAGATTCATTCTTCCGGCATAAAGTGCGGCAGTCAATCCCGCCATTCCTGCACCGATTATTACAATGTCTTTTTTTACGCTGACTTTTTCCAAAAAAATCAACTCCTCAAAAAATTTTTTTAAATTGAAATGAATTGAATGACGACGAAAACTATCAAACCGATAAAACTGCCGACGATTGAACCGTTCAAACGTATCCAAACAAAATCGTCTTCAGCTTTATTGTAAACGAGCGCATTTAATTGATCGTCCGTCAATTTCATCAATGAATTTTGTGCAATGTTTGCGAAAATGGGACGTGCCGTCAATGCACTTCTCGCCGTCAAGTCAAATATAAATTTTTCAACGGAATTTTTTAAAGGTGTATCGCTTTCCAAAAGTTTTATCAATCTGTCGAGCTGTTCGGAAAGAAAATTATATATGAATACCGACAAATTTTTTTCATCTTTTTCTTCTTCAATTTTTTTAACGTTTGCCTTTGAAAGTTCGACGTTAATTTTTTCCAATGCCTCTTGAATGATTGAATTTATCGGCAATGAATTTATTGAATCCAGCTGCAAATTATAAATCAAATCGCGAAATTCAAGCGTGTCTGTAACTTCCGAAAAAATTCTTCTGCATTCCTGCAAAACTTGACGTTGTAATTGTGAATCTTCGGCGAGTTCATCGAGAAATTTTATTAAATATTTCTGCATGAGTTCTGCTGCCTCAGTAAAATTCACCAAATCAAGCATTTGCGCCAATCCTGCCATCATTATCGAAAATGTACTTGATGATTGAGTATGTTCGTCCGCATATTCTTGAAGAATTTTTTCAATCTTTTTTCTTGTCTCTTCAGTCGCAGCCGCCTCTCGTGCAGTATGAATTATTTTTTCAAATATTACTCTGTCCTTGCCCGATTTTTTTAAATACAATCCCAATTCATGTATTAAGATATGTGACGGAACTTCGCGGAGTGTCTTTCTGATTTCGTTTGATATTTTTTTCGCCGTTGATTCCTTGTCGAGTTTTGAAACAAAATTTGCAATTTCAGAAAAAAGCAAAGTTATAATTGCGCGGCGTATTTCGGATTTTTTTATGTATTCCAAAAGATTCGGCAGAAGATGAACATCACTTAATTTTTTAAAAATTGATTTACGTGAAAAAAATTCATTCTGCACCATATTGACTGACGCATCAATAAAATCTTGCCGGCGATTCGGAAGTATGGCAGTATGGAAAGGAAATCCAAGCGGTTTTTTAAAAAGAGCGGTGACGGCGAACCAGTCGGCTACCCCTCCGACAAGTGCCGCCTCAGAGACAAATAAAAATCCTTCCGTAAAAATATTGTTCGGCAGCAAAAGATAAACTCCAAGTGCCGCCAAAAATATAAACACGCTGCAAAGTAAAGTTTTATCGGCAGTATTCCAATTTGATGACAAATTTTCTCGCCGCCTTTCATAAATTGCCTGTTGCAAATTTAATGCCGTATGAAATCAAATACAAAACTATTCCGACAAATCCGCCGCAAATCGAGCCGTTGATACGAATCATCTGCAAATCATCGGAAACTTTTTCTTCAACAAATTTCGTCAATTCATCGTCTGTGAGTTTATCCAATCTTTCGCGAATCATTCCGGGAATTGCATGATGATAATTATTGATGATTTTTTCAAGCAAATTTTTCACAAATCTGTCAAATTTATCTTGCAGAACGGGACTTTTTATAAATTCATCAATTTTTGAATCGACGACATTTTCAATCGCATTTTGCCAAATCGGTCGGACTTTTTCAACTTTTATTATATGAGTTGCAGTATCTTCAATGTCTTTAATTTTTTTCTGATTCTCCAAATATTCCTTGCTCTTGAGATAAATATCAAGCCAATTTTTAACGTAGTCGGCAAAATCAAAATTATTCGCAAGAACGGTTTTCATATCGCTGAAAAATTTTTGAGTATTTTCGTCACTTGTAACGCCTTGAAGAAAATTTTTGAAATACATCGTCAAATTTGCGGCTGTCGTTATCGTATTCGGATCAATTTCCGTGCCTATCAATGTTTTGATTGTACCTGTAATTTTTTTGTCGACATTTTCACTTATTATTGTCAAAATTTTTTCGTCGGTGAGATTCAAAGCATTCAAAACAAGTGCACGACCCGGTGAATCCGATTCGTATTCTTTTCGCAGATTTTCAATTTTATTTTTCATTGATTCCTGAATAGGTTCCGACTTGAAAATATTGTGCAAAGCCTCAAAAATATTTGTGAGAATTTGACGGCTGTGTTCTTCTTTCGTAACGATTTTTACAACGACATCAATAATTTGATTCGCGTCGATATTCTGCGCTTCAGATTTAATTATCGGCGTGAGAGATTTTGCTATTGATTTTGTGTCGGCAGTCGTCGCAATTTCAATAAGCGTTTCATTAATAAGCGATTTAATTTTTTCGCGTCCGTCATTTCTTTCAAAATATGCAATCAAAAGATTTGCGGTACTTTCACTTTTAATATTATCGACGATATTTTTCGCACTTAAAAGATCACTACTGACGAAATCAACTATTGCCTCCATAATTCTCTGTCGATTGCGTTTTAAAATTTCTGTGCGATAACTTATAAATCCGAGTGGTTTTCTGAAAAGAGCGGTGACGGCGAACCAATCCGCAAGACCTCCGATAGTGGCCGCCAAAAATCCGTGATTAAAAAGTCCGAGCGTGAATGAATCCATTGTAAACGGTGAAATATTCGGCAAAGTTAAAACTGCACCTGCCGCACTAATTAAAAGTGCCGTCGTCGCCTTAAATTTATTTTGCATTTATGTAACTTCCTTTACAATGATGCAACAATTTTTTTAAGATAATCGGCAAATTCATCGTGCAAATCTTCGTGTCTGAGAGCAAATTCAACAGTCGCTTTCAAAAATCCCATCTTGTCTCCGAGATCGTAACGTTGTCCTTTAAAATTGCAGGCGTAAACATTATCGCGATGAGCCAAAATATTTAATGCGTCCGTAAATTGAATTTCGCCGCCTTTACCCGGAGGAGTTTTTTCAAGAATTTCAAAAATTTCAGGCTTGACGACGTAACGACCCAAAACTGCAAGCTGACTGGGTGCCTCTTCGGGAGTCGGTTTTTCAATCATACTTTTTGCGCGAACTATTTTTCCGTAATTTTTTATTTCAACTTCCTCACCGTCAACCGATCCGTAAGCAGAAATTTGCTCAAGCGGAACAATTTGACAGCCCAAAACCGATGAATCTGTAGCGTAATAAACGTCCATGAGTTGTTGAATGACAGGCTTATCAGGCGAATAAACGACATCATCACCTAAAAGAACTGCAAATGGTTCATCTCCCATGAAAGGTTTTGCACAATAAATTGCATCGCCGAGCCCGCGCATATGTTTTTGACGAATGTAATGAACTCTTATATCTGCAGTTTCACGAACTATTTTTAAAAGATCTTCCTTACCTTTTTTTTCAAGTTCAGCCTCAAGAGCCGGAGCACTATCAAAATGATCTTCAATCGCACGTTTGGCATGTCCGCTGATAATCAAAATTTCTTCAATTCCGCTTGCAAGTGCCTCTTCAACGATAAATTGAATCGTCGGCTTGTCAACTATCGGCAGCATTTCTTTCGGAGTTGCTTTCGTTGCCGGCAAAAATCTCGTTCCGAATCCCGCTGCAGGAATTACCGCTTTCCGAATTTTTTTAAACTCACTCATAATTATCACTCTTCTTTCATGTTATTGTCATGTATTATATGATAATATATTAAAAACTTCAAGTACTTTTAGAATTGAGAAGAGGAATTTAAACGATGAAAAAAATTCATGTAATCGGCGCGGGACTTGCAGGTTCGGAGGCAACTTGGCAAATTGCAAAACGCGGCTTGAATGTAATTTTATATGAAATGCGGCCGAAATTGATGACACCTGCACACAAAACCGAAAAATTCGCCGAATTGGTCTGCAGTAATTCACTAAGAGCTGCAAGTCTTGAAAATGCAGTCGGACTTTTGAAAGAGGAAATGCGCAAACTTGATTCATTGATAATGCAGGCGGCTGATGAAACAAAAGTTCCTGCAGGCGGAGCATTGGCAGTTGATCGAAATGATTTTTCGGAATACATCACTCAAAAAATAAAATCACTTCCAAACGTCGAAATAATTAACGAAGAATTTATAAATCTCGAAAATTTTTTGAATGAAGAAAATATTTTAATCATTGCAAGCGGTCCGTTGACTTCAGAAAAATTGTTTGACGAATTGAAAAAAATAATCGGCGATGATTCGCTGTATTTTTATGACGCAGCAGCTCCGATAGTTACGATTGATTCGATTGATTTTGATACTGCTTATCGTGCGTCGCGTTATGACAAAGGCGGCGACGATGCTTATATAAATTGTCCATTGAATCGTGAGCAATATTTAAAATTTCGTGAAGAATTGATTAATGCTGAAAAAACTCATACGCATGATTTTGAGAAAGAAATATTTTTTGAAGGCTGTCTGCCGATTGAGGTTATCGCGTCGCGTGGAGAAGATACATTACGATTTGGCCCAATGAAGCCGGTTGGACTTATTGATCCACGCACCAATGAGCTGCCTTATGCTGTCGTTCAGCTTCGACAAGACAATCGCGAGGCAACATTGTTTAATCTTGTCGGCTTCCAAACTCATTTAACTTGGCCGGAACAACGCAGAGTTTTCTCAATGATACCAGGCTTGAAGAATGCTGAGATTGTCAGATATGGCGTTATGCATAGGAATACTTTTATAAATTCACCGCGACTTCTGAAGCCAACAATGCAACTTAAAACTCACGAAAATATCTTCTTTGCAGGACAGATGACCGGCGTTGAAGGT
>CAJOPN010000121.1 GCA_905236285.1 uncultured Selenomonadaceae bacterium | reverse complement strand
GGGGACGTAGCTCAGCTGGGAGAGCATCAGGTTCGCAATCTGGGGGTCGAGGGTTCAATCCCCTTCGTCTCCACCAATAATGTACATGATTTGTGTGTATTGTTCATACAGTTGAATAAATTTGAGGATCAATTTACGGAGTGATTCTTTTTTTATTTCGTGAATTAATTATTCGTTGACCAAAAAATTTTTTTTAAAACCGTTGAAATTTTTAAAAAGTCAACGGATTTTTTTGTTCCGAAAACAATTTTTCTGTGATAAATATCACATACGCGAAAAAATTTTTTTGTTATCATAAAAATAAGATAGGAGGGTTCAATGTGAGTTGCATTTTTAAAAAATTCAGGTACTTGATACCGAAAGAAAAATCACAGACGGGACATCAACAATTAAATGAAGGCGGACGCGAATGGGAAAATATGTATCGTGATCGCTGGTCGTTCGATAAATGTGTTCGTTCAACACACGGCGTAAATTGTACAGGTTCATGCAGTTGGAATATTTACGTAAAAAACGGATTGGTGGCATGGGAAAATCAAGTTCACGATTATCCCGAAACATCGCCTGACATGCCTGATTTTGAACCGAGAGGCTGTCCGCGCGGAGCATCATTCAGTTGGTATCTTTACAGTCCGCACAGAATAAAATATCCTTATCTTCGCGGAGAACTTGCACAACTTTGGCGAGAGGCGAAAAAAAATCATTCGACGGCACTTGAGGCATGGCAAAGTATAGCTAATGATCCCGAAAAAACAAAAAAATATAAACAAGCACGAGGCATGGGCGGATTTGTTCGCTCGAATTGGGACGAAGTTTCGGAATTGGTCGCCGCCTCACTTCTTCACACTGTGCAAAAATACGGTCCCGACAGAATTTTTGGATTTTCGGTTATTCCTGCAAAATCAATGCTGAGTTATGCGGCAGGAATCAGATTTGTTCAATTAATGGGCGGTGCGGGCCTTTCATTTTATGATTGGTATGCAGATTTGCCGCCTGCAAGTCCTCAAGTATGGGGAGATCAAACGGACGTTCCCGAATCTTCAGATTGGTTCAATGCGGGTTACATCATCACATGGGGATCAAATGTTCCTTTGACTAGAACTCCCGATGCTCATTTTTTGACTGAAGCAAGATATAAAGGCACAAAAGTTGTATCCATTGCTCCCGATTATGCCGAATCAACGACTGTGGCGGATACTTGGATAAGTTTAAAAACGGGATCGGATGCGGCATTTGCAATGGCGATGGGACACGTCATTTTGAAAGAATATTTTTATGGTGAGCCTGCAGAATTTTTTGTCGATTATAACAAAAGATTTACAGATTTTCCTTTTCTTGTAATTCTTGATGAAGTTGACGGAAATTATCAGCCGGGTCGTTTTTTGAATGCGAAAGATTTCGGACGAAATGACAAACATTCAGAGTTCAAATATTATGTAATTAACGAAAAAAATAATAAACTTGTGATTCCAAACGGCACTATGGGAGACAGATGGGATCGTCAAAACAAATGGAATTTAAAACTTGAGGACAGCGACACAGGCGAAGAAATTGATCCGAAATTGTCGGTATTAAATTTAAAAAATGAAGTCGTCAAAATTGAACTGCCGTATTTCGGAAATGATCACGAAGGAAAAATTACGCGCGCAATTCCTGCAATCAAAATTAAAACGAAAAATAAAAATTATCTGGTGACGACAGTTTACGATTTGACGCTTGCAAATTACGGAATAGATCGCGGAATTGGCGAAGAATGTGCGCAATCATATGAAGACGATACTCCTTATACTCCGAAATGGCAGGAAAAATTCACGGGAGTCAGCGCAGATTTAGCGATTCATACTGCTCGCGAATTTGCAGACAATTCATTGAAGACGAAAGGCCGCACGATGGTAATCATGGGAGCGGGAATCAATCATTGGTTTCATGCAGACGTGATTTATCGAACGATTTTAAATTTGCTGATGATGTGCGGCTGCGAAGGAAGAAACGGAGGAGGCTGGGCGCATTACGTCGGACAGGAAAAATTGAGACCGGCTGAAGGCTGGGCTCGGATTATGACGGCGACTGATTGGAACGGCGGCGCAAAACTTCAAAATTCAACGTCATTCTATTATTTTGCAACGAGTCAATATCGTTCTGACGAATTTGATACAAAACCGATGGTTTCTCCTCTCGTTAAAGAGCCGCGTTACCGTCATCCCGCCGATTATAACGTACTTGCCGCAAGATTGGGCTGGCTGCCGAGTTATCCGAATTTCAACAAGAGCGGTCAACAGATTGCAGATGAGGCAAAGTCGGCAGGAGCAACCGATATTGAAGGAATAAGAAAATTTGTTGCTGATTCATTAAAAAATAAATCTTTGCAATTTTCGATTGAAGACCCCGATAATCCCGTAAATTTCCCGCGAAATATTTTCGTCTGGCGAAATAATGTTATAGGTTCATCATCGAAAGGTCACGATTACTTTTTAAAATATTTGCTCGGCACCAAAAACGGATTATTTTCTGAGGAAGAATCGGAAATAAAACCGAAAGAAATAATCTGGCGAGACGAAAAATATCTTTCGCAGGCAGGCGGAGCACTTGAGGGAAAATTGGATTTGCTCGTTGATTTGGATTTCAGAATGGCAAGCACCGCACTTTATTCAGATGTCGTTCTGCCGACTGCAACATGGTACGAAAAAACAGATTTATCATCAACCGACATGCATCCGTTCGTTCATCCGTTTCAAGCTGCAGTTGATCCTCTCTGGGAATCAAAAACTGACTGGGATATTTTCCGTACACTTGCAAAAGCCGTTTCAAAAGTTGCGACTGAGGCAAATTTAAAACCTTACAAAGATGTTTTTGCAGTTCCGATGCAACATGATTCTGAAGGAGAGTGTGCTCAACCTGAGGGAAAAATTCTTGACTGGTCAAAAGGCGAATGTGAACCGATACCCGGTAAGACGATGCCTCAAATTGCATGTATCGAAAGAGATTATACGAAAACTTACGACAAATGGATTGCACTAGGTCCGAATGTTGAAAAGGGAATGGGTTCAAAAGGTTTAAGCTGGCAATCAAAACAGGATTATGACGAAATAAAAAATCGAAACGGAATAATTGAAGATAAAAATTTAATTTCATACGGAATGCCGTCGATTTATGAGGCGAAACAGGCAGCCGATGCGGTAATGGGACTTTCTACGACGACAAACGGATCAGTTGCAGTCAGAGCTTGGAAAGATTTGGAAAATAAAACCGGCTTGAAAGATTTAACGAAACTTGCAAGCGACAGAGCGAGTGAAAGATTCACTTTTGAAATGGTTGCAATTCAACCGCGTGAAACAATCACTTCTCCGACATTCACAGGTTCAAATCAAAATCGAAGATATTCACCGTTCACGGTCAGCATTGAACAACTCGTGCCGTTCAGAACCGTTACGGGTCGCCAATCTTTTTATCTTGATCATGAAATGATGAGAGAATGGGGCGAAACGATGTCAATTTATCGTCCGATTGTCGAACTGCCTCCGTTGAAAAAAACTCTCGGTGAAGGAAAAGAAATTACTTTGAAATATTTGACACCTCACAATAAATGGTCGACTCATTCGATGTATTTCGATTCTCAGCAAATGTTGACATTATTCAGAGGAGGTCAAGTCGTTTGGTTCAATGAAAAAGATGCGGCTGAAATTGATGTCAAAGATAATGATTGGGTTGAACTCTACAATCGAAACGGAGTAGTCGCATCAAGAGTCGTCACCAGTCCGAGAATCCCTCGCGGAGTTGTCTTCATGCACCATGCTCAGGACAGACATATAAACGTACCTGGTTCAAAAATTTCGGGAACACGCGGAGGAACTCATAACACGCCGACACATATTCATCAAAAAGCAACTCACATGATCGGCGGCTACGGTCAACTTTCATACGGATTTAATTATTACGGCACGACAGGCAATCAACGTGATATTTATGTCGTTGCAAGAAAAATGACTCAAATTGATTGGCTTGAAGATTAGAGGTGAATTTTTATGAATATCAAAGCACAAATTGCAATGGTGATGAATCTTGATAAATGTATCGGCTGTCATACATGTTCAATCACTTGCAAAAATGTTTGGACGAATCGCGAAGGTGCAGAATATATGTACTTCAACAACGTCGAGACAAAACCGGGGATAGGTTATCCGAAAAATTGGGAGAATCAGGAAAAATGGAAAGGCGGCTGGAAACTTGACGATGGGGAACTTTCATTGCGAACAGGTTCAAAACTTGATCGCATTATGAAATTATTCTATCATCCCGAACAACCTGAACTTGATGATTATTATGAGCCGTGGACTTATGACTATGAAACTTTGATAAATTCACGCCGAAAAAATCATCAGCCTGTAGCACGTCCCAGATCGCTCATCACTCAAAAACGAATGGAAATTAAATGGGGACCGAATTGGGAAGATGATCTTGCAAGCGGAGAGAGTGCGAGAAATGATTATAACCTGCAGAAAATTTCAGATGAAATTACTCTCGAATTTCAAGATATTTTTATGAAATATTTGCCGCGAAACTGCAATCATTGTTTGAATCCTGCATGTGTTGCGGCATGTCCGAGCGGAGCAATTTATAAGCGTGATGAGGACGGAGTTGTTCTCGTAAATCAAGACGGCTGCAGAGGTTGGCGACATTGTATTCCTTCATGTCCTTACAAAAAAATTTATTATAATTGGAAAACAAACAAAGCCGAAAAATGCACTTTCTGTTATCCGCGACTTGAAAACGGATTGCCGACAGTCTGCACAGATACATGTGTCGGAAGGATTCGTTATCTCGGAGTGATTCTGTATGATTTGGATGCGGTGAAAAATTGCGCTTCAACTCAAGACGAAAAATTAATTTATTCAAATGTTTTAAATGTAATAAAAGATCCGACAGATCCTGCAGTAATTGAATCTGCAAAATTAAACGGAATAAGTGAGGCATGGTTGAGATCGGCAGAAATTTCACCGGTTTACAAAATTATTAAAAATTGGAAATTGGCTCTCCCACTCCATCCCGAATATAGAACTTTGCCGATGGTCTGGTATATTCCGCCGCTCAGTCCGATTGCAAAAAATGTTGAAGAAAAAGTTTATTTGCCTGATTCAAAAGAAATGCGAATCCCGATTGCTTACCTTGCAGAATTATTTTCAGCAGGAAATGTAAGCGTAATTTATCAGACACTTCAAAGACTTCTTGACATGCGAACGGTTATGAGACGAAAAGAAATCGGAGAATCGATGCCGCAGAATTTAGAATTTGAGATTGAAACTTATGAAAAAATGTATCGTCTTTTGGGAATAGCAAAATATTCGGAGCGAATCAAATTGCCTGCAGGACTTCAAGGCGTTGAGCATGAAAAACTCAGAGAACTTCAAGGCAGTACAGGTTACGCTTGTCCCGGAGGTTTTTGTTGATGGAAGATTATTCAACGACATTGAAAATTGTTTCGTATCTTTTGGAATATCCGAATGAAGATTGGCAGAAAAATTTTGATGAATATCTTGAAGCCGTTGAAGAAATTGAAAATCAACAAACTAAAACCGTTTTGATTGAATTGTTCGATTATATTAAAAAAATCGGAATCGGCGAATATGAAAATCTTTATGTCCGCTCGTTCGATTTTTCGCAGAATACAAATTTGTATTTGACAATGCACGATCGCACCGATTTCGGCAAGCAGGCAAACGAAATGCACGAATACAAAAAATTATTTCTTGATAACGGTTTCGATCTTGATAACGAATTGCCGGATTATCTTCCTGCGATTTTGGAATTGACGGCGAGTGTTGAAAAAAATTCCGCAAAAGAAATTCTGCAATTTTCAAAGTCAAAAATTGAACTCCTGAGGGACAGATTCATTGAGGCGAAACTTGCCCATGCGTTTTTGCTTGACATAGTTTTAAAAATTAATGACGAATTACAAAATTCAAATTGAGAGAGGTGAAAAAAAATGAATGAATTACTTTATGCGGCGTTGCCTTACATTTCATTGACAATTTTAATCGGCGGCACAATCTTAAGATACGCTCAAGGCGAGAGAGGCTGGACGACAAAATCAAGCGAATTTCTATCAAAGAACGATTTAAAACTTGCCGGACCAATGTTTCACGTCGGTTTGTTTATGGCATTCGGCGGTCACGTTATCGGTGTATTGATTCCGAAATTTGTAACAGAATCAGTCGGTATTGATGAGCATCTTTATCATTTTATTGCACTTGCCGGCGGAATACCTGCAGGCGTTCTTTTCGTATTCGGCTTTATTCTGCTTATGATTCGTCGTTTCGGAAATTCAAGAATGTCAGTCAATACTTCCGGCATGGATAAATTATTGTATTTAATTTTGGCGTTGACGATTTTTACAGGCTGTGCAGGAACTTTGAGCGGCTTTGGAGGACATTTTGATTATCGCGAAACAATTTCTCCGTGGTTCAGATCAATTTTAATGCTCAGTCCCGATGTAAGTTATATGGAAAATGTTCCGCTCGTTTTCAGAATACATATGATCGGCTGGATGATGACCGCAATTTTATTTCCGTTTTCAAGACTCGTTCATTGCCTCAGTTTTCCGTTTGAATATTTCGGACGCAGTCACATAATTTATCGCCGAAAATAATTTTTCAAATAAAAAAATTTCTCCGTCACAAAAATTTTAAGACGGAGTTTTTTTGTTGAAGAAATTAAAAAAAAATGTTATACTATTGATAATATTTATTTTGATAAAGGTGATGGTTATGCAATTAACTCCAAAGACGGTTGAACTTTTGGCACCTGCAGGAACATGGTCGGCATTTGAGGCGGCGATTAATGCGGGAGCAGATGCGGTTTATCTCGGCGGAAAACATTTCAATATGCGAGTACACAAAAATGATTTTAATTTTGATGATGAACAACTCAAAAAAGCTGTCGCGTATGCTCACGAAAATGATGTTAAATTATATGTCACGCTCAACAATTTAATCAGCGAAGAAGAACTGCCGGACTTAAAAAATTATTTAAAATATCTCGAAATGATTCAGCCAGATGCAATTCTCGTTCAAGATTTTTCAGTCATTAAATTAATGAATGAACTTGAAATAAAAATTCCGATTCATGCCTCAATAATGATGAATATTCATAACGCAGACGCAATCGAAACGCTAAAAAAATACGGGATAACGCGAGTAGTAATAAGCCGCGAACTTTCATTGAATGAAATTAAATTTTTGAAACAAATTACCGACATAGAGACGGAATATTTTATTCACGGCGATATGTGCATATCTGAAAGCGGTCAATGTATTCATTCGGGAGTATTATTCGGACAAAGCGGCAATCGCGGACGTTGTTTAAAGCCTTGTCGCTGGAGTTATGAATTGCACATTGATAAAAATGATTATGCCGAAGAGACCGGCGACAATGACGAATCGGAATATGTTGATGATGCATTTATGGCAGGAAGTTTTCACAGACTTGCATTGAATGATATGTGCATGTACAGAAATTTGCCCGAACTCATCAATGCGGGAGTATATTCGTTTAAAATTGAAGGAAGAATGAGACCGCCGGAATTTATTCAAAGAATAGTTTCAACGTATCGAAAGGCGATTGACAATTATATTTCAGATCCGACAGGTTATTCAATAGACGAAGACGAATGGCAAAAATTATATGATAATCGCGTCAGAGATTTTACAACGTCATTTGCATTCGGGCAGACGACTTCAGAGGACATAGGATGGAGCGGAGAACGTGAACCGAAATTTTTCAGTAAGGCAATAATTGAGCCGAGTGTTGACGATTCATCTGCAAAAGCAATTTTTGATAATTTTAAATATGAAATTAAAAATGAATCAAAACCGAAATTGGCATTGAGAGTAGCAACTATGGAATCGGCAAAAGCGGCGATTGACAACGAGGCAGATATAATTTATGTCGGCGGAGAATCTTTCAGACCGCTCAGAGCTTGGACAATTAAAAATTTTTTTGAAATAATTGATTATGCACACAAACGAAATAAAAAAATAATTCTCAATACTCCGCGAACTACTTATCAGAGAGAGTGCAGCGAATTAAAACAACTGATTTCAAAATTGGAACATTTCACGAGTAAGTTTGACGGCGTAATGGTGAGCAATCTCGGCTCATTGAAATTGATAAAAGATATTTCGACATTGCCTGTTCAAACAGATTTATCGTTTAATTTGTTCAATCACAAAGCCGCAGAATTTTTGAAGGACAACGGTGCAGTTATGGCGGCGGCATCACTTGAATTGTCGTACAGCCAATTAAAAAGTCTCATTGAAAATTCAAAATTACCGATCGAAGTTGTCATACACGGCGCGATTGAGTCGATGATTTGCGATCATAATTTCATAAATATGGAATACGAATTAAATAAATGGACGGAATTTAATTGGTACGAAGATCATTACGCGCTGAAAGATGAAAGCGGAGAAATGCACTCGTTGAGAATCGATCAATTTGGACGCAATCACATTTATTTTGCAAAAGATTTGTGCCTGTATAAGTATTTGAAACATTTCAAGGGAGCAGAATCACTCAGAATAGATGCACAACTTTATTCTGCCGAAGTGGTCGGACTGCTTACGAAGATTTACAAAAATGCAATCGACAATGAACCGTCGGAAGAATTTTTTGAAGAATTGCAAAAAAAATCGCCTCGTCCGCTCGGAATAGGCGTTTACAAATTTCAACAAAGTTTAAATTCTTAATTTGGATCGAATTTGATATGTTCGAGAATTGAATCACGACGATTTTTAGAGGCGGCGAAGTAATTATAAATTGCTTGTCGATCGCCTTTTTCTATTGCAATGATTAATTCGTCGAAAATTTTTTGCATGTCGTGCAGATTATTAACGATTGCACCTCTGTTTGTCATGCAGATGTCGGCCCACATATCGGCATTTGATGATGCTATACGAGTTGTATCTTTAAAACCTCCGCCGATAAGTTTAATGCAGGAATCGAGATCATCACCGGCACGATTCAAGAGAGTAACGAGAGCTGCCGCCGTCAGATGAGGAACATGACTTAT
The DNA here is from genome assembly GCA_905236285.1 of uncultured Selenomonadaceae bacterium. Taxonomy (GTDB): domain Bacteria; phylum Bacillota; class Negativicutes; order Selenomonadales; family Selenomonadaceae; genus Quinella. Next base: position 2,158 of record CAJOPN010000121.1, on the reverse strand, counting down.
AATTGAGGCACAGCGATCATGTTTTTCAATGTCGAGTGTCAAAAAATTTGCTTCAGTAAATTTTAAAATGCTCATCAATTTTTCGTGAGCAAATTTCGGTGCGCCTGTATCTTCGACGATTACATAAGCCTTATTTTTGAAAAGATCGCTTTTCGCAGCAGATACTCCGCTCAATTCGCGTCCTGTCATCGGATGACCTGCAATGTAATAAATATTCGGCGGCAAAATTTTTTTAAGATGATCGAAAATATATTTTTTTGTACTGCCGGCATCGGTTAAAATTGCTCCGTCCTTCAAATAAGGAAGAATTTTTTCAATCATTGGAACGATTTGAAGAACAGGCGGAGACAAAAAAACTATATCGGCACTTTCAACGACAGATTTAATATCGGCGGAAACAAAATCAACCGCACCGAGTTTTTTTGCCAAATCCATTGATTTTTGAGTACGGCATAAACCTGTAATAAAAATTTCATCGCCGAGTTTTTCCTTGAGACACAAACCGAGTGAACCGCCGATTAATCCGACTCCGATTATTGCAAGTTTCGTTTTAAAATTTGATTCGCTCATAATTTGCGACCCATAATTTCAGCGATGGATTTTAAATCTTTCATCAACCTGTCAAAATTTTTCGGAGTGAGAGATTGATCGCCGTCAGAAAGAGCAAATTCGGGATGAGGATGAACTTCAATGATTAAACCGTCGCAGCCTGCCGCAACTGCTGCACGTGCCATAGGCTGAACCATTTGCCAGCGACCTGTACCGTGAGAAGGATCGGCAATAATCGGAAGATGAGAAAGTTCTTTAATCGCCGCGACTGCCGACAAATCGAGAGTATTTCTCGTGAAAGTTTCAAAAGTTCTTATTCCGCGTTCACAGAAAATAACATTTTCGTTGCCGCCTGACATAATATATTCAGCCGCATTGAGCCATTCGCTGATTGTCGCAGAAAGTCCGCGTTTCAAAAGTACAGGCTTGTTTGTTTTGCCGAGTGCTTTCAACATTTGAAAATTTTGCATATTTCTTGCGCCGACTTGGATAACATCAGTATATTTTTCCATTAACGCAATATCTTCACGATCTACAACTTCGGTTATAACTTTCAAATTAAATTCGTCGGCGGCTTGACGTAAAATTTTTAAACCTTCTTCACCGAGACCTTGAAAATCATATGGAGAAGTACGAGGTTTGAAAGCACCTCCACGTAAAAATTTTGCTCCTGAATTTTTAACGGCCTGTGCAGTTTCACGAATTTGATCGAGACTTTCGACGCTGCAGGGACCTGCCATTACAACGAGTTCATCGCCGCCGATTTCAACATCACCGACTTTTATAATCGTATTCTGCGGATGAAAATTTCTGCTTACCATTTTATATTTTTCGGTAATGCGAACAGTTTTTTCAACGCCGTCCATCATATTCATTTCGAGATTGGCAATGATTTTTTTCTCACCTATTACTCCGACGATCGTCACTTCTTCGCCTTCAGAAAGATGAGCTCTCAAGCCTCGCGATTCCAATTTTTTTACAACGTTTGAAATATTTTCTTTCGTTGCATTCGGTTTCATTACTATAATCATAAAAATTTCTCCATTCTGCCGATGTCGTTGCGGCAAAAAATTTTTTTATTTTTTTAAAATTACGACGCGCGATATTATATCACAAATTTTTTTATATTTTCAACAAAAAAAAATCCGCTGACTTTTTAAAAATCTCAACGGATAAAAATTTATTTATGAAAAATTTTTTAATCTTTTTCCTTCTTAGCTTTGTATTCTTCAATAATTTTTTCTGCGAGTTTGTCAGGCATCGGATCGTAATGAGAGAATTTCAAGGAATATGAACCGCGACCTTGTGTCTGACTTCTCAAATCTGTTGCATATTTATAAAGTTCGGACGCAGGAATCAAGGCTTTAACTTCAGTCATTCCTTTGCCTTTAGGGTCCATTCCGAGAACTTTGCCGCGTTTTGAATTTAATTTTCCGATTATGTCTCCCATGTAATTGTCAGGAGTAAGGACTGTAATTTCGTCAATCGGTTCAAGCAAAATTGGATCAGCCATTAAAACACCTTTTTTAATTGCGATTGACGTTGCAGTTTTAAAAGCCGCTTCACTTGAATCAACAGGATGATATGAACCGTCATAAAGATTTACGCT
>CAJOPN010000120.1 GCA_905236285.1 uncultured Selenomonadaceae bacterium | reverse complement strand
TGGGACGTTAAAGACGCTCCGATTCAAAATCCTTACACCGCTCAGACTGCTTACGAAATTTCTCACTGCATGACTTGCGGCTGTTGTCTTGAGGCTTGTCCAAATGTCGGTCCTCAATCTGATTTCATCGGTCCTGCTCCGACTGTTCAGGCTTATCTTTTCAATCTTCATCCGCTCGGAAAATTTGATGCTCCAAAACGTTTGAATGCTCTCATGGAAAAAGGCGGCATTACTTCCTGCGGCAATTCTCAAAACTGCGTCGAGGTTTGTCCGAAATCAATTAAACTTACGACCTATCTCGCTCAACTCAACCGCGATGTAAATATTCAAGCTCTCAAAAATATTTTTGACAATTAAAAATTACTTAAAGAATTTAAAAAAATTTTCTGTCTCACGTCGAGGCAGTTTTTTTTTAGAAGGATTATTTTTAAAAATATCAAATAATATAAAATAAAACTCTCGAAGGTGAAAATTTGTTAGAAAAACTTCAAGCAATAGAAAATAAATTTTTGGAAATCGAATCAATGCTCGGCGATCCGTCGATCATTGCCGATGTAAATCGTTTCACAAAAATTAATCGCGAACATTCATCTTTACAGCCGATCGTTGAAAAATTTCGTGCTTACAAAAAAATTTGTGAAGATATTGACGAATATAAATCAATTCTCGAATCCGACGACGAAGAATTAAAATCAATCGCCGCCGATGAATTATCAAATTTGCGATGCGATAAAGAAATTTTTGAAAAGGAATTTCCGATTTTATTGTTGCCGAAAAATCCAAATGACGAAAAAAATGTTATCGTAGAAATTCGCGGAGGAGTGGGCGGAGATGAGGCGGCACTTTTTGCAGGCGATCTTTTTAGAATGTATTCACGCTTTGCCGAACGTCAAGGCTGGAGAGTTGAAATTATTGATTCAAATGCAACAACAATCGGCGGTTTTAAAGAAATTGCCTTTGCGGTTGAAGGTTTTGGCGCATTCAGCAAATTAAAATATGAAAGCGGAGCTCATCGCGTGCAGAGAATACCTGTCACCGAATCCGGCGGACGTATTCATACTTCAGCCGTTACCGTCGCCGTTTTGCCGGAGGCTGAAGAAGTTGACATTGAAATTAATCCGAACGATTTAAAAATTGATACTTATTGCGCGAGCGGTGCCGGCGGTCAATATGTCAATCGTACCGAAACCGCTATAAGAATTACTCATTTGCCGACAGGTATTGTTGTTCAATGTCAAGACGAAAAATCTCAGCTTAAAAATAAAGAAAAGGCATTGAGAGTTTTGCGTTCAAGAATTTTGGACAAGGCTCAACAGGAACAATCGGAGGCAATCGCCGCTGACAGAAAAAATCAAGTCGGCAGCGGTGACAGAAGTGAAAAAATTCGCACTTATAATTTTCCTCAAGATCGAGTTACAGATCATCGAATCGGCTTGACTCTTCACAAATTAAATGCAATTCTCAATGGCGAACTTGATGAAATTATTGACGCTCTCATTACTGCCGATCAGTCAAAAAGGCTGTCTGCCAATGCTTGAAATTCGCAATGTTTTAAAGTCTGCAGAAAAAATTTTGATTGAAAACCATATCAAATTTGCACGGCTTGAGGCTGAAATTTTTTTGATGAATGTTCTTAATGTCGAAAGAATTTTTCTTTACACTCACGACGATAAAATTTTAAATGATGAACAAATCAAAAATTTTTATGAAATGATTGAACGCAGAATTTCACATGAACCGGCGGCTTATATAATCGGTCACAAAAATTTTATGAATTTAAATTTGATCGTCAATGAAAATGTTTTGATACCTCGTCCCGAAACTGAAATTTTGGTTGAAGAAGTTATAAAACGTTTAAAAAATCTCAATGAAAAAATTCAAGTCGCCGACATCGGAACAGGTTCAGGTGCAATAGCTTTGTCAATCGCTCAATTTTTGCCGAATGCTTTCGTTGATGCCGTTGACATTAATCAAAAAACTTTGGACATTGCAAAATCAAATGCAAGCAAAAATAATCTTTCCGAAAAAATAAATTTTCATCTCGGCGATTTGTTAAATCCTTTAAAAAATAAAAAATTTCATGCAATCGTATCAAATCCGCCGTACATTCCGACTGAAATTATTGATTCGTTACAGGTTGAAGTTGCAAAGTATGAGCCGAGAATTGCACTTGACGGTGGAGAGGACGGATTAAATTTTTATCGACGATTGATTGAAGAATCACCGAAATTTTTGCAAAAAAACGGTTTTTTGGCGGTTGAAATCGGTTACAATCAAGCCGATTCAATTAAAAAAATTGCCGAAAATTATTTTAAAAATATAGAAGTGATAAAAGATTTGTCGAATTTGGACAGAGTGATGATTTTAAAAAATGAAAACAAAAATTGTTAAAGCGGACGAAAAAACAATTAAAGAGGCGGCGGAGCTCATTAAAAACGGTGAACTTGTCGCATTTCCGACTGAAACGGTTTACGGACTCGGAGCAGATGCGTTGAATAAATTTGCATGTCAAAAAATTTACGAAATAAAAGGTCGTCCGAATGATAAGCCGTTGACTTTTCACGTCGCAAATTTTAAGATGATTGAAAAGGTTGCAGAAATTACACCAGCCGCCGAAAAGTTGATTGAAAATTTTATGCCCGGTCCACTGACTTTGATTCTTAAAGGAAAAATTTCGCCGACTGTCGGAATAAGAATGCCTGATTGTGAAACTGCACTTCAATTGATTGAATTTGCAAATTGTCCGATTGCAGCTCCGAGTGCCAATTTTTCGGGACAATCTCCGCCGATAACCGCGCAGGAAGTTTTTAAAAATTTTAATGAAAAAATTCCTTTGATTCTCGACGGCGGCATTTGCAAATTTTCTTTAAGTTCGACGATTTTAAATCTTGTCGGCAATAAATTTGAAATTCTAAGAAAAGGTGCACTTGATGAAGAAGAGATTTTTCGCGTATTGAAAGAGGTTTAAAATGGAAAAACTGCCTTTTGATACCTCAGCTTATGAAACGCTTTCAATTTCGGCGTTCATTTGTGAGGCGGCTGTCAATGAAAAAAACATCGACGACTTAAAAATAGTTTACGCAAACAAAATTTTTATGTCGAATTGGTCGAGTCATCGTTCAAAAAATTTTATCGGCGCATTGTTGATTGAAGATCATATCGTCGATGAAGAAACTGCTCAAAAAATGAATAATTGTTTTAATCATCCTCATTCAATCAATTCATATCTTATTTTTGCAAATCTTTATGTGCGTTTTGAGCCGATTCTTCTGCAGTCCGAAAAATATATCGGATTTTTGATTGTTCACTTGACAAATGAAGACCCGAAAGATGAACGTATTCGATTTTTGAGCAATATTCGACAGCTCGGCAACATGTCAATTTTAATTCAACAATATGACGATAGATTTGAACCGCTTTATGTTTCGCCGGAATACGCCTGGAAAATGGAAAGTACCGTTGAAAATACTTTAAATATGATTTCCGATTCAAATTTTGAAAAGACAATTCACGCCGATGACAGAGAATTAATTAATTTCATGCTGACAAATCATTATGCACCTGACGGCGGAGAAAATATTCAAATCCGAAAAATCACTTCAAGCGGAAAAATTATTTGGGTCAATGCTCATTACGCTTTCATTGAGTATTTGGACGAAAAATATATTTATATCACGTATTTTGACATCACGACGTTAAAAGAAAATGAAATGAGAACGGCGGCATTATACGAACGAACTCGTGCAGATTTGGAAAGTATGGCAAATGATTCATTGCTGTCATTGAGATTGAATCTTACAAAAAATGTCGTTGAAGAATGTCGCGGACGTGAACTTTATTCAATGGACAGAGTAGGAAAGGAAATTTTCGCAAATATTGATGAAAGATTAAATTATTTTTTGATTGAAAGAGACCGACAGCGTTTTAAAGAAACTTTCAGTTCGCAAAAAATGATTGAATCATATAAAAACGGAAAAAGTTTTATCTCGGACATATTTTTCACACAAAGACCGGACGGCAAAAAATGTTTCGTAAGTTACACGGTCACATTGAGAGAAGATCCGACAAGCGGAGATATAATTGCATTTGCAGTTGAAAAAGATTATAACGATGAAATTGTAAACAATACACTTTTGCATAAAGCATTGGTTGATCAATATGACATGATAACATATATTACAGGCGGCGAATACGGAGTAGTAATAGGAGATGCCGAACGAATAGGAAAAGGCAGCATTTTTCCGAAAAATCGACGCGGTTATTATGAAGAATATATTGAAAATGAAGTTATTCCGTATGTCGATGAAAATTTGCAGAAAACGGTAGAAAATGATTTAAGTCTTGAAAAAATACGTTCAGAATTGGAAAAATCCGATTCATATGTAAAAGATATTTTTTTCAGAATGAACGGCGAAATTTTTTATAAGAGATTTGTATTTTATGAAGTCAATCGCGAGGCAGATTTTTATATTTTATTGAAAGCGGATACAACGGCAGTAAGAAGAGAAGAAATTGCAAGAGCCGATGAATTGAGAACGGCACTTAATCAGGCAAGACAAGC
>CAJOPN010000119.1 GCA_905236285.1 uncultured Selenomonadaceae bacterium | reverse complement strand
TTTTTCATTTTTTTCAAACTAATCACCTCCGAATTATTTTATATTATTGCAGGAAAATTTTCAAGCAAATAGAATTTTGACAAAAACAATTTTTGAGGTAAAAAGAATGGAAGTAATAATTTCAACTGCAGGAATCGTTGACGAAAAATTTCCGAAAGCAGGAATAAGAGCCATTGTAAACGCCGGCTATAAAAAAATTTTAATTGATGAAATTGAAAACGAAAAAAATATTCCGAAAATCTTAAAGGTATGTGAGAGTGCCGACCTTAAAATTTTCGATACAAAAAAATTAATAACGAATCAAACAAAAAATATCGGCGGTCATCTTGTCAGAGGAAAATTTTTTGATCCTTTTGAAGTCGTCGAAGAAATTGATTCAAACGATGAAATTGACGGTTTTAATCTTGATGTCGGCAATGCCAATCTTTGTGGCTTGGATATGCAATATTTTTTGAAAATTATCGGCAATCGTTTAAAAGCCGTGACGATTCGCGACAACAATGGCAATCAAGATGCTTCACTATTGCCTTTTACTGCCGTCAATGAACGTCATACTTTGACAGACTGGTTAAATTTGATTCGCGGTCTCAGAGATATTGATTTCGACGGTGCTTTGATTATAAAATTTGCCGATACCGCTGCCGCTTTTTCACCGATTATTCGTCCCGAATTAATTAAGCTTTCAAAAACAATCATTGATTATATCGCTTGGCAAATTAAAATTGAAAGTGTCATAAAAAAATATAAATCGCGTGTACTTTTCGGTGCGGGAAATATGTGCCGTGCTTATATGAAATGTTACGGTGAAAAATATCCGCCTCTTTTCACTTGCGACAATAATCAAAAACTTTGGAATACGAATTTTTGCGGACTTGAAGTCAAATCGCCGGACTATCTAAAAAATATTTCGGACGATTGTGCGATTTTTATTTGTAATATTTACTACAGCGAGATTGAAAGACAACTTCGTGAAATGGGCTTAAAAAATCCGATTGAGCGATTTAATGATGAATATCTGCCGTCATTTCATTTCACGCGAATTTAATTAATTTGGAGAATGTATTATGTTAAAACTTGGAGTACAAAGCCAAAATGCAATAAACGATGAGAATCCGAAAGCCGGTTTTAAAATGATTCGCGATGCCGGTTTTGATTGCGTCGATTTCAGTCTTCATTTTTATTTGACGAACATTGAGCTTAATCAAGGCAAACGAAATAATTTTTTTGACAAAAGTATAAATGAACTTGAAAATTATTTTAAACCTCATAAAACGGCGGCACAATCAGAAAATATAACAATTCATCAAATGCACATGCCTTATCCCGTTTTTAATCCGCAGGTTGAAAATTCTCTCAACGAATATTTAATGAATGAAGTTGCAATTAAATCTTTGTTGATTTGTAAATTTTTTGAATGCAGTTATATTGTTCTGCACGGTTTTAAATTAGTTCGATACGCTGGTTCTGAAGAGGCGGAATGGGATTATACGGAAAAATTTATTGAAAAAATTGCTCCTCATCTCAAGGAATTAAAGATTACACTCTGCATTGAAAATCTTTATAACAGTATCGGCGGACATTTGATTGAAAGCACCGGCGGCAATGCGAAAAAAGCGGCTGAGAGAATTGACAGAATCAACGACAAATATAAATCTGAAATTTTGGGATTTTGTTTTGATACGGGTCACGCAAATTTGCTCGGACTTGATTTTGAAAAATTTATTACAACTCTTGGCTATCGTCTGAAAGTATTACACATTCACGATAATGACGGTGTTCACGATCTTCATAAAATACCTTTTTTATTTTCGCGTACAAGAGAAAACACCTCATCAACCGATTGGCAAGGTTTTATAAACGGTCTTGTCAATATTCGTTTTGATAAGGTGCTCAGTTTTGAAACAGGTCCTGTTTTGAATTCATTTCCGCCTGAACTCAAATTTGATGCTCTCAAATTCATTGCGAAAATTGGAAACTGGTTTAATTCAAAAATTATATATTGAGACGCAAAAAAACCGACTGGAATTTCTGGTTTAACTTCATCCAGACGGCGATTATCATTTACCAAGCGTTCTTCAAATGACGCAAAGCCGTTTCGCAATAACGG
>CAJOPN010000118.1 GCA_905236285.1 uncultured Selenomonadaceae bacterium | reverse complement strand
TGTTCATAATTGCCAGAGACCTGAGGTGTCCAAAGAGGAGGAACTGCTGGAATAGAATTTGTTTTGCCCATGCGACGAATATCTTCATCAGTAACAAAATGCAAATGTGCCAAAACATTTCGTTGATCCATATTTCCAGTAATTTTTTCTGCATCCTCAATGCATTTCAACATAAAATGAGTTGCTCCTCCTCCTTCCGAGTGAACATGAACTGACATACCTTCTTTATTTGCCTCGACGATCAATTCAACCATTTTATCGTGATCATTGAATCGTTCCAAACCGTGATAACCTGGTTGATCTAAATAATCTTGATTTTGCCAAGCTGTATGTGCTTCCGTCACTCCGTCAAGGAAAGCTTTAGCACCAACAATATGAAAATATTCATTGCTTAACTCTGCTCTTTCAGCTGCAATACGTGCTATTTCCGCCTTCGGATTTTCAATATTATCTGTGACATACATATAGGCATATGTTCGTAATTTCAATTTTCCTTCTTTCTCTAATTCATAATAAGCCTTGTGTGAATCACGATAGATAACCTCCACGCCGGCATCGCAGACAGCAGTAAAGCCGCTTTTAAGTGCAAAATCCTGCCACGCGAGCAAATATGACTTCGCGTCCTCTATCGTGGTTGGAAGTTGCGGAACGAGTTCAAACACCGGAGCCTCGCAGATATAGCCGTCCGGTTCACCACTTTCGTCCACGTGTACCTGATCATAGCCATATTTCTTTGCATATTCCGCATCAATGCCGGCAATTTCCAATGCCTTCGTATTTAATAACATGGAATGTCCTCCGCCGGTGTGCATGATCAACGGCTTATCCGAACAAATTTCATCCAAATAAGTTTTAGTGACATACTCCTCATTTTCCATCCAACCAGCCGCCATGTAATATTCACGTTGTGGATTTTTTGCTATAAATTCTTTAATGATCTCGCGATACTTTGCATAGTCGGTCAGACCAGCCTTTCTCAAATCCGCTTGCCCGATAAATCTAAGACCAGCCAAATGTCCGTGACAATGTGATTCAATAAATCCAGGATAAATAAAATTTTCACCGTAGTCAAGTATCTGCACATCATCACCTGCAATTTTTTTTGTTTCCTCCACATCACCGATATAAGCAAACAATCCATTTTTAATAAGTGCCGCCTTTGCAAATGGTTTCTTTTCGTCCATAGTTATGATATTTCCGAGAATAACTGCTTTTTTCATAATATCATCTCCTTTTTATATTTTGCAGATATTGCTGATGTCAAACTGCACAACTTTATCTTTGATGAAAATTTTTTAATTGAGTGTTCTGAATGGAGAAATTCTCGCACCTTTAAAAGATAATTCAACTGCCAAACCTTTTTTATCAAGCTGATAAACCCATACTCCGTTTGCAATTACTGTTGCATTTGCAAAAGTGTCGCCGGTTATTCCGTCGCTTGCCTGAGCTGAAACTTCACTGCCAAATTTGATATTTCCGGAAATAAATCTTTCCCAAGCCTCTTTATTTTGAATCACAAAGAGCAAATCGTATTCCTTCGCACCAAAATTTACTCCGAGACTGACTTCTTTCATCTTCATATAAATTCTTTTGTCTGTATGATTGTTTACGGCAACTCCGCGTCCGTGATCGTCACCGACAAAACCCCATTTGACACCGGAAGCACTAATCGTGCAGTAAGCATAAGCATTTTCAACAGCTTTTTTCGATTCAGGATATTTGGAATACATTTTTTCCAAAACTTCGACAGACATTTTGTCAATTTTCGCTCTGGTTTCTTCAGGCGAACTTTTTGCAAAAGTCATTGCCTGCATCGAAAGAATCAAAACCATTGACAAAAAAATAATTTGTACAAAAATTTTTTTCATTGTGATACCTCCGTAAAAAAAAAATTTATTTTGAAACTGTATCGTTTTCAGCCTTTTTAATGTCTGCACTCAAATCTTTTCCCAAATCTAATTTCTGGAAATCTTTATTTTCAGGCAAAATCATTGAAAATTTATCTGTTTTATCAAATTCTGCCTCGCCACTTTTTATTTTCATTTCCAAAACGTGTCCGCCAAAAGTTTTATCGGCAGAAATAAAATGGAAATGCCAACCGACTGAATTTAAACTACTCATAAATGCAGGACAATACAATCCGACAATCGTGCCGTTAATATTTTTTTGCGTAATTTCTTTTTGCGTTTCAAGAGCCTTTACCAGCGTCGGATAAGGTTTTTCTGAACCTTTTTCACTACGAACTAAAATTTCATCAAAATTTGCATTTACCTTTACCATATAGAAATTATTTTCACCATTTTTTTTGACAAGCTCATTTAATTTGCTTTCCAATGCAATTTTTCCGGAAATATTTTTAAGTCGAACAGAAAAATCGTTCTCAAAAAAAGTTACGTTTGAGAACGGAATTGTAACGGCATCATCAACGACATTTATTTTGCAATCTTGATTCGCACGATAAACTATGCCGTCAAGAAAAATCATTTCGCCGTCCAATCCGTCAAAAGTTCCAATTCCGGTATCGCCGAGTTCCTTCAGATTCTTTGCTGAAATACTGCCGTCAAAGTGACCGAGTGTCAGCGACTGAAGCAATGCGATTTGATTTATTGTTTCTTTTTCAGCCTCAGTCGAAGCCGCAAAACTTACCGCATTTGTCGCAAAATAAACTGCAAGTGCTGACATCAAAAATTTTTTCAATTTTTTCATAAAATATCTCCTCCAAAATTTTTTTTTTTGCAATTTCTATGTGAGAATTAAAACTTCCTCCACCAATATCAAATTTTTTTATTACATATGTATATAATAAATGCTTTCAATAATTCATGTCAAAAATTGTTCCAATATAGAACATTTTGTTGATTTTGTACACAAAAAAAAGCCTTACCCGCTTTTAAAATTCGCCGTTTTTCTATATTTCAGAACCTTTTACTTTATTCATAATGGCGGCGGCAATCATGTTGAGAGGAAATTGTTTGTCAACAGCTCCGGCATCGAACGCAGATTTTGGCATTCCGTAAACAACAGAAGTCGCTTCATCTTGTCCAATCGTCGGCGAGCCTTGAGCTTTCATTGCAAGCATTCCTCTTGTTCCGTCGTGTCCTATTCCCGTTAAAATTACTGCTAATGCCGAACCGTCTTTGAATTGTTTTGCAATCGAATCGAATAAAACATCGACAGCCGGTCTGCAGCCGTGAAGTTTCGGACCCATGTGACAATTTATTTGTACCGAATCGGGACGTTTTATTAATGACATATGCAAGCCGCCGGGGGCAATGTAAACACAATTCGGTTTTATAATGTCTCCGTCTTCAGCTTCTTTTACTCTTAATTCACATTCTTTGTTCATTCTCTCGGCGAAAAGTTTTGAAAATCCTTCAGGTATATGTTGAACGACCAATACAGGCGGCAGCGGTTGACGCAATGACGGAAGAACTTTTGAAAGTGCCTCTGTTCCTCCCGTTGATGCTCCTATCGCTATCAATTCTATTTTCCTTTTTTTCATCGCGGCTTTTGTTGCTGCTATCATTGCCGCCGCCTCTTCAGCCATTGACAATAATTTTTCTGCCGAATTTGTTTTTGCTTTACCGTTTTCTGATTCATTCATCAGTGCCATCAAAAAATCACCTCTCTTAAAAAAATCAACGCGGTTTTGCAAAAATCATTCGTCCGGCAGAAGTTTGAAGTGCAGATGTAACCTCAACTGCAATCGTTCGACTTAAATATCTGTGTCCGTTTTCAATTACAATCATCGTTCCATCCTCAAGATATGCTACACCTTGCCCCGGTTCTTTGCCATCTTTTACTACTTGTACTTTCATTGTCTCGCCGGGAATTACCACAGGTTTTACTGCATTTGACAAATCATTTATATTGAGGACTTCAACACCGCGAAGTTGTGCAACCTTATTCAAGTTAAAATCATTCGTGATAATTTTTCCTTTAACTTTCTGTGCAAGTCTCACGAGTTTTGAATCAACTTCTGCAATGTCATCAAAATCAATATTCATAACTTCAACTTTCAAACGTGCCTCATCATCTTGAATTTCTTTCAATACATCCAGACCGCGGCGACCTCTGACTCTGCGTAATGTGTCGGGAGAATCTGCTATATGTTGAAGTTCTTCGAGTACAAAGACAGGTATTAATAAAGTTCCTTCCAAAAATCCCGTCCTGCAAATATCTGAAATTCGTCCGTCAATAATTACATTTGTATCAAGAAGTTTATAATTTTTATCTGCTTCAGCCGTTTTTTCAGCCGTCGTAATTTGTTTTTGAATTTGATTTTGTTCCGATGTTGTTGCCGGAGTCTGTGCAGATTTCGCTTCGGATTTTTCTTTGCGATCTTTTTTATAACTTTTCGGACGTTCTATTGAAACTTTGTTTTGTTTTACTTCTTCTTTATTTTCCTGCTGAAGCTCACGACTTTTCAAAACTTCTTTTAACATACGCGGAATAAATTCAAAACTGCCTGTTAATTCCTTGCGTTTTTTTATTGTGATATGAATCCCTAAATAACCGATAACGATACTGAAGATGACCGGAATATAATCTCCGACCACCGGAATTTTTGCGAAGGAATAACTTAACAAATTGGCGATAATAAGTCCGATTGATAAACCGATTGCGCCGGCGATTACGTCATGGATAGGCATTTTTCCGAGTTGCTTTTCAACAAAAACCGTAAATCGACTGAGCTGACGAATTAAAAAAGGTGATGCGAACCAGCCGCCCAATCCTCCGATCAATCCGCCTACCAATATACAAATTAAACTTGCCAGCGTAATTTGAAAAATTTCGATGTCGACATTAAAAAATTCTACGCTGATGAACATTGCCAACATCGGACTTGCAATCTTTAACAATGCTCCTCCGACGATCGCAAAGACCAGCGTAATAAAAAATCTTAATACCTTATCGAGCATATTTATTCACCTCCCAATCAAATTTCGATAGAAGGATAGCACAATTTTATGAATTTTTTATGATACAATTATAAATTTAAAATTAAATTTTATCTTCAGCCTTGTTTAAAATGTTTTCAATCCAGTCCGTCACCTCTTCAGGCGATTTGTTGAAAGCGTAAACCAATTCACTTATCAAAATTTGCCGAGAAAGTTCCATCAATCTCCTCTCGCTGCTGGTGATTTTTCTTTTGCGGTATTGAATTGATAAATTTCTCGCTACTGCCGCCACGTCCAATATATCGCCGCTTTTCATTTGATCCAAAATTGCCTGAAATCTTTTGTTCCAACTTCCTTGTGTCCGTTCAGGTTTTCCTCTCAAAATTTTTTCGACTTCAGCAATTTTTTCCTTGCCTATTACTTTTCTTAAGCCCAGCTGTTCAATACTGTCAACCGGCAGCATAAGTTTCAAATTTCCTATCGGCAATTTCAATATATAATATGAAATTTTCACTCCGGCAACTTCACTACTCTCTATTCCGTCTATAACTCCCGCTCCGTGCATCGGATATACAACTATATCACCTGTTTTCAACTTATGCCACCTCCGATTTTTTTCATTCTGCTTTTGTTGAACGCAAAAATAATTTTATCAACTGTTCTTTCGGATTTTTTCCTTCGTGAATTATTTCATTGACAGTAGAACAGATCGGCAATTCAACATTTACCTCATGCGACAATTTCATCAATGCCTTGACTGTTTCGACTCCTTCAGCGAGTTTTTCAAAATTTTTATGAAGTACAAAATCTTCTCCGAATTTTCGATTGTGACTGTGAGGTGAAAAAAGTGTCGCCTCATAATCGCCCAAATGTGACAATCCGTAAATCGTCATTTTGTCGCCGCCGAGTGATTCAATCAATCTTGAAAGTTCTGCCGTTCCTCTGGCCATCAATGCACCTTTCAGACTTGAATAATTTAATCCGTCAAGCATTCCTGCTGCAAGTCCGATTACATTTTTCGCCGCCGCTCCAATTTCCGTACCAATTAAATCTTTGCCGTAATAAAAACGTATCAAAGAACTTTTAAAAATTTCAACTACTTCACGCGTCAGGTTTTCATCTGCCGACGATATTATCATGCAATTCGGAATACCTCTCAAAAATTCCTGCACATGTCCCGGTCCGACCCATACTGCCGAAATTAATTTTGTCTCTTCCAAAAATATTTCGCTTAATCTTTTGCCGCTTTTATTTTCAAGTCCTTTCATGCACAGGACAAATTTTTTCTTTTCAATATTTTTTAAACTGCTCAATTCGCGTGCAAATTCTCTTAAATTTTGCGAGTCGATCGAAATTATTATAACTTCGCCGAAATTTATTGCTTCATTTAAATCTGTTGTAAATTTTATTTTCGCCGGCAATGTCAAAAAATCATTCTGCCGATTCAATTTTAATCTTTGAAAATTTTTTGAGCTCTCTCTTCCGTATAACATTACTTCATGTCCGATTGAATCAGAATACCACGCATGAAAACTTCCCCATCTTCCGCAGCCGATTATTGCAATTTTCATTTTTACCTCATCACGAAAAAATATTTTTAAAAATGCCTTTCAATTTTTTTGCCTTGACTTTGCCGACAGGTCCTATATCCATTCGCACTTCATCGCCGACATACCCGATTCTTCTTTCCGAATGTGCCTGACTGTACATTTCTAATGCCGATACTTCAAAATTTTGATTGTTTCCGAAAATTATTTCACCGAAACACAAAGTATAACTGTAACCGTTTCGACTGGTATCCTCAGCAGGAATTTCAATTATTTGTTTGCCGTTGATGATTCTCACGAACACGCCGTATTCTCTGAATGAACCTGTACCGTTTTCAAGTGCCGAGTATGAACTTACTGCAACCGACGCTATATCGGGATGCCATTTTATTTTTATATTTTCAAGTTCTCCTGCATTTTTTATGTCGCCGCCATGAGCAACTGCACCTTCAGGCGTTGATAAAACTTCGTCATCATTCGCTGCACCGATATAAATCAATCGTCCGTCTCTGTATCTTACCAATGCTTTCAAATCGTAATCTTTGCCGTAAGCCGACCAGCCGTTTTCAATTATTATCGGTTTATCGTCGGCTTTCTTCGTCAATGAAATTTTTTGTCCCTTTTTAAGTGAAATTTTTTCGGATTTTTGTTCAACTTTAATCTGTGCAGACGGTTTATATTCTTGATTCGGTTTTAATTTTTTAATCGGTTCAGCAGGCTTTGACTCAATTTGAGGCTGAGGCGGATTTTCAAAAATTTGTTCTCCTCCGTAATGTGAAAGCAACACGTCCAAGCCGCCGTCAAATCCCTGTGAAATAATATTAAATCTCCATTCGCCCTTACGATAAATTTCAACGCTTATTATTGCCTTTTCCTGTTTGAAATCGCTGCCGTTGAATGATATTGAAATATTTTCGCAATTATCCTGACGAATTATCATTTCATGTGAATTTATTTCACTCATCATTCCGTTGCCGTCTATGCTCACCGTGAAAATTAATTTTTGAATTTTGTCCGGTAATTCGTTTAATTTTATAAAAAATTTCGCCTCATTATGATTCATTTGATATTTTATTTCTTTGTTCGGCGATTCTGTCTGATTATAAAAAATCATGTATCTGTCATCGGAAAGTTTTTCATCTTTGTCGACTCCGAAACAACAAAAATCATAAACGGCAGAACCGGAAATTTTCAAAACAATTTCGACTGCACGATTTAAATTAAAATATTTGCTTAACTTGTCTCTGAATCCTCTTTTGAAATTCATTTTTTCACCTCAAATGTTCGCAAGCTCTTTTATCACTTCTCCGGCGAGAATAAGACCTGCTGCTGACGGCACAAAACTTATGCTGCCGATCGTAGATGATTCGGAATTATTTTTTTTTATCGGCTGTTCGGTTGAGTAAACGACTTTTAAATTTTTTATTCCGAGTTCTTTTAATTTTTTACGCATTACTTTTGCAATCGGATCAACACTCGTCGAAAAAATATCTGACACTTGAAATTTTGTCGGATCAATTTTATTTCCTGCTCCCATACTGCTGACGATTTTTATATTTCTTTTGTTGCATTCGGCAACGAGTGAAATTTTTCCGCTTACTGTATCAATCGCGTCTATTACATAATCATAATTGTAAATAAAAAAATTTTCTGCATTGTTCGGCAAATAAAATTGTTCAATCGTATCAACTTTTGCCGAAGGATTTATTTCAAGTATTCGATTACGCATTAAATTTACTTTCGATTGTCCGATTGTTTTCGTCGTCGCGTGAATTTGTCGATTTATATTTGTCACGTCAACGACATCGCTGTCAATCAAAATTAAATGTCCGACTCCGGCTCTTGCAAGTGCCTCGACTGCAAATGAACCGACTCCGCCTACACCAAAAACGGCAACGATTGAAGACTTCACGCGCTCCATCGCTGCCGTTCCGATTAAAATTTCTGTCCTTAAAAATTTTTCATCTTTCATTTTTTATTTTTGCCTCGCGAATTTAAAAAGTCTGGGAGTTCCAATCCGAAACCTTTTTTCGATTCATTTTCAGGAAATTTCGGCGTATCGAGATTAAAATCTTGTGAAACCGTGACTTTGCTTTTCGGTACTGCAATCGCAGGTGATTTCAACGCCAACGAATCCGCAAAATCGGTTGCTATAATCGTCGCTTGAACTACTCCTTTCATATTCGGATTTATTACCGTGCCAAGAATAATATTAACATCGTCTTCCGTCTGCTGGAAAATATATTCTGCTGCCTCGTTCACATCATGCAATGCCAATGTGTCGTCGCCGGTTATATTGAAAATTACACCTCGCGCACCTTTCAACGATTTATCAATCAACGGACTTTGAATTGCCTGCTGAACTGCTTTTATCGCGCTGATTTTACTTTGTCCTATTCCCAAAAGTGCATCGCTTGACTTGCTCTGCGTGAAAATCGTCGTAACATCTGCAAAATCGACATTTACAACGCCGGTAGTCAAAATTAATTCCGCTATACATTTTATTGCTTGTCTCAAAACAGAATCCGCTTCGTGAAATGCATCGACCAATGATAATTTTCCCTTGCCTTCAAGTTTTAATAAATTATCATTTTTAACGGTAATAAGCGCGTCCATGTACGATTGCATTCTGATTATTCCTTCATCGGCAATTTTTTGCTTTCTCTTGCCTTCAAATGAAAACGGTTTTGTAACTACTCCGACCGTCAAAATTCCAAGTTCTTTGGCAAGTTTAGCAATAATCGGAGCTGCTCCCGTACCTGTTCCGCCTCCCATTCCTGCAGTAATGAAAATCATATCTGCACCGAGCATCATATTTTTTAAACGCGATTCATCATCTTTCGCCGCTTTTTCTCCTATTAAAACATTTCCGCCGCTGCCTCTTCCTTTCGTCAACGGCTCTCCTATTTGAATTGTTTTGATTGCTCCCATATTCATCTGCGTCAAAGCATGTGCATCTGTATTTACCGCAACCAAATCTATATCCAAAAAATTACTTTCGGCTATTCTTTTCAAAACGGAATTACCGCCGCCGCCGACTCCGAAAACTTTTATTGTCACTATCGCACTTTTTATTGACGGATCAGGCGGTGGTGTTTTTATTATCGGCGTTTTTCTTTTTAAATCTTGCATTGCTTTTTTGATTGCCGCATCATCTGACGATACGGTTTCATTTTTTTTAGGCTGTTGTTGATTTTTCGCCCGCATTTGTTCCAATCTTTTTTTTAAAGCCGCATCATTTGACGACATATATTTTTCGACCTCTCTTAATGCAATCTGATATTTTCTTTCGACGTTTTAAAAAAATTTCCTGCAATCATTTTTTACCGATCAAAACTCTCAACTGTGTAATTATAACTCCGCAAAACATTAAAACACAGCCGAAAATTTCTCTCGAACTCATCACTTCGTTTAAAATAATCCAACTCGATACCGCTCCGAAAATTGATTCAAAACTCATTAAAATTGCAGCCGCTGACGGTTCGGCATATTTTTGTCCGAAAACTTGCAATGTAAACGCAACTCCCGCTGAAAAAATTCCTCCGTAAAAAATCGGCAGCCATGCATCACAAATTGCGTTCATCGTCGGCGATTCAAAAATTATCATTGCAACGAAACTTAACGACATGCAGACAAAAATTTGTGACACACTCAATTCAAGTGCATCGACTTTTGCGGCGAATCTGTCAATGAATAAAATTTGTGCAGTCCAAAAAAATGAACTCACGAATAAAATTAAATCGCCGATTTGAATTGTAAAATCTTCATGGATTGCCAAAAGATACAAACCGAAAAGTGCGGTAAATGCTCCAATCCAATTTTCAACGCGAATCAATTTTCCTAAAATAATTGCGCCGAGAGGTACGAAAACGATATACAAACAAGTTATAAAAGCAGCTTTTCCAGCAGTCGTGTAAAGCATTGAAATTTGTTGAAGAGAACTTGCAACGAACATAAAAAGTCCCGAACCTATTCCTGCGATAAATCCCGAATGATATTTTCCTGCGCGTTTTTCACGTTGACGATTTTTTTCCTGCGTGAACCAGACTGCCAGCAAAAAAACAAATCCGAGTAAAAATCTCGCTGCCGCATACGAAAACGGTCCGAGTCCTTCCATTCCCGTCATCTGTGCTACAAATGTCGTTCCCCAAAAAAATGATGCCATCAACAGCATCAATGTTCCTTTTAACTGCATTTAAAATTTTTCCTCTTGCCTTTATTTTATTATCCATTTAAAAACATTTTTCACATCGACGATCAAATCATCAAAAATAGAAACTTTTATTTGTGTTTTTACTTCTTCTTCATCAGATACCATATAAACATCATCAAGAATATATTTTCCTTCGATCAGATGATAAACTTCAATTCGCTGCGACCATTGATCTATAATCCAATATTCTTTCACGCCGTATTTTTCATAAGCATTTTTCTTTTTGCCGATGTCATTTTTCATTGTCGACGCGCTTAAAACTTCAACAACCAAATCGGGAGCTCCGCAAATTCTTTTTCCGTCTTTAATTTTTTCCAAATCACAGATGATACTCAAATCCGGTCTGAAATGATCTTCATTGGAAAAATGAACATCAGCTTCAAACAAAACTCTTGCATCAATATTTTTTTCATCAATGTAACCGATAAAAATATAATTGAGTCTGTTGACGGTTGAAATGTGATTTACAAACGGTGCTGCTGCTGCCATGATAAATTTTTCTCCTCCTATAATTTCAAAATCAGGTTCTTCATTTGAATAATCATATGCCAAATTTTCCATTAAAATCACTCCTCATTTTATTACTTGTAAATTTTTTATTTTCATGTCTTCAGGACCGGTAATTTGACAGCCTTTTTTCTTTGCGTAATGAATATAATCAATAATTTCTTTCGTAATTTTTTCTCCAGGTGCAATTATCGGAATACCCGGCGGATAGCACATCAAAAATTCTGCAGATGTTTCGCCGACAGTTTCATCAAGCGGCAAAGATTTTTTTTCGGAATAAAATGCTTCTTTCGGAGTGCAGACGACAATCGGATCAATATATTCGGTTTTGAGCATTTTCGACGGATCTTTTCTGTAAATTCTTTTTATCTCTGCCAATGCCGCTACCAGTCTTTCAATATCTTTTTGTCGATCTCCTACCGATACATAAGCCAAAATATTTGCTATGTCGCCGAATTCCGTTTGAATGTCATATTCATCACGCAACAAATCATAGACTTCAATTCCTGCCAATCCAATCGGTCGAGTGAAAATTGAAAGTTTTGTTATGTCAAAATCACTTACTGCATCGCCGTCAATCATTTCATCGCCGTAAGCATAATATCCGCCGATTGCATTAATTTCATTTCTTGCATATTCAACCAGATCAATAACCTTATCAAAAATTTCTTCGCCGTGAAGTGCCAAATTTCTGCGTGAAATATCAAGACTGCTCATCAAAAGATATGATGCACTCGTCGACTGCGTTATATTTATAATTTTATGAACGTAGCCGACATTGACATTTTCGCCGCAGAGGAGCATTGACGATTGAGTGAGAGAACCGCCGGATTTGTGCATTGAAATTGCAGCCATATCTGCCCCGACGTGCATTGCCGCCTTCGGAAGTTTTTTATTAAAATATAAATGCGTACCGTGAGCCTCATCTGCCAAAAGTTTCATTCCGTTATCGTGAGCAAGTTTCGTTAATTTTTCTATGTCGGAACAAATTCCGTAATAAGTCGGATTGTTCACTAAAATTGCCTTCGCATCGGAATTTTTTTTAATTGCTTCTTCGACTTCAGAAATTTTCATTCCGAGTGAAATTCCTAATCTGTCATCGACTTGAGGATTTATATAAATCGGTTTTGCGTCACAGAGAATCAGCGCATTAATTGCACTTCTATGAACATTTCGCGGCATAATTATTTTATCTTTCGGTTTCAAAGTCGATAAAATCATTGCCTGAACTGCAGAGGTCGTCCCGCCGACCATGAAAAAAGCCGCCGATGCTTTAAATGCTTCCGCCGCTAACTTTTCGGCATCACGAATGACTGAAATCGGATGACAAAGATTGTCGAGCATTTTCATTGAATTGACATCAACTTCCAAGCATTGCTCTCCCAAAAATTCCGTAAGTTCTTTGTTGCCGCGTCCTCT
Source organism: uncultured Selenomonadaceae bacterium (assembly GCA_905236285.1). Lineage (GTDB taxonomy): Bacteria > Bacillota > Negativicutes > Selenomonadales > Selenomonadaceae > Quinella. The sequence goes on along the minus strand of CAJOPN010000118.1, from coordinate 10,168 downwards.
TTTGTGTCCCGGTACGTCGAACGGCACCAATCTCGCCGCTTTCATTTTTTCCAATGCTTCCAAAAGCGGTGCTCGATCCTGCGTCAAATATTGTAAACTCAATTCGATTCTCACTTCCAATTTTTAAAAAATTTTTTTGATTATAACATTTATATTTGAGAGTTGACAATCAAAAAAGTTAAAATTAAAATGAAATTAATTTTCGGAGGTGAAAAAAATTTTCGATTAACTATTGCAAAAAAATTTTGACGTGTTATAATCCAAACATAAAGTAATTTTTGAAAAATGGATTTTTTGGGAAAGGTAGGGATTGATATGGCAATTTCAGGTGTAGGCGGTTCAGTTCCGGTTGCGGCATTTCGTCAAATCAATGTTGATACAAGTCAAACCGGCAGAGAGATAACCGAAGACAAGATGGCAGAATCTCAGGATCATGTTTCAAATTTTGGAAATGAAACTCATATCGGAAGCGGACAAGTGAGTCAAGTTAGTGAACAAATTGCAAATGACGCTGTAAACAGCATTTCACAAATTATGACGCAGGACGATGATTTTGAAAATCCCGTCGACGGCAGCGGTACTGCTTTCAGTTCCAGTAACTTCCAGCAAGCGAATGACACTTCTTTTGATTCTGCTCAACAACGTGCTGCAAGTTCTTATGCTTATTTCAATCAGTAATTTTCAAATTAAATCGAAATGAATAATTTCAAATAAAAAATCGCAGTTCGATGAAAAAATATCGGACTGCTTTTTGGTTTCAAAAATTTTTTTAAACACCAAATTCCAATTCTTCAATATCTTCGGGATGTTCTTTGATATGCTGTTGATATTTGTGATACTCGTTTTCAAAATTTTTTTCTTCAACGAGTGCCATTTGAACCGCAAGAAGTGCAACTGCACAAATTCTTGAAATTTCATGCGAATCAAAAGTTTCAACCAAACGAGTAACGGCTTTTGCCTCTTCATCAAGCATATCATGCGAATCTGTGTTGAAACGATTTATCAACAAAAGATCAAACATTTGCTGCTCAAGTGCCGACCAGCCGAGACTGATACCGGCATTACTGCGGGGAGTTCTGTCGTGAAGATTAAAATCGTCGCTGTATCCTCCCAAATCCGGAATATAAACTTCTTCTTCATCTTCAAATCTGCGTCTGCCTTTTAACATTAAATCTTCCTCCTTATCTGCCACGAATATTTTCAAAATTTATTTATTCTAACATTATTTCGCGTCAAGTGTCAACATCAATTATTTATATTTGTCAAGTTTTAATTCGTAATATATAATATAAAGATAAATTTGAAATTGGGAGTGAAAAAATTTCGGTGCAAAAAGTTTTTATTGCTTTCGGACTTGCATTGATGTTGCTGGGAGTGTTCGGCTTGTCTTACACTTGGCATTTCGATCATCGCGGCGCAGACAATTTGTCGGATTATGCAAGAATTGAATTTAATGTTTCGCGTGACGGAGAAGGCTACGTTGAAGGAGCCGTTCTTTCATTGTGGGATTACAGGTATGACAATGCGGAACTTTTACCGAAAGCGATTCTTTTCACCGACGGAGCTCCTTGGGATTTAAAAGCGAGTGTAAAACATACTCCTCCTCCGATGAGCGGAGACAGATTTAAAAGCGAGAATAAACTTTTCGTTGAATTTCCGAAGTCAAGTTTGAAATCAATTTTAAATGCCGAATCAATTCGTTTCAGATTTTATTACGATGACGGTCAGTCGATAGATTTGCCGCTGAATGAAAAAGATTTGGCACTTTGGAAACGTCGTTTGAGATGGTAGAATTTTTTAAAATATTTTAATGAGGTGATTATCTTGAAAAATTTTAAGAGAATCTTTTTGATAGTTTTGGACAGTTTCGGAATAGGAGCTGAACCTGACGCGGCTGATTTTAATGATGTCGGCTGCAACACTTTGAAATCGGTTGCGGCTTCAAAAAAATTTCATGTGCCTAATCTCAGAAATTTGGGATTGTTCAATATTGACGGCGTAAACTGCGGCGAACGTGTCGAAAATCCGAGCGGAATTTTTGCGAGATTGAGAGAACTTTCACGCGGAAAGGATACGACGATCGGACATTGGGAAATTGCGGGAGTTGTTTCTGAAAAACCTTTGCCGACTTATCCTGACGGTTTTCCCGATGAAATTATTTCCGAGCTTGAAAAATCTTTCGGAAAAAAAATTATTTGCAACAAACCTTATTCAGGCACGCAGGTTATTCACGATTACGGACAAGAACATATTGAAACGGGAGCATTGATTGTTTATACTTCGGCTGATTCGGTTCTGCAAATTGCCGCTCACGAAGAAAAAGTTCCGATTGAAAAATTATATGAATACTGCCGAATTGCACGAAAGATTATGAAAGGAGATCACGGAGTAGGAAGAATTATTGCCAGACCTTTTATCGGAGAATATCCGAATTTTCAACGCACTCCCCGTCGACATGATTTTTCACTTGAGCCGCCTTCCGAAACAATTTTGGACGTTTTGAAAAAAAATAATTTTGATGTTATCGGAGTAGGAAAAATTTCGGATATTTTCGCCGGAAGAGGAATCACAAAATCACTCGGAATAAATGAAAACAATTCTGACGGAATGAAAAAAACTCTAAAAATTATGGAAGAAAATTTTCACGGACTCTGTTTTGTAAATTTGGTTGATTTTGATATGGTCTACGGTCACAGAAGAGATATTGAAGGATATGCTCAGGCATTGACCGATTTTGATGTTCAGCTCGGCGAATTTTTGAAGAAAATGAATGAAGATGATTTGTTGATGATAACTGCCGATCATGGCTGCGATCCCGGATTTTCGGGAACCGATCATACTCGTGAATATGTTCCGCTTTTAATTTACAACAAAAAAATAAATGCCTCTAAAAATTTAGGCACTTATCCGACATTTTCTATGATTGCCGCGACTGTTGCAGAAATTTTTGATGTCAATCTCAAAACGAAAGGCGAAAGTTTTTTATCGCTGATGATTTAAATTTTCAATAAGCGGCTTGTTTTGCAAAGTAATTTAACAGCATGAACCCACCTGCATAACTCGGAGCATTGACTTCATCAACAAAAATTTTATTTGCATCCGAATTTGAATCCAGAGATTTTAAAAGTTTATCGGGATTTCCTGCCAAAATTTTCATGTCGGTACTTCTTTCGTCGCTGATTCCGTGCGTCATCTCGGCAGTTCCTTCCTTGAGATATGCAGGCAAGTCATTAAAATGATCTATATTCGCCGCCATTACAGCATGAGTAAATTCATGTGCAAGAGTTCTGTCCAAATAGCTCGCTCGAATATTTCCAAAATTAAAATTGCTTGCTCCGTCAACATTGTCTGCACGAATGTCATTATAATATTTCATGTTGATTCGCAAAATTAATTTGACTGCGCGGCCGCTTGAAACATTAAAAGAAGTTCCGACGAGTGCAAGAGCCGAAGTTGCGTCGTTAATAAATTCAACCGTCATTTCATTCACACTCGCATTTGGATTGTCAAATCTGTAATCCGTGCCGTATGATTCTTCTATCAATCTCAATGAATTTTTCGCCCACCAGGTATAAAGTCCGTTGATAATATTTTGTTGAGATATATTTTGAGCAGCCGGCACATAAATTTTTAAACCGTTGACTTCAAAAAAATTCCCGTTAAAATTTTGAACAGTTCCTTCTTCAGATACAATCGTCTCGGCAGTTTTCACAAATTTTGTTCCCGCATCCCAGCCTGTGATTGCTCCCGTGTCGGCATTATCCAAAATTATTGAGCAATAATCTCGTAAAAAATGATCGGGATTATTTATTTTTTTGCAATCGGCAATCATATTTTCAATGACTTGTCGCATAGAATCGAATTTTGAACTTTTTTTGACTGCCTCATCTACTGCTGGCGAACCTTTTAACTTTGTCTTGTCGAGCGCATTCATAAAATTTTTTATAACTTCCTGCGGAGAAATTTTTTCGTAACCGCCTATTATCGTCGAATTGCCGTTTATATTTATCGGACGACCTTTTACATTTCTTATTCTAATTCGTCCGTTATTTTCTACTGCCAATATTACATCATCGTTGTCAATCGTCGCATTTCCGATTATTTTTCTGTCAATTTTTAAATTATCCTCGCCGCCGAATCCGACTATATTCAAATTACTTTCCGCAATATTATATTCAAATTCGTTTACATCTTTTGAGCCGCGAACCGTATAATTGTGAGAGCCGTTTGTAAGAGTTACCGCCGCACTTGCTCCATTAAAATATTTTAATTGATAATTTTCACTTTCTGAAGTATTGAGCATTAATTTCGTATCCGCGCAAATTCTGACTAAATTATTTCCTTTGCCGAATTTTATTGTATTTTTTTCCTTCGACCAAATATCAATCGTATCATCGCCGTCGCCTGTCAAAATAAAATTGTTGAATGCACCGGTATTATTTACGATTGAATCATTTCCGCCTGAACAAATAATTGTGTTGTCAATCGCTAAATCCGAATTTACAATTAAATTGTTTCCCGATCCCGCGTCAATCAATGAATGAACTCCGTTGTAATTATTTATCGTGTCGTCGCCTGAACCTGCGTAAATCGTGACATATTTCGGTGATGAAACATTCGGTGCGCCAAGTTGAAATTCATTTGAAAAATTGTCTCCCGAAACCAAAGTATTTGAATCGGCAATAACTATAACTGCCATAAAAAAATCACTCCTCAAAAAAAAATTCGGAACTCTGACGAATTCCTCAAAAAAAATTTTTTATTTTTCAGACTGCAAGACAACCGTATTTCCTTCATTTACTCCGGGTGCGGAATGATCTTCTTCCACTTTTGGAATTGTCAGTTTGCCGCTGTCCAATTTTATATTTGTAATAATTCTTCCAAGTCGCACTCCGAATAAAAAGTTCCAAGCCCATTTAACCGCAACAGTAAAGTTTGCATAAGCTCCGGCGAGTCTCAAAAGATGAATGAAAAGCCATGCACACCACGCCAAAAATCCTGTCATTTTCGGTTTATTGACGACTGCCTCAGCTTTTCCGATTGTCGCCATCGCTCCGAGATCTTTATAAACAAATTTATTGAGATTTGTATCGCCTTTAATTAATTTCATAATATTTTCGTAACAAGTTTTCGCTTGCTGATTCGCCACAGGTGCAACTGTCGGCAGCGGTCTTTTCATGTCTCCGTGCATAAATCCCGCACAGTCTCCTATTGCAAATACATTTTGATTAACTGCGCCTTTGACCATCAAATTTTCTTCAACCCAAATTCTTCCGTCTCTTGCATATTCTCCGCCGCAGTCTTTTATAAAATCAGCCGCTTTTACTCCCGCTGCCCAAATTACTGTACTCGTCGGAATTTCCACGCCGCTTTTCAATTTCAAAATTTTTCCGTCATAACCTACCACTTGAGTTTCAAGCATGACATCCACGCCTTTTTTCCTCAAGACTCTTACTGTTTCATCTTGCAAATCTTGACTCATCATCGGCAATACGTGAGCAGTAGCCTCAATCAATTTTATTTGTACGTCATTGAAATCTAAATGATGAAATTCTGCTTTTAAAATATCTCTGAGTTCTGCAATCGCTCCTGCCTCTTCTACTCCTGTCGGTCCTCCTCCGACTATTACGAATGTCAATTTTTCTCTGCGTTCTTCAGGCGTTCTGTATGGCTTATCGGCTCTTTCAAATTCGTGCAAAACGTGATTTCTTATCGCCAATGCCTCTTGAATTGTTTTCATTCCGTAAGCATTGTTTTCTACTTCTTTCATTCCGAAAAAATTCGTCGTCGCTCCGGCCGCAAGCACCAAATAATCGTAATGAATTTCTCCGTGATTCGTTTTCAATACATTTCGCGCTTGGTCTACTCCTTTTGCCTTCGCCATGAAAAAATTTACATTTTTATTGTCACGGAAAAAACTTCTGATCGGATATGCAATTTCATCCGTCGAAAGAACTGCAGTCGATACTTGATAAAGCAGCGGCTGGAACAAATGATAATTGTGTCTGTCAACGAGTGTGACTTCAACATTTTCTTTAGCCAAAAGTTTACAGATTGATACGCCGCCGAATCCTCCTCCGACGACTACGATATGAGGTTTTCCGTTTATCATCGCTTTTGTGCCTCCCAAAAAACTTTGTGAAAAAATTAACTTGCTTTTCTAAAAACATCCCTCAAAAATTTATTTCTCTCACAATTCTTTTTAATAAAAAATTTTTTTCTTTGCAATATCATATCACTTTATAAAAATATTTCAATAGTAAAATTCAACTTTGCACGAAAATTTATTTTGAATTTATAAAAATTCGTCCGATTTGATTGCAGACAATTTAAAATATCTCAATATCTCCGAAATTTCATTTGCCGTGAATAATCCTGCCGGTGCTTCACGAATTATTATATCTTGAAATTGGTGAATTTGTTCTTGACGAGACGAATTCAAAAATTTTTCCGTTTCCGTCAATGATTTGCATAATGAAATTGTTTGTGCCTGAGCGTCTGCATATTGCCGTGTTTTTTTTAAAATTTCTTCCGTCAACGCGCTGCATTCCTCACCTATTCCCGACGGAACTTTCAGCGTGTAAATATGCACTTGTTCTATTCTGACTTCGCTTTCCAAATTCGATAATCTTTCAAAAATGGTTTCGTCATTCGTTTCATCAGATTTAAAATTTTCAATGATATTATGAAACGACTGCCAATTTCGATCCAGCTGTTCAATATCTTTTTGATATTCCGTGTACCAATCAATAAAAATTTTCTGCCGATTCATAATTTCCAGGCGTTGAGTTTGATTCATCGTCTGCTGAGGCTGTTGACTTCTCGTCAAAAATCCGGCTATCGCAAATACCATCACCAGCGACATACAAAAATATATGAAAATTTTTCTGTTCGGCAAATATTTATAAAGTATAATCAGCGAAACTATCATCGCCGCCGCCAAAAATATTTCTGTCATTGTTCTTACCTTAAAACATTGCGGACGGATCAATATCAATCGTTACATCATTCCTGACATTGTATTGATTCTCACGCAAAAAATTTATAACTTTTTCCAATTCAGTAGTTTTTATTATTACAACAAATCTGTAAATATCTTTATATTTTGCGATTATTGCCGGCACAGGTCCGATCGATTCCGAATTTTTATTTTTTAATTCCGAATTGAATTTGTCAACCAATTTCTGCGCGGAAGTTTTGGCACAATCTTCAAATTTATCCGTAAAAATTAATTTAATCAATCGACTGAACGGAGGATAAAACTGTTCTTTGCGAAGAGGAATTTCATAATTAAAAAATCCTTCATAATCTTGTTTGCAGCCGAAAATTACCGCTTCATGTTTCGGATTGTAAGCCTGAACGACAACTTTGCCTTTCAAATTTGCTCGTCCCGCTCTTCCCGCTGCCTGAGTTATCAACATAAAACATTGCTCGCTTGCTCTAAAATCAGGAATGTTTAACATTGAATCCGCGCTTAAAATTCCTACTGCCGTTACATTGTCGACATCGTGACCTTTCGCGACCATTTGTGTGCCGAATAATATATCATATTCATGATTTTTGAACATCGTTATCATTCTGTGATGTGACATTTTTTTATTCGTCGTATCTCTGTCCATTCTCAAAATTTTTGCATCGGGCAGCGCAATTTTTAAAGTTTGTTCCAATCTTTGAGTGCCTGAACCGAAATATTTTATATATCGACTGCCGCATTTGGGACAAATATCCGGCGGTGTCGTTTCAATATCGCAATGATGACACCTCAAAAATCCGTCGCGATGATATACCATCGGCATACCGCAATCGGGACATTTAATTACTTCGCCGCATTCTCTGCACATCACAAATGTTGAATATCCGCGACGATTCAATAAAATTATCGCCTGTTGATTTTTCTGAATGGTCTGCTCAAGCAATTTTTGAAGTGATCTCGACAAAACATTTTTATTGCCTCTCTTTAATTCTTCTCTCATGTCAACACATTCCGCCGTCGGCATGTCATTGTCTTTCACGCGATGAGGCAATTTCAACAAAAAAATTTCTCCCGTTTCAGCTCGATAATATGTTTCCAAACTCGGCGTTGCACTTCCAAAAATTATTGCCGCATTGTGAAATTCGGAAAATTTTTCGGCGACTGTTCGAGCATGATAAAACGGCGATTCATTTTGTTTATATGAATAATCCTGCTCTTCGTCCAAAACGAATAATCCGACGTTGTCAATCGGTGTGAAAAGTGCCGAGCGTGCTCCTATCACAACATTTACTTCTCCGTTTCTTATTCTATGAAAAGCATCTCCTCTTTCATTTGCCGATAATTTACTGTGCAGAACAATTATATCTTTGAAATGACGTTTGAACTCGTAAACAATTTGTCCTGTCAATGAAATTTCCGGTACCAAAATTACCGCACGTCTTCCCAATTCTGTGACGCGCTTTGTAATTTCAATATAAACTTGAGTTTTTCCAGAACCTGTCACGCCATAAAGCAGAAATTTTTTATTTTGAACTTTTTCAGGATTTTCGATTGCTTTTGTAACTTCATTCACAGCAAATTTTTGTTCGTCCGTCAAGTTTATTATCTTTTTCTTCGGTTTTACATTTTCATAACTGTCGCGCAAAATTCTTCTTTTTTCGACTTCAACAATTTTTAAATCCGTGAATGATTTTATCGTCGCCGCAGAAATTTTATTTTCTTTCAAATCGCTTTGTTTGAGTTCGGATTTATTTTTGAATAATTCCATTAATTTTAATTTTGCCGTTGCATTTTTCGGAAATACTTTCATTAATTCATCAACGTTGTATTTAGGATTTATTTTAAAAAATTTTTCAAACAGCGGAACGATTTTTTTTGATTTTTCTCCCGGCATGAATAAAGACATTGTTTGCGACAACGGACACAAATAAAAATTTGCAAGCCATTTTGCCGAAATCATCATTTCTTCCGAAAACCAAGCCTCATCATCTACAGCCGAAATTATTTCTTTCAATTCAAATTCAAAATCATTCGGATCGCCGTCAAAAACATTTATCACGAATCCGTCAATTTTTTGCCGACCGAACGGAATTGTTACTCGCCAGCCTGCCGTTATAAAATTTAAATTTTCGGGAATTTTGTAATTGTATGTTTGATTTATGCTTTTAACTTTAACATTTGCCCATATTTCCGCAATCAGCAAAATTTTTTTCCTCCGTTCATCAATCAATTATATATCCGAAGGCGCAGATCCGCTTGAAATTTCCAGCCATTTTTTTCTGTATAAATTCGGCGGTATTCCGATAACTTTTTTAAAAATTCGACTGAAATAATTTGAATCGTCATAACCGACACGAAAAGATATTTCGGTCAGCGGCAAATCGGTATAAATTAAAAGTGATTGAGCTTTTCCTATTCGTCGACGCATTACATATTGCATCGGCGCATAATTCAAATTTTTTTTGAAGATGTGAGTTACATATCCCTCGCTGGCATTAACCAAATTTGCAAGTTCGGCGATTGAAATTTCTTCGGCGTAATGTTCATTTATATAATTTTGAATTTTTTGCACGATAAAATTTTCTTGTCGATTGTAATTTGTTTCACTTTTGAGAATTAAATTGTAAATTAAACTGACGATTGTCCTCGCGGCTGAATTTGCAATCAAATATCCGTGCGGCTGATGTAAATATTTATGCGTCATAATATAGAGCGGTGTCAATTCATCTGCGATTGACTGCGCTGATAATATCGGTCTCATTCCTTCAGGCAGCAATGAATTTTCACGCTGATTTTTCAATTTAAAATTTTTTATCGCAATGCACCACGCCACGACTTGAGAATCAAGCATTACGCTTTCATCATGCATAACGCAGGAATCATAAATAAGCACATCGCCGGGCTGAGTATGACAAACTTCACTTCCGACGACGTGCGTTCCGTATCCCGATAATATAAAATTTATTTCTGCGCGATCTTCATGCAAGTGCATTAATCGTTGTCCTTCACTCCAATGATATACACCTGTTATTTCAGGTTCTTTTTCAAACGGCGAAGGTTCTTTTTCGTTTACTTCAACTATTAACGACAAATTATTTCTCCTGTCCGATAATTGCCCTTTCAAGCAGAGGTTTATTAACTTTTTCGCTGAAGAATGTAATCAACGGACCTGTGCAGCAAGCAAGAATAATTGTA
>CAJOPN010000117.1 GCA_905236285.1 uncultured Selenomonadaceae bacterium | reverse complement strand
TCAACCAATGCAGCAAAATAATTTGAATCCGAATCAACCTCAACAATTCAATCAACAAAATTTCAATGATCCGAATAATTTGCAAGCTCAACAGCAATTATTTTCGCAAAAACTGCAGGCACAATTGGAACGACTCGAACAAGGCGATGACTTTTTTACAAAACAACAGCAACTTAAAACCGATTTACAGGCGGCAAAAACAGTTTTGTTGAAACAACCGATGCAAAATAATCCACAGACAATGCAGACTATGAAAGATGTTGCACAACTTTTACTGAGAGATTCAAAAATAACCGAACGAGACACGGCGACACTTCAAAATTTCGTCAACAACAATCAACAACAGCTCTCTGAAGGTGAGGCACGTCACTTACAAAATTTATTGAGACTGTGTCAGCAAAATGTTCCGATTACGGTTCAACAAGCGGCGATTCAACAAAAATTGCCTGATCTCCCCAGACTTTGGGCCTTCATGCAACTTTGCGATATGGCAGGATTAACTTCAAAACTTAGCGCGAAGGCGTTTAAGCGTGCCGGAAGAGATGTTGCTGAATTTGCAAATGCGATGCGCCAAAGTATGGGAGGCGAAAATTATTCAACACAAAATGCTGCTCAAAGCAACCGCTCGCTTCAAATGATGATGCCTCTTTACGTCGGCGACAATGACAGTTCTTATCCGACTTATTTGCACGTTTATGATGAAAATGCAAAGGATAAAGAGACAGGCGAAGACAAAAAAGAAACGTGGCTTAGAATTTGCGTATTGACTGATTATATCGGAGCGGTTGAACTTACTTTCAGAATGTATGAAAATAATCAGCTTGATATGAGATTTTATTTTTCGGAACGTTCCATTGCAAGCGAATTTCGCGATTATATTCCGGGCTTGAAAGAAAAATTGAAAGATACAAAACTTGAAATAGGAGAAGTCAGAATCGGAAGTGTCGGCGAAAAAATGCTTAGTGCAAATGAATAATAAAAAAAATCACGAGTGCAAAAAAATTCTCTGCATATCGTGATTTTTATTTTGAAAAAATTTAATTTGAAGATAATTTGACGAGGACGCGAGTAATTCTCAAACCATCAACTTCTTCAACCGAAAAAATATTTCCGTTGTAAGATGATTGCTGACCTACTTGCGGCTCAGTTCCAAGTCTGTCATAAAGCCAGCCGCCGATTGTATCGACATCATCATCTTCAATTTCAATTTCAAGATGATCTTTTAAATCTTCCAGCGACATTTTGGCATCAACCGAAAAAATTTTTTCACTGCGTTTTTCAATCGACGGTCGCTCTTCATCAAATTCGTCTTGAATATCGCCTACTATTTCTTCAATAATGTCTTCAATCGTAACCATTCCTGCAGTACCGCCGTATTCATCAACGACGATTGCAAGCTGCGAACGATTTTTTTGCATTGATTTCAATAAAACTGCCACGTCCATACTTTCAGGAACAACAAAAACTTTTCGTGCCAGATGACGCAGACTGACTTTTTTACCGCTTACAATTTCATTCATAAAATCTTTGACGTGCAAAAATCCGATTATATGATCTTTGTCTTCAACGCAAATCGGATAGCGCGTCATTTGTTCTTCAAGGATAATTTTTAAATTTTCTTCGTAAGATTTATTCAGATAAATGCAAACCATATCCGTACGAGGAACCATAATTTCACGCACATTTAATTCGGTAAAGTCAAAAACATTGTCGACAAAATCAACTTCAGTATCGTCAACGAGTCCCTGCTTATGACTTTCTTCCAGCAACAAACGAATTTCTTCGGGATTGTGAGCAACTTCGCCTTCGCCTTTGACTTCAAAACCGAGATGATGACTTACGAAATTTGCAGTCGAATTTAAAAGCCATACGAAAGGATAAAAAATTTTCCAAAAAATTAACATCGGCAATGCGATAGAAAGCAAAATTTTTTCGGTGTTTGAAATTGCCATTGATTTTGGAGTAAGTTCACCTAAAATGATGTGCATTGAAGTGATGATTGTGAAAGCGACGGCAAGTGAGACTGTATGCCCCAGAGTATCATTTAAACCGACTGAACGAGTCAGCGGCAAAATTAATTCCGAAACAAAAGGTTCACCGATCCAGCCGAGTCCGAGAGATGCAAGAGTAATTCCGAGCTGAGTGACTGACAAAGATTCGTCAAGTTCATCAGTCAATTTTTTTGCATATCTTGCTCGTTTGTTTCCTTCTTGAATCAAAGTTTCCAATCGGCTTGAACGCATTTTAACGCAGCAAAATTCAGCAGCGACAAAAAAACCGTTCATCGAAATTAAAAATATGACGAGAAAGATATTAATCAATACAGGAACGATGTCCATGCAAAAAACCTCCGAAGAAATTTAAGAAAAAAATTTTTATGTATTGTACAACGAAAATTAAATTGCGTCAATTATTCAAAAAGATTCAGAAAATTTGTTTGACGTTAAGAAATAAAATGTGTAAAATGTAAAAGAATTTGGAGGCGAAAAAAATTTGATTTACACAGTAACATTTAATCCGTCGATAGATTATATAGTTCGACTTGAAAAATTTTCACTCGGAGCAATAAATCGCGTGAATTATGAACAGGTATTGAGCGGCGGAAAAGGAGTAAATGTTTCAATCGTGCTTAGGAATTTAGGACATGATACGACGGCGAAAGGATTTGTTGCAGGATTCACGGGCACGGAAATTTGTCGACAGCTTGATGAAATCGGAGCAAAACATTCATTCGTAATTTTGCCGAAAGGATTTTCAAGAATAAACGTGAAAATAGAATCCGAAATTGAAACGGAAATCAACGGTCAAGGTCCAAACATTCCCGAAAAATATATTGACGAATTTCTTCATCACATCGGAAAAGATTTAATTGAAGGAGATATAATTGTAATTGCCGGATCGATTCCTAATACATTGCCTTCAGACATGTATGAAAAACTCTTAATGAATGTGCCTGAAGGAGTGAAAATTGTTGTCGATGCCGAAAAAGAACTTTTATTAAAATGTTTGAGATTCAAACCGTTTTTGATTAAGCCGAATAATTATGAACTCGGAGCAATGTTCGGAGTGCATATCAAAAGAAATGATACGGAAAAAATTGCGGAATATGCCAAGAAATTGCAGGAAATGGGAGCGTTGAACGTATTGGTATCACTTGCAGGCAACGGAGCAATTTTAATTGACGAGACGGGACAAATTCACAATGCAAAACCGCCGCAAGGAAAAATTGTCAACACAGTCGGAGCAGGTGATTCAATGGTCGCGGGATTTTTGGCAGGATATATTGAAAGCGAAGGAAATTATAATTCGGCATTCAGAATGGGATTGGCAGCAGGAGCAGCATCAGCCTTTTCAGAAAATTTGGCGACGCGTGCCGAAATTGAAACAGTTTTAGAAATGATGGAGCAGTGATAAAAATGATTATGAAAATTACAAAATTCATTCCGAAAGGTGCAGTTGTTCTCAACATGACACCGAAAGATAAAAATGAGGCAATTGATATTTTGCTTGACTTGCTTGTGAAAAGTAATATCGTAAAAGATAAAGAGGCGGTAAGAAAAGATATTTGGGCGAGAGAGGCAGGAGGCTCGACAGGATTAAATGACGGACTTGCAACGCCTCATGCACAAAGTGAAAATATAAAAAAACCGGCAATAGCAGCAATGACGGTACCGAACGGAGTTGATTTTGATTCATGTGACGGAAAACCTGCGAGATTATTTTTTTTATTCGCCGCACCCGAAAAAGCCGATCCAAAATCATTGACAGAAATGGGAAGATTGTCAGTACTTTTAATGGATTCAGAATTTAAAGAAGCACTCATCAAAGCAAAGACGACGGAAGAATTTTTAAAATTGATTGAAACGAAAGAAACAGAAAGAAGTGCCGAAGAATTAAAATCAAAATCAGTCGAACATGTAAAAATTTTGGCAGTAACGGCATGTCCGACAGGAATTTCATCTTCACACATGGCGGCAGAGGCATTGAAAAAAGCGGCGGCGAAAAAAGGCGTTGCAATTCATGTTGAGACACGGGGAGCAGAAGGAGTATACGACGAACTTTCGGACGAAGACATAAAAGAGGCGGACGCAATAATTGTAGCGGCAAGTGCAGCAGTCCCAATGCACAGGTTCAACGGAAAAAGAATAATTCAAACGGCAGTCATAACGGGAATAAATCGTCCCGAACAACTCATTGAAAGAGTATTGAGCGGACAAATAACAATTCATCATCAAGAAGAGGACGATGCGAGTTTGAGCAAAAAAATTCTTCGCAAAATAAAAAGTCTCTTTTCGTGAGGAGATGGAATCAAATGAAAATTACTGATCTTCTCAAAAAAGAGTGCATAGAGCTTGACGCGAAAATAAGAAATAAAAGTGAAGCGATTGAAAAACTTGTCGAGTTGATAGACAAAGGCGGCTTTTTAAAAGATAAAGAGCAATATAAAAAGGACATTTTGGCGAGAGAAAAAATCGGAACAACAGGCTTGGCAGACGGAATAGCAACGCCGCATGCAAAATCAAGCGGAGTAAAAAGTGCAGGACTTGCAGTAATGACGATTCCTAAAGGTATTGACTTTGATTCAATGGACGAAAAACCTGCAAGATTATTTTTTGCGATAGCCGCACCGAATAATGACGACGATGAACACATGATAATTTTAACAAAACTCGTCAAAATGATAATGGACGAAGAATTTAAAGAATCGCTGATTCAATCAACAACGAAGGAAGAATTTTTAAAATATATTGATGATAAAGAGAACGGAAATTTTCAAGTTGCAGATTCAATCAAAAATGCTGAAAAAAACTATTTTATATTGGCAGTAACGGCGTGTCCGACAGGAATCGCACATACATACATGGCGGCGGAAAGTTTGGAACAGCACGCGAAGAAAAGGAATATAAAAATAAAAGTAGAAACGGACGGATCAGGCGGAGCGCAAAATGTATTGACGGCTGAAGAAATTGAAAATGCGGACGGAATAATAATTGCCGCCGACAAAAATGTTGAGACGAAAAGATTTGACGGCAAGCAGGTGATATTTGCAAAAGTTGCGGACGGAATAAACAAGCCTGATGAGCTTCTCGACAAGGCAATCAGCGGCGATGCTCCGATATTTCATTCGCAGGAAAAAGATTCAGATGAAAAAATTTCTGACGTTGAAAAAATTTCACATGAAAGTTTGGGACGACGAGCATATAAACATTTGATGAACGGAGTTTCTCACATGCTGCCGTTAGTTGTCGGAGGAGGAATTTTAATTGCGATTGCTTTTTTGATTGACGGAATGGCGATTGACATAAATTCATTGACGACTGAACAACGCGGAAATTTCGGCTCGATAACACCTGTTGCAAAATTTTTTAAAGATACAGGCGGACTTGCATTTAATTTTATGCTGCCGATTCTTTCGGGATATATTGCGATGTCGATGTCAGATCGTCCGGGATTGGCAGTCGGATTGGTCGGAGGAGCTTTATCGAATGAAAACGGATCGGGATTTTTGGGAGCATTGATTGCAGGATTCGCCGCAGGATTTTTGGTAAATCAAATAAAATCAGCGACTGAAAATTTGCCTAAGACACTTGCAGGAGTCAGACCAATTTTAATTTATCCTGTATTCGGAATTTTATTAATCGCGGTGATTTGTACTTTGATAATAGGACCGCCAATTTCCGAATTAAATCATTGGCTCATAGATATTTTGAGTGAAACAGATTCATCGGCAAAAGTGATGATGGGAGCATTGATAGCCGGAATGATGGCAATAGACATGGGAGGACCGATTAATAAAGCCGCATATGTTACAAGTGTCGGATTTCTTACGCATGGAAATTATTTTTTCATAGCGGCATCAATGGCAGGAGGAATGGTGCCTCCGCTTGCGATTGCATTTGCGACGATTTTTTTCAAAAGTAAATTTTCAAAAGAAGAAAGAAAATCCGGCTTGGCGAATATAATTTTAGGCTTGTCATTCATAACCGAAGGAGCAATTCCGTTTGCGGCGGCTGATCCTCTTCGAGTAATTCCTTCCTGCGTAATAGGTTCAGCATTAGCCGGAGCATTGGTTATGATGTTCGGCTGCACTTTGCCTGCACCTCACGGCGGAATTTTCGTTGTACCGACTATTGGCAATCCGATGATGTATCTTGTTTCAATTTTTGCAGGTGCGACGCTTGGAGCAATTTCACTCGGCTTTTTAAAAAATCATTCACAAAAATAGAATAAAAAAATAAAGCCGCAATCATTTTTGAAATAAAAAAACTCCTGAAGAAAATTTTCAACAGGAGCTTTTTTATATTACGATTTAATTATTTACATGTTAAGCTTTGAAATGAATCGTGTTTTTGAATTAATAGAAGAATTCAACACGACCGAAGAGTCTTTGAGCATCTCCACTGCCTTCAATGTAATCGCCTTTGAAGTATTTAGCAATGAATACGAGTCTGTCCATAGGAGCATAGGATGCGCCGCAAACGAAACCTTTAGTACCTGCGAAGGCATCATCCCAGTTGATAGCGCAGAGTGAAGCATTTGAACCAAGTTTCTTGTAACCGGCCCAAACAGCCCATTGACCTTTCTTGGTATTTTGATTACCGCCGCCGTAGAGATCACCATATGCAAAGAGTGCTTGATAAGATTTGTCTTCAAAATCTGCTCTGCTGTTCTGTGCATATGCGCCCCAAAGTTTTGCTTTACGACCGAATTTATAACCGGCATTTACTGACCAAATATTAGCAGTACCTTCATCGCCTTGATTTGAGTAAGCATAATTCGGGATTTTTACTCCATCAACCGACATTGTCTTGAAGTCATCATCTTTGATGTGATAGTAACCTGCACCACCGAAGAGACCTTTTTCAGCAGGAGTATATTGAATGTTAATAGCTTGGAAACTTGAAGGATCAGTACCGTCATGACCGATTCTGCCTGTTGCATCGTTCCAGCGATCTTCAGCACTTACGCCGTCTTGTCTTCCATTCCATGAACCGGCATTTCTTACTGAACCGCCGACCTTGCTTGCGCCGAGACGACCTGCATAAATGGTAGCTTTCAATCTGTTACCGAAAGTAACTTCACCGCCGGTGTATTCAGTATCCCAAACGATACCATCTTCATTTGTGTAGAGAGGTTGACGACCGACTTTGATTTGGAAGTTTTTATAATCGCCTTGTGCCCAGCCACGTTCCAAACTGAAACTGCTGCCGGTATCATGACTTAAATCTGCATGTGCATCAATACGAGCGCGGAGTGTCCAATGCTTGTTGACTTCTGCAATCGGCTCAAAACGGAAAATCCAGTCATCTTGATTGACTTTTGTCTTACCACTGTCATAAGCATTATCAGTACGTGCACTCTTGTAAGTGTACTCAATTTTACCTTGCCAAATAACTTTGTCGGCATATTTTTCGAGTTGGCTGACTCTTACGCCGAGATTGTTAAGTTCTTCTGAAAATTCTGCTGCGAGACGATCAAGAGCAGCTTTGTCAGCACCACTCGGATTTTTTGCCATTGCCTTAGCAACCATCTGAGCCATTTCATAACGAGTGATGTTCTTGTTACCGAGATAAGTTCCGTCGCCGTAACCTTCGATAATACCATCTGCTGCGAGTTGTGTAACTGCATCATAAGCCCAATGGCCTGCAGGGACATCGCTGAACGGATTTGCCGCTGCAAAAGTTGTTGAGGCTGCTCCAACTACGAGAGCTGTCGTCAATGCAGATACGACTGATTTTTTCATTGTGAATTCCTCCCAAGAATTTAAAACAAACTTTAAAATTTTTTGTCTCGGAAGTTCGGAGGAATTTTTTTGTTGAGTGTCCATGTTTCCTCATCAATTTTTTCCTCTGTTTTCCCTCGACCGCCGATATACTATCACAAATTTTTTAAAAATGCAATACCTTTTTAATAATTTTTTAAAATTTTTTTCAGCAAAATTTCATTTTTATAATATATCGTTAAGAAAAAAAGCATTTGGAGATTAAAAATTTATGAGAAAAATTAAAATCGTTGCAGCATTTTTAATTTTAATGTTGTTCGTCATCGTTCATCTCATCTCGCCAAATTTTCTGCCGGAAATTTTTGAGCTTTTAAGTCACGGTGATATTGTCGAAACGGCTGATTATATTCGTGGTTACGGATCAATGGCAGTCGTTTTCAGTTTCCTGCTGACTTTATTTGTCAATGCTCTCGGATTTCCTCCGGCAATTATTTTTTCTACGGCGAATACTTTAATCTTTGGAATTTTTTGGGGAATTGTAATTTCGGTTGCGGCTGAGACTGTCGGAGTAACGATAAGTTTTTTGCTGCTGAGATTTTTTTTCCGTGAGCAGGCAGCACAAATTATAAGCAAAAGTAAATTTTTAAGCAAGATTGATCATTACAGCGGCGAAAAAGGTTTTGTTATAATGCTGATTGCTCGAATGGTTCCTTATGTTCCTTCCGCTCTTTTAAATGCTGTTGGTGCTCTTTCATCTTTGAGCTTGAGAGATTATTTTATTTCGTCTTTGATTGGAAAATTTCCGTCAACAGGAATTGAGGCGATAATCGGGCATGATGCAATTTTGCAAGAAAAAGACCCAACCAGAATTATCGTCGTAATAATTTTTGCGATAATTTTAATCGGATGGGCCTGGTACTATGAAAAAAAATTAAAATCTCAATGATGATGTTCAATTTCAGTTCCGCGAATATCTTTAATCGCCTGTGCAATATTTTTTGAACCGTAAATTGCTGAACCTGCAACTAAAATATTTGCGCCTGCCTCACGAACATCAACCGAAGTTTCGGGATTAATTCCGCCGTCAACTTCAATATCACATTCAACTTCCATTTCTTCAATCATATGATAGAGCATGTGAATTTTTCCGAGCTGCGATTCAATAAATTTTTGTCCGCCGAATCCGGGATTGACTGTCATTATTAAAATCATATCCGCAAATTCAACGAGTTCTTCAATCATTGAAAGAGATGTACCCGGATTGAGTGCAACTCCCGCTTTGCAGTCAAATGAATGAATTTGTTCAATCAATCTGTGTGCATGATTCGTTGCCTCAACGTGAAATGTAATTATATTTGCTCCTGCTTTTGCGAATGATTCAATCTGCGTTTCGGGATGTTCAACCATCAAATGAACGTCAAGAATTGCATCGGTAATTTTTCTGATTGATTCAACCACAGGCGAACCGATCGTAATATTAGGGACAAAACTTCCGTCCATAACATCGACGTGGATATATTCTGCTCCTGCGTCGGTGACTTTTTTTATTTCATTTGCAAGATTCGCGAAATCTGCTGAAAGTAAAGACGGCGCAATAATTGTTGACATCGCCGACACCTCACGATTTCAATTCTGAAGTGCAATGCGGACAGCGTGTCGCGTCATCTGCAACAACTTCTTTGCAATAAGGACATTTGCGCGGCTCAGGTGCAGGTTCAGGTTCGGGAGTTTTTGGCATGAGTCGATTGACTTGCTTAATTAAAATGAAAATTGCAGCTGCCACGATTAAAAAATCAAGACATGTATTAAGAAAAACGCCGTAAGCAATAACGGGTGCTCCTGCCTCTTTCGCCGCTGCTATTGATTCATATTCCATGCTTGAAAGATTGATATACAAATTTGAAAAATCAACTTTGCCGAGCAAAAGTCCCAATGGCGGCATCAAAATATCTGAAGTGAATGACGAAACAATTTTTCCGAAAGCCGCACCGATTATGACACCCGTCGCCATATCAATTACGTTTCCGCGCATTATAAATTTTTTAAATTCTTCAAGCAAAATTAAAACCTCCAATGGATTAAAAAATATATTTAAAAATTATTTAACGTCATAATATTTCAAAAGCGACTGAGTTCCCTCATTGCCGTGACCTTCCGATTCCATTTTGCGAAGTTCATGCAAAACCAACGCGAGAATCGGTAAAGAAGTTCCGTAAATCATAGATGTTTCAGTTCCGATTGCCAAATCTTTTGCGAGATGTTTAATCATAAATCCGGGATCAAAATTTCCGTCAAGTCCGCGTTTAACTATATCCGTCATTTGTTTTGAACCGGCTGAACCCGTTGAAATTGATGCGAAAACTTTATCAATGTCTAATCCTGCCGATTTTGAATAAGCAAACGCCTCACAAGCTCCGGCAAGTGATCCTGCAAGTGCAATTTGATTTGCAATTTTCGCTTTTTGTCCGCTGCCTGCCGTTCCGAGATAAACAATATTTTTCCCGATTGCATTAAAAATCGGAGCGAGTGCTTTAAAATCTGCTTCATCACCGCCGACGAAAATTGTGAGCGTTGCATTTTTTGCGCCGGTATCTCCTCCCGTGACAGGTGCATCAATCGCATGAACATCTCTGACTTTCGCCTCATTATAAATTTTTTCGGCAAGTGTCGGCGACGAAGTCGTCATGTCAATTATATATGCTCCCGCTTTTGCATTGACAATAATTCCGTCATCACCGAGATAAATTTGTTCAACGTCTTTCGGATAACCGACCATTGAAATTATAACGTCCTGACCTCTTGAGCATTGTGCAGGAGTTCCGCACCATTTTGCTCCTTTTTTTATGAGTTCGTCCGCTTTCGATTTCGTGCGATTATAAACGCTCACTTCAAAACCTGCGTCCATCAAGTGACCTGCCATCGCGGCTCCCATTATTCCTGTCCCTATGAATCCTATTTTTTTCAAAGTTGCCATTAAATTTCCACTTCCTCTGTCAAAAAAATTTTTTAAAATTTATTCTTGTCTTTTGACGAAAATGAAGTATAGCACTTTCAATTTATAATTTCAATATTTTTTTTATTGATATTTTTTTAAATCAATGAGATAATAATTGCAAATTAAAAAATTTTTAGAGGTGTTTTTTAATGGCTGATGAGAGATTAATTGTCGCATTGGATTTTCATAAATTTGATGATGTCAAAAAAATTGTGAATGAGCTTTCTGACAGCGTAAATTATTACAAAGTCGGCATGGAACTTTTTTACAGCGTCGGACCTGTTGTCGTCGAATGGCTTAAATCTCAAAACAAAAAAATTTTTCTTGATTTGAAGTTGCATGACATTCCCAATACAGTTGCCGGCGGACTTTGTTCATTGATGAATCTCGGCGCAAATATTTTAAATATCCATGCAAACGGCGGTTACACAATGATGAAAACTGCGGCGGATCGAATCAAAGCTGAGGCTGAAAATTTAAAAATCGAGAGACCGAAATTAATTGCAATAACAGTTTTGACGAGTATAAATCAAAACGATTGGGAAGGACTCGGCTATCAAATGCAAATGAAAGATCAAGCCGTAAGACTTGCCAAACTTGCAAAAGAGGCGGGACTTGACGGAGTAGTTGCCTCACCTCAGGAATCAAAGGCAATTCGTGAAAATTGCGGCGAAGATTTTTTAATTGTAACTCCCGGTATTCGTCCGGCAGGATCGGCAATAAACGATCAATCAAGAATTGCGACACCTGCACAGGCACTCAAAAACGGCTCAAGCAAATTGGTGATAGGCAGACCGATAATCGCCGCCGAAAATCCGAAAGCCGCCGCAATCAAAATCATTGAGGAAATTAAGACCGTTTGAAAAATTTGGAGATGAATTGTCAATGAGTTCAATCGGATTAAAAGACATGAGAGCATTTTTTGCAATCGTCGAGGAAGGAAATATTTCACATGCGGCGCAGAGATTAGACGTTGCTCAACCTGCACTTTCGCGGCAAATGAAAAAACTCGAAGAGACATTAAATGCAAAACTCTTCGAGCGAGGCTCAAGACGAATAAGATTGACTGAGGCAGGCAGAGTATTTTATTCGCGTGTTGAAAAAATTTTGGGAATGGTAGACGGAACCGTTCGCGAAATTACAGAAATAGGATCGGGCGACAAAGGTTCAATCAAACTCGGAACAATTACTTCGTCGGGAGCAAAAATTCTGCCTGAACTGATTGCAAAATTTCACGAACGTTATCCGAATGTAACATTTGAAATTTGGGAAGGTGAAGGCGCAAGAATTTTGGAACTTTTGGATAATCGTCTCATTGAAATTGCAATCACCAGAACGCAGGTTGACAGTTTAATTTATGATTCGCTGATTCTTCCGAATGAACCGCTGGTAATGGTAATGGATCAAAGTCAGGCTTGCGGCGAGTCCGAAGACGAAGTAAAATTAATTGAATTGAAAGATCAACCGCTGATAATTCCTCTGCGCTGGAAATCAATTTTTGAAACGAATTGCCGCAGACTCGGATTTGAACCGAAAATTACATGCGTTTCTGACGGTATAGTTCAAAATTTATTGCTCGTCAAAATGAATCTCGGCATTTCAATGGTTCCAATGTCGTCGAAAACTTTGCTGACTGATGGAAATTTAATTTATAAAAGATTGATTGAACCCGAAATGACTACTCACACGGTTATAGCTTGGCTTAAAAATCAAACGCTTTCAACGAGTTGTATCAATTTGATTGAATTGTTCAAAGAGATATTTCAGTCAAATATTCGAGATTCGGAACAATGATTATATAAAGTCCGTCACGAGATTTTTGAAGCAATTTTAACATTACATCTTCAGAAACACTTACACAGCCTGCCGTCCACCAGCGATCATTACTTTTGCAATGAAGAAAAATTGCGGCTCCGCGTCCGTAAATCGTCGGATTAATATTAAAACCGATATTCATTGCATATTTATACTGATAATAATCAATCAAATGTTCGCTGCCATAAGGAGCAACATCGCTTTCAATCCATTGATTATACGTCGATTCTTCACCGGAAAGGTAAGAACGCGGCGTAATTTTTTTGTAAGTCATTTCTGTACCGGGATTATCGACGAGACCGAAAGCGTAAAGCATAGGAAATGAACCGATCGGAGTAGTTTGATCTCCCGAATGTCGATTGATTGAAAATCCATTTTTGCCATAGCCGCAATATGATTCAAAATCCATCGTCCAGCCGTTTGAATTTTTATTCCAAAAACTTAAATTGTGATCGACCACAAAAATTATTTGATTCGTCTTTTGTGCAGTCTGAGTTTTTGAAATGATGTCAGACATGATTGATTTATCCAACGGAATCGCCTCTGAATTATTTACAAAATTAAAAAATATCATCAAAGCTGCAATTAAAATTCTTTTAATAAATTTAATTGCCATAGAACCCTATTCCTTTCAAGCCGTCGATTGTTTCAATGCCCGAATAATTTTTATAATGCAAATCCGAAACAATGACTTTGCGAATATAAATTTTTTCGCCGCTTACGTAATAACTGCTCGCCGAATGAATTATCAGCGGATTATTATTTTCATCATTGCCGAGTCTCATCATCACATGACCGGGTTTAAAGAGCAATGAACCGATCGGCGCACGAGAAACTATATCAAATCGTTCAGCCGTCGTGACATCATTGAAAACTGCAAAAATCGGCATTGCATTTTCTTGACAATCTGCATCACGAGGAATTTCAATTCCCATTGAGCGATAAACATTTTGAACGAATGCCGAACAGTCAACGCTCTCCTGCAAGCCGCCCCAGCCGTAAATATCTCCCAAAAATTTAAATGCCTGTCGAATGAAATTATTTTTGGTACATGCCAAAAAATTTTCATTTATATCATTGTCGTACATTGCAATCGGAATATTTTTTTCAACAAGTTGACCGTTGATTGAAGTCGGAATTTTCATCATAAAAATATCGTCGTAAGAATCGGAAGTGACAATCGGAATTTTTGCTCCCATTTGAAATAAAATATTTTTTCCGTCGACTTCAATGAATTTTTTATTTGCAGTAACAACTATAAAATTTTTCGGATTGAAATAATTTAACCATGTTTCACGATTCGTAAACGCAATTTTATTTTTGTTGAGCCAGCCGATATAACTCCTCGATTGAACAAAAACAAAATTTCCGCTGTCAATCAAAACCGCAACCGCTTCAGCCGGATCAATCGCCGTTCCTTGCAAGCTGTCATAAATATCACCTGTCCAATCAATCGGCTGCAATCGAATATCGCCGCGTTCAATCGTGACTGCATATCGAACATTTACATCATTGACGACATTGTGATTGCCTTTGTATGTTTTTCCTTCTGCTTTTTTTATCAAATCGTTGACTCTTGCCGCAGAAATTGTTGACGGATATTTTGAAAGATCAGCAGAATAATTGTCACGCGATAAAATTTCTTTGTTGAGTTGAGAAATTTGTTGATTCGTCATCAAAATATTATCGCCGTTTGGATTTCGATTTATCCAATATTCCGCCGTTGCTCTCGAATCGTTTATTTCAATCGTCGCCGCATTACAAATTGAACTCATCATTAAAATCAAAATCCCTATAATTAAAAATTTATCTGTTGCCGTACATTTTTTCATAATAATTTTTATACTCTCCGCTTATTATTTTTTCCCACCACGATTTATTTTCAAGATACCAATCAATAGTTTTCTTGATTCCGTCTCCAAATAATGTTTTTGGTTTCCAGCCGAGCTCCGTTTCAATTTTCGTTGGATCTATTGCATATCTTAAATCATGTCCTTTTCTGTCGGTTACATGTTCAATCAATGATTCCGGTTTTCCGAGAATATGCAAAATTGTTTCGACGACCTCAATATTTGCTCGCTCATTATGTCCGCCGACGTTGTAAACTTCTCCGACTCTTCCGTTCTGCAAAATTAAATCAATCGCCGAGCAATGATCTTCAACGTAAAGCCAATCACGAACATTGAGACCTTCTCCGTAAACAGGCAGTTTTTTATCGTTGAGTGCATTAATTATCATCAACGGAATCATTTTTTCGGGGAAATGATAAGGTCCGTAATTGTTTGAACAGCGTGAAATTGTAATTGGAATTTTATAAGTTCTTCCGTAAGCCATCGCCAATAAATCAGCCGATGCTTTCGATGCGGAATAAGGGCTCGAAGTATGCAAATTTGTGTCTTCGGTAAAAAATAAATCGGGTCTGTCAAGCGGCAAATCTCCGTAAACTTCATCAGTTGATACTTGATGAAATCTTTTTATGCCGAATTTTTTGCAAGCGTCAAGCAAAATGCTCGTGCCGATAATATTCGTTTTCAAAAAAAGTTCAGGCTCTTCAATCGATCTGTCAACATGTGATTCAGCCGCAAAATTTACAATTACATCAGGTTTTTGCTCAGAAAAAAGTTTTTCGACTTCTTCGCGATTTGCAATGTCTCCTTTGACGAATACAAAATTTTTATTTTTCTGTGCCTCTTCCAGCGTTTCAAGATTTCCCGCGTAAGTAAGTTTGTCGTAACAAATAATTTTATCGTTCGGACGATTTTTCAGCATGTAATAAACAAAATTGCTGCCGATGAATCCTGCGCCACCGGTTACGATTATATTCATTTTTTTTCACTCCTCAAAAATTTCTAAATTTATAGTATATCAATTAATTGAGCTTGTCAAGAAATCTTGAATGATTTTTGGCTGCTGTGATATAATACGAAAAAATTTTGGAGTGGTTTTTATGAACGAAAAAATTAAAATTGCAGTTCTCGGAACAGGTAAAATTATTCCTGATGCAATTTACGCAATGCAGCAAAGCAAAAAATTTGATGTCGTCGGAATTTTTGCAAGACCTCACAGCAAATCTAAAGCCGAATCTCTCGCAGAAAAATTTAATATCAAAAAAATTTTCACTGATTACGATGAACTTCTCGCCGATCTTGAAATTAATTTTGTTTACGTCGGACTTATCAACGCAGTTCATTATGAATATGCAAAAAAAGCTCTTGACGCAAATAAAAATGTAATTCTCGAAAAACCTTTCACCGTTAAATTTTCGGAGGCAGAAGAAATTTCAAATCTTGCCGTCGAAAAAAATTTGTATCTCTTTGAAGCAATCACGACTTTGCATTGTCCAAATTTTTATAAGATACGCGATTCATTAAAAAATCTCGGCGAAATTAAATTGATTCAATGTAATTTTTCGCAATACTCAAGCCGTTATGACGATTATAAATCAGGAAAAGTTGCGCCTGCATTCGATCCAAAATTTTACGGCGGAACTCTTTACGATATTAATATTTACAACATAAATTTCGTCGTCGGTTTATTTGGTGAACCTCAATCAATCGAATATTTTTCAAATCACGGTTTCAACGGCGTTGACACTTCGGGAATTTTAATTTTGAAGTATGAAAATTTCATTGCTCAATGTACGGCCGCAAAAGATTCGGGCAGTTCAAGTTTTTTGATGATTCAAGGCGACAACGGTTATATAAAAGTTGACGGTACTGCGAACGAATTGGCAAATGTCGAAATAAATATTCGCGGTAATGAAGTCGAGAAAATTAATTTAAATCAATTCGATCACAGAATGATACATGAATTTATTGAATTTGCAGATACATTTCAAAATAAAAATTACGATGTGATGAAAAATTCTTTGGAAAAATCGAAAATTGTCGTGAAAATCGTCGAGACTGCAAGCAAAGCCGGATTGTAAAAATATATGCAGAAAAGAATTGAAGGACTTGATCTAATTCGGACTTTTGCGATTTTTTCAGTTGTATTGATTCATTGTCTGAGGTGTATCAGCCCGCTTGATACGATTGAAATTTTTAACGGCATGTCGACATTTTCAAAAATTTTTTATTTTGCAAGTTTTAATGTCGGATCGTTGGGCGTGCCGTTATTTTTCATTTTGAGCGGTTATTTACTTCTGCCGCGAAATTTCGACGAAGTTAAAACGAAGCAATTTTACATTAAAAATTTTTTGCCGTTACTTTTGACGTGGGAAATTTGGATACCTGCGAATAATTGGCTTGCTCAATTTTATTATGATGTGCCTTTGCATATGTCGATGATTTTAAAAAATATGCTTTTTATCGAGCCGGTTTATATCGGTCATTCGTGGTACATGCCGGTGATTTTGGGAATTTATTTATTTATTCCGTATGTATCGCGGACATTTAAATCAATGAGCGACAAAGAATTTTTGATTCCGCTTGCTGTTGCTTACATTTATTTTTTTATATTTCCGTCACTCAGTCAAATTCGTGCATCTCATTTAAATATTGTTTTGGATTTAAATTTTTCGGGCGGCTTGTACGGATTTTATGTCATAATCGGTTATCTTCTTCACAGATTTGAATCTTTTATAAATTTGAAACGGATAAAATCAATTTCGATAATTTTAATTTTGATTGCATTGACGACTTATGCACAAATTTTTATCCATTCATCAAGCGGAAAAATTTTTCATCTGTGGTATGATTTTTTTCTGATTCCTCCGACTGTCATTTTAATTTTTATTTTGTGCAGAGACATTAAATTAAATTTTTTCAAAAGTCTCATCGAAAAAATTTCAAAATGTTCATTCGGAATGTATTTGATTCATGTTTTTTATATAGGTTTTATTTTAAAATTCGGCTTAATAAATTTTATCGCCGTTGACGAAATAAAAATATTGACATTGACAATTTTGATTTATATACTGTCATTTGTTTCAGTTTTAATTTTAAAAAAATTGCCGTTCATCGGTAAAATTTTGGTCAGGTGATTAAATTAAGTGGAAAAATATTTAAAAAGATTTTTTGACGGAATACAACGCGACTTCAGATTGTTCATGTTTATATTGATGTTGATTGAAGTTTATCGCGGACTTTTTATTTGGGCAATGTCATCGTACATGTCGGCTGAAACTCAAACGTCCGAAATAATTTTTGCGATGTGGACAGGTTTAAGATTGAGCTTGAAAACTGCAGGAGCGGTTACATTGATTTGTTTCGTCTTAGTGACTTTAATCGGATTGACTCCGCGTCTGAGATTGGCGATCGGAATTTTTGCGTCATTTATATTTTCTGTTTTGTTTCAAGCTCGCTTTCCATATTATAAACAATTTCAATCAACATTCGGCTTGGAAGTCGTTCACGGCTTGAATGATGATATTTCTGCAATTTTTATGACGCTCTTACAGGAATACGGTTTGATTTGGAGATTTATTTTTGCATTGATTTTGACTTTGATGTGCATAATGATTTTAAGCCGTTTATTGCTTTTTAAAACGTTTGCACTTCCGAAATTTGAAGAAAAAATTAAAATTAAAACGGCAGCACTTGTGACAGGACTAATTTTGTTTATCGCGACATTTTTTATATTCGTTCGATTCGGAGGAAGTTTCACATATGCAGGCGGAGTTAATTGGGAAAATGCGGGAGTGACGAGCGATTATTTTTTGAATGAATGTATATTGGACGACGCACAGGCACTTTATCGAGCAAATTCAATGGAAAAAAGAATGCAGGCAGGAGAAATAAGCGGCGTTGAATCTGAAAATATTTTATATTACGCAAAAAATATTGCAGGACATGAAAAACTTGAATCGGATAATTTAATGCCGTATCTTGAAAGAACTGCACAAGGAAATAAAATTGAAAAGCCGGATCACATTTTTATAATTCTCGGTGAAACTTGGATGCAATGGCCAATGATAGGAAAATATGAAAAATTGCATGTCGCCGACGGAATTAAATCATTAATCGCGCAGGAAAATTGTTATTACTCAAGAAATTTTTTGCCGAACGGAACATTCACTTCAACATCAATCACGGGATTTGTAACGGGTTTGAGCGATGTGAATATTCGCGTGAATTATCAGCCGCGAACTTACGAAGAAGTTTATCCAACATCAATGGCAGCTCCTTTTAAGGAACTCGGATATAGTGTTGATTTTTGGTACGGAGGAGTTGCGAGTTGGGACAATATCGGAAAAATGTCAATCGCTCAAGGCTTTGATAATTTTTACGGCTATCCTGATTTTCATGCTCCGAAACAAAACGCTTGGGGAACGAATGACAAACATCTCTTTGATGCACTTGAAGAACATTTGAAAGATGAGCCGCCGACAGTTCATTTGATTATGACAACGACGAATCATCCGCCTTACAATTTAAATTTGCAGGCTGAAGGCTACGACGTGACAAAAGTTACTTCCGAATTAAATGAATTACCGAATATCGACGACGCTAAAAATCTTGCAATCGAACTCGGTCATTACTGGTACATGGACAGAGTTGCAGCTCAATTTATAAAAAATGTTTCAGAGCGTTATCCGAAATCTTTATTTGTAATAACCGGAGATCATGCCGTGCGATGTGATCCGGGAACTCGTCCGACTTTGTTTGAACATCAAAGCGTCCCGTTTGTTTTGTACGGCAATGGAATTAAAAGAGACATTTTGCCGCTTGATGTCGTCGGAGGTCATACTTCGATAGTTCCGACTTTGATTGAATTGATTGCACCAAAAGGTTTCACTTATTATTCAATCGCTCCTCCTTTGACAAAAAGCAACGGAGCAGGTTTCAATCGTGACGTTTTCATCACAAGCAATATCATCGGCAAAATAGATTCTGATGTCGTCGAATTACTTCCTCACATTGCCGCAAAAGAATTGAAAGATGTAAAT
Source organism: uncultured Selenomonadaceae bacterium (assembly GCA_905236285.1). Taxonomy (GTDB): domain Bacteria; phylum Bacillota; class Negativicutes; order Selenomonadales; family Selenomonadaceae; genus Quinella. Next base: position 10,427 of record CAJOPN010000117.1, on the reverse strand, counting down.
CAATCGGCTGAAAAAGAAGCGGCTCAATCAGCGATAACTTCAATGCGTACTATTTCGTGGTGGCTTTTAATGAAAGGTGTTGCTCTGTGATTACTAAAGATAATTTTAAAAATGTTTTGCAGGTTTTGAATTTTAATCGAAACGGCAAAATTTTTTTTAAGCAATTCGGCGATGATAAATTGATTGCAGATTTTGAAAATGAAAAATTAATTTATCCGAAAAATTTAATCGTGAATCGAAATACTGTAACGAATTTTTCAGACGATGAAAATTTTGTCGTCTTTGAATGTGTCGCCAGACTTCTTGAAAAAAATTACAAGCCGGTTGATATTGAATTGGAAAGTCCCATTCACGGCGGTCATCACGATGTTATCGGCTACAATGATATTCTCGTCAAAAAAAATTCAAAAACTTTTCTGCTGATTGAATGTAAAAAATCAGATGAATTTAATAAATTTTGGAAACAAACTCTTATCGACGGCAGTCAATTATTTAATTATTTCAATACTTATCGTCAAGCTCAGGCACTTTGTTTGTACACCTCCGATTATTCAAAGGACGGCAATTTATTTTATACTTCGAATATTATTTCAATGACCGACAACGAAAAATATCTGCAGACCGATAAAAATTTAAAAAGTTTTCAAAGTGTAAGAGAGAGCGGAGGAAATAAAGAAGAATATTTTCAAGTATGGTCGGAAACTTACAAAAAAGAATTTGATACAAAAGGAATTTTTGAAAATGAAATTGCAGCTTACACAATCGGCAAATTAAAATATACAGCCGCCGATTTAATCGAATTGCAGGAAAATGAAATTCAGAAAAAATATCACGAATTTGCAACGATAATGCGTCAACATACAGTAGGAAGTCACGAAAAAGCTTTTGATAAACTTGTAAATTTATTCCTTGCAAAAATTGTTGACGAGACGAATAATTTTGAAGAATTAAAATTTCGCTGGAGAGGAATCACTCACGATGATTATTTTGATTTTCAAGATCGACTGCAAAAATTATATCGCGACGGCATGGAAAAATTTTTGAATGAAAATGTAACTTACATTGAAGACAATCAGATTGAAGAGGCTTTCAGATATTTTAAAAATGATCCGAATGCAACGAAGGAATCCATAAAAAAATATTTTCGAGAATTAAAATATTTCAGTAATAATGATTTTTCATTCATCGACGTTCATAACGAAAAACTTTTTTATCAGAATGCAATCATTTTAAAAGAAATGGTTCAAATGCTCCAGGACATCAAATTGAAAACGACTGCACAAAATCAATTTTTGGGAGATTTGTTTGAAGGATTTTTGGATCAAGGAGTAAAGCAGAATGAAGGACAATTTTTCACTCCTCTGCCAATCGTCAAATTTTTAATATCGTCATTGCCGATTGAAAATTTCATTACCGACGATGAAGATACTCCATACACGGTTGATTACGCCTGTGGAGCCGGACATTTTTTAACCGAATACGCTGAACAAATTAAAAGATTTTCAAAAAAATATCCTCTCAATGTAAATGAATTTAATCGGCGGACAATCGGAATAGAAAAAGAATATCGCCTTTCAAAAGTTGCAAAAGTATCTGCATTCATGTACGGACACGACGAAATAAAAATAATTTACGGCGATGCTCTCACCTCTCACGATGAAATAAATAACGATAAATTTTCAATTTTGGTTGCAAATCCTCCTTACAGCGTCAAAGGATTTTTAGAAACATTAAGCGATGAACAGCGAAATAAATTTACTTTGGCTTCTCGCGTCAATGATATTTCGTCGAACAACAGCATTGAAACTTTTTTTGTTGAACGTGCAAAACAATTATTAAAAGTCGGAGGAGTCGCCGCGATAATTTTACCGAGCAGTATTTTATCGAATGGAAATATTTATGAAGCATGCCGAGAAATTATTTTGAAATATTTTTATGTGATTGCGATTGTTCAATTCGGCAGCGGTGCATTCGGTAAGACCGGCACCAATACCGTCACATTATTTTTGCGAAGACGTACTTCAATTACTCCTGCCGCAGTTCATTTTAAAGATCGTGTTGATTTGTGGATTGCAGGAAAATTCAAATACAATGAAATTTATGAAGATGAAAATTTTATTGATAAATATTGTGCAGTTGCCAAGATTGATGTTGATGAGTACAGATCATGGCTCAGCGGCGGTGATTTTCCAAATGCAAAAATTTTTGCTTCTTACGTCGAACAGATTAAAAAATCAGCCGAATACAAAAAAATTGCAAAGAAATCGGATGACGAAATTAAAAAATTCCTCAACAACAAAATTAAAAATATTGAGCATGAGAAATTATATTATTTCATTCTTGCCGATGATTCACCGACTTCGACATTGATTATTAAAAGTCCCGACGATCAAATTAAAAAATTTCTCGGCTATGAATGGAGTGCCAAAAAAGGCGATGAGGGCATTAAATATCTCGGCGCGAAAAATATTAATGAAATTCAAACGCCGCTTTTCAATCCAAAGAATTTTGATGACGAGGATAAAATTAATTCGTTGATTCGCAAAAATTTTTCCAATGTCAATTTTGAAATTCCCGATTCGCTTAAAAATTTTGTTTCATTTCAAAATTTGACTGATTTGATTGATTTTTCTTCTGCCAGTTTCGATAAAGCAATTAAACTTGTCAGCAATAATCCAAGAATTGAACGTGATGATATTAAATATTATAAATTGAGCGATGAAAATTTATTTGAAATCGGAATTGGTCAAAGAGTACTTTCATCAGAAATTGTTGATGGCGGAAAATATCCTGTTTATAGTGCGAACGTATTTAAAGAATTTGGAAGAATAAATAAACTCAATCTTGACGATTTTTCACGTGCGTCAATAATATGGGGAATTGACGGCGATTGGATGGTGAATTTGATTGAGGCAAATGATAAATTTTATCCGACTGATCATTGCGGTTATATTCGTATAAGGACTGATGAAATCTTGCCTGAATATTTGGCGATTGCGTTAAAGATTGAAGGCGAATATCAAAGATTTTCAAGAAGTAATCGAGCATCAACTCAACGAATAAAAAATTTATCATTGCCAATAGCGTCGATTGATGAACAGAAAAAAATTATCACAAAAATTAAATTTATTGACGAAAAAATTTCTGCAAATGAAAAAACAATTTCAGATTGCGACGAAGATATTAAAAATAAATTCAACGAACTTTTCAGCGGCAAAAATTTTGAAACGATAGAATTAGAAAAAATTGTCGAAACTATAACCGGATTATGGTCAGGAGAGAAACCACCGTTCAAAACCGTCAAAGTAATTCGCAATACAAATTTCACTATGCAAGGTAAACTGAATTTAAAAGATGTCGCTGTTCTTGAAGTTGAAGAAAATAAATTTGAAAAAAGAAAATTAAAATATGGCGATATAATTTTGGAAAAATCCGGAGGAAGTGAAACTCAAGCTGTCGGTAGAGTTGTATTATTTGATTTGAATGAAGAGGGATATTCTTTTTCAAATTTTACAAGCAGATTAAGAATTGTTGTTGAAAAAATTAATCCGATTTATTTACATGCTTTTTTAAATGATATTTATCAGAAAGGAATCACTTTTAATTATCAGCATGGAATGTCAGGATTAAAAAATTTAAATTTAAAACAATATTTGCAAATACAAATTCCATTGCCTCCGCTCGACCTGCAAAAAAAATTCTCTGAATACGTAAAAGAGAAAGAAAATAAAAAATCCGCAGCAATCTCCGAAAAAGAATCATTAATCGAAGAACGCGACGAACTCATCAAAAAATATTTTCGCTGAAAAAATATTGGATCTACGATAAGTACTTGAGATAAAATGTAACGGAAACAATACTGCCTCATCGTGAACAGCAACGAACTGTTCTGATACAACTAAAGCCGCTGCCAGACCAACGAAATCTGACAAACGGCTTTTTGTTTTTGGTGACAACATGCTCACTACTCATGTTTTCAATTAAATATAACCGCATCTCTGTACAAAAAAATATATCACAACGAAAAATTTTTGTCAATTTATTTTTGAAAATCCGAGATGATTATAGTATAATTGAAAAAAATTTTTTGGGGAGGAGAAAATTTTGATTAAAGTCAGCGTAATAGGAGCAACAGGATATGCAGGAGCGGAACTTTTGTCAATTTTGTATCGTCATCCGCAAGTAAACGTTGTTCACATCACGAGCGAAAGTCACACGGGAGAAAAAATTTCCGAATTGTATCCTCATTTCAATTCACTTTATGAAAATGAGCTTGAAAGTTTAAAAGATATTGAGGCAATCGGAGCAGACAGCGATTTTGTTTTTATTGCTCTGCCTCACGGTCACGCAATGGACGTTGCATTGAAGTTAAAAGAACTTCCGACGCGAATCATTGATCTCGGCGCAGATTTTCGATTCGGCGACACATCAATTTATGAAAAATGGTACAAAGTCGAACATATTTATAAAGATGCGGCGAGAGTTTACGGACTTGCAGAGATTTATCGCGAAGAAATCAGAACAGCAAAAATTATCGGCAATGCAGGCTGTTTCACGACAGCATCAATTCTTGCGCTTGCTCCTTTAGCTAAACATCATCTTATTGACGTAAATTCAATTATAGTTGATGCGGCATCGGGAGTTTCGGGAGCAGGTCGCGGTTTAAAACTCGGCAATCATTTTCCCGAACTCTATGATAATTTCAAGGCTTACAATGTTGCTCATCATCGACATACACCTGAAATTGAACAGGCGATTGAAGATTTGAGCGGAATGAAAACAATAATTAATTTTACGCCGCATTTAGTCCCGATGTCTCGCGGAATTTTGGCAACATGTTATGCAAATTTAAAATCCGATATTTCGGCGGAAATGATTGAACCTGCTTTTCAAAAAATGTACGGCAATGAAAAATTTATTCGTATTCTCGGAAATGGAGCATATCCCGAAACAAAATTTGTACGCGGCTCGAATTATTGCGACATTGCCTGGCACATCGACGAGAGAACTCAACGTGTAATAGTTTTGTCTGCGATTGACAATTTGGTTAAAGGTGCTGCAGGTCAAGCCGTTCAAAATTTAAATATTGCCGCAGGTTTTGAAGAAGATACCGCACTTGATTTTGTGCCGATTTATCCTTAAAAAAAATAAGCATGAGTTACGATTAAAGAAAAAATCGAAATTCATGCTTTTAATTTATTTTGAAAAAATTTTTTAAAAATTATTTTCCTTGAAGAGCGTCCCAAGCCTCATTTGCACGTTCAACAAATATTTTTTGAATTTTTTTGTTTTCGCCGAGTCCGTGAAGATAACTTCTTACAGTAATACCTTCCTTTTCGAGCAATGATTTATGTGAATCCGGCTCATCTCCCGCCATGTCATTGTTTGCATGATCGCCGGCAACCATCATAATCGGCACGAGCAAAACTTTTTTGTAACCGATTCTTTTAATGCGATGAATTGCCTGCTCAATTCCGGGCCAGCCTTCAACGGTATAAACGTAAGCATTTTTCATTTTTGCCAAATGCAGACGAGTATTAATCACGGAATAATAAGCATTTGCGGGATGAGGTGTTCCGTGTGCCATTAAAAGGATTGCTTCATCTTTGTCAACTTTCGGAAGACCTTCTTTAACTGCGTTTACAAATTCAAGCACGTCATCAGATTGTTCTTCTTGACCTTGCCAATACATCAGCGACGTTGAAAGGGTCATTGCTTTAAATTGTTCTTTGTACTGATTAAAAATTGCTTTTGCGTAATCGTATTCCATACCCGGAATAACATCAAATGAGACGAGTGCAATTCTTGTATAACCTTCACGTTGAAGATCGGCGAGCGTATCTTCAGGAGTTTTGTAATCGCACTTGCCTTCATTTTCTTTGATATGATCGATGACGATGTGACTTGTGAAAGCGGTAACGCATTTTACGCCTTTGTGTTCGTTGGCGATCGCTTTTGCAGTTGCATCAATCGTCTTTGCTCTTGAATCTTTGTAAGTCGTTCCGAAACTCAAAATTACTATGGCATCTTTATTTTTTGCATTTTTCATTGCGGCATTCGGATTTTCATATTTAAGAACACCGATTTCTGATGCCATTTGAAGTGCAGGCGTTACATCTTTGACTTCTTCGTTGAGCGAGTAAGCGGCATTTGCAGGATTAACGCCAAACAATGTTGAGCAGGCAAGACCCGCAATTAAAATTTTTTTCCAATTTTTCATTGAAACATCTCCCAATAATTTTAAAATTTTTTTCTCTGCTCACACATTTCAAAATTTTTTAATTTTTTTAATTTATAGTACACGCAAATTTTATTTTTGTCAACAGTAAATGCGTTTCTATTGACAGCAAAAAACAAATGCACTATAATTAATTTTGTTTTTAATTTTAGTAATGGCTTTTGTATTGATGAGGTTGTGAGCAATGGATTTTGATATTTTGGATTTGCTTCCGCCGTTTGATATTATTATCGGACTTATTTGTATCGGGCTTTTCGGTTTAGTTCTCGGTGCTTTGATTTATCTTCCCGTCGCAGTCAAAAAATCTCCGCTGCCGATCGAAAAGCTCACCAATGATATTATTTGGCGTTACGTTCCCGATTGGCTTTTGATGTTTATCGGCTGCGTAATTTTTATAATTTTAAGTTTCATGTTGGTCAGCGGATATTTGAGATAAAATTTTTTGTTGAAAATATCTTCATCAATTTTGAATCGATGGAGATATTTTTTGTTGAGATTTTTTTTGAAGGATTTAATAAAATTATAGAGAATAAAAAATTTTTGAGGTGTTAATAAATGCGAGAAGATCGCCTTAGGCAAAATAATGAAAATGATGATGCAATGGAAAATGCTTTAAATCAGTTGAGCAATTCATATCTCAATGATGAAGGACGCGAACCGCTGCAAAATTCTTTAAAAAAATATTACAGATCAGCACGCAATAGAAAATCTTTTTCGCGAGAGGTAAAACGATCCAACGAAATTATAAATGTACCGATTATTTCAAAATCAAAAATAAAAATTATGTTCGTCAGCTCAAGAAATATTTGTCGTTCGGCTATGGCTGAATTTGTTATGAAATATTTGATTAATAGTGCCGGTTTATCTGAAAAAGTTTTAATAAATTCCTCCGGTTGCAATGTCGATCCCGAATTTTCAATGGATCAAGGCGCAATTAAAGAACTTCATCGCCATCAAATTCCTTTCATCAAAAAAAATGCCGTCCAATTCAATACGACTGATTTTGAAAATTACGATTATATAATTTGCATGAATTACGGACAAATTAAATTGCTCAACAGCGACAGATCTCATAAAAATATTTTTCTGCTGTCAAATTTTTTCGGCGAAAATCGAAATATTTCAGATCCGATTCCGAGCAACGGTTATTCTTCGACTTACGGAATAATTTACAGAGGTTGTGAAAGCATTTTGAATCATTTAAAAAAATGTTTTGCGAATGATTCGACACTCAATAAAAATTCCGTCAAAACAAAAATAACTCTCAGCATTGATGAAGATTTATTCAAAAAATTTGAAACGGCTCTGGTTATGAAAAAGGATAATCTTGAAACCGCAATCGAAAAATGTTTGAATTATTATATTTCGGATACGGTTTCGATTGAAGATTTTATTTTGAAATGCGCCAATCGAATTGAGCAAATAAATTATCGTATCATCAAGTCATATTTCAAGGCGATTGAAATTGACGGCAAGGCGACTTCCGAAAGAATGAAATTTTTGTGCAGTAATTTGAAAGAATATCCGGGACTTTATATTTACAATTCAAACGGCTTTGATGAGCATTACGAAAAATTGAAGAACGAGAATAAAATTTTTTTTGAAAATGATTCCGAAGTTAAAATTGTGCCTGAAGTTGTTCCGATTTTGGAAAAATATAAATCTCAATTCGTTTCGAGGAAATAGGAATGGGCAGACGTGAAAACAAAGCGCAGCAATTATCAATCGAAACATTGCTTGCCAACGTCGAAAAAAAATATTTGACGCGTGAAAAAATGTACAATCGAATTTTGCACAATCGCGAAAATTCCGATCCGACAGTAATTGACATAATCGGAAGAATTGATATAATTGATTCGGTACGCGAAAATGTAAAAACTTCATTGCAATTTGGAGATTATCGCCGTGCAACGTGGTATTTGCATTTACTTTTGAAACTTTGCGAAAAATTTTTTGATTAATTTCTTGACGCTGATTCAATACTGTGCTACAATCTCAATGTTTCAGACGGCGACCGGGTCAGACGTACTCCGACGCTTTCTCAGTCGCTGAAAAATTTTGAGAGGAGATTTTTAAATGCTTACCAAAGAAGCAAAACAGGAGATTATTCAAAAATATGCAACGCATGAAGGCGACACCGGTTCACCTGAAGTTCAAATTGCAATTCTTACAAACAGAATCCTTTACTTGACGGAACATCTCAAGCAGCACAAAAAGGATCATCATTCACGTCGCGGACTTTTGAAGATGGTCGGACATCGCCGCAGACTTTTAAGTTACCTCAGCAAAAAAGATATTAATCGTTATCGCGAAATTATCGCTCAGCTTAATTTACGTAAATAATTTTGCCGTCATAAATTTTGCAAATAACATTCATTTTTTTCGCAATGAAAAGATCGTGCGTTATGATTATGAGCGTGCGATTTTTTTTATTTGAATCATTTAAAATTTCTTTCATCAAATTTTCCGAAATATCTTTGTCGAGACCTGCAGTCGGTTCATCAAGAATTAAAATTTCAGAATCGGCCGCAATCGCCAATGCCGTTTGAAGTCGACAACGTTCACCGCCTGAAATTTTATTCCCGTTCTCTCCAATTTCACGATTTATATCAATATTTTCAAGTTGACAAATTTTCAGTATTTCCAAAATTTTTTCCTCTGAAATATTTGGACAGTATATCAAAAAATTTTCGCGAACAGATTTTGAAAAAATATAATTATTCGTTGTCGCCGCCGAAATTCTGCCGTCAATAAAGATTTTGCCGTCATCAGGCTGCCAAAGATTCAAAAGCAGATATAACAAAGTCGTTTTGCCGCTGCCGCTTTCTCCCATGACTGCAATTTTTTCTCCGCGTTTAATTTTTAAATTGAAATTTTTTATAATATTCTGTGCAGTTTTATAACCGAAATTCAAATTTTTTATTTCAATCGCAATATTCGGATCGGATGGAGTTAAATATTTTTGCGTTGATTTCAAAAAATTTTCGATTCGCAAATCTTTTTTCATCTTAAAAAAATTTCTCACAACCTCAGGCAAAATATTAATCATCTCAAAAGTAAGAATCAAAATAAAAATCCATATCGTCAAATCAATAATATCAACGCGGTTTGAAATCAAATATAGAATCAAAACAAATGACGCTGAATTAATCGCCTTGCAAAAATTATCCGCATTTAAAATTTTTTCACGATTTTTTAATTCATTTCTGCACAGATTGCTTGATTCAATGTTAAGTTTTTCGATTGCAATTTGAGTACTGCCGAAAATTTTCAATTCGTCACGTCCTTCATAAAAATCCAAAATTTTTTCACGGTAAAATGTATCGTCAATCTTTTGAAGATTTTTGAAGGCATAGGAAATTATCAGCGTCAAAATTACAGTCGCAGGCAATATAAACGAAAATTCTTTAATGAATTTGAATAAAAAAAATGTTACGAAAAAAATTACAATAGACGTTGAAAAAAACGGCTGAAAAACATTCGGAAAAAAATTTTTTAAAAGATCGGCGCGAATCGTTAAATCGTGCAAAAGTTCTGCCTCTCCCGTTGTTCCCGATTTGAGCGGAAATTTTTTAATTGAAATTTCAAACAATCTCAATCGGATTTTTGTAAGTTCCGAAAAAATTCTGTCGTGAGTGAAAAATCTGTCGAGATATTTTAAAACTGCGCGAAAAATTCCTGCGGTTCTTACCAAAGTTATACCGACGGCGAGAGATGAAATCGGCGGATGAAATGAGGCGGAAGTTATGAGCCAAGCCGATGCTCCCATTAAAATAAAACTTGCAATTATCGCCGACAAATTAAAAATTAAAGCTGTCAATAAAAAAACTCCTCAAATTGTTTGCGGATTATCAAACGGCGGATTATAATATAAAAAATTCTATGAATGAAAAATAATTCCTGTCGAAAGTCAGAGAGGTAAATTTATGATAACGTTAACGGACGATTTAATTTTAGGCGACGGAGCTCACAAAATAACTTATATGCACCCGACTGATTCAAATCTCTGCGTGAAAATTTTATTCAGAGAAAATGATGAAGATTTGCACAAAGAAATGAAATATCGTCGAGCAATAGGCAAAAAAATTGAAAATATGAAATTGTTGACAAAATATTTCGGAGAAATCGAAACGAACAGAGGCAAAGGATATTTATTTGAACGAGTGAAAAATTTTGACGGTACAAATTG
>CAJOPN010000116.1 GCA_905236285.1 uncultured Selenomonadaceae bacterium | reverse complement strand
CCGCCGCCTCAAGCACCGCCGCCTCAACAGCAATATGCGCCGCCACCTCAGCAGTATGCAGCACCACCGCCGCAATATGCCGCACCGCCCCCCGGTTATGGATATGGAGGTCCTCCAATGCAGCCACATGTAGCAAGCAATGTTCCCGTTTCACCTGCACAATTTACTCCGCTTTCAATGGAACCTGTGCAAGTCAATGAAGCAAATATAGGATTGATTCTTGATGTTCCGCTCCAAGTTACTGTTGAACTCGGTCGAACAAAAAAATCAATCAAAGAAATTTTGGAATTGTCAACCGGCTCAATCGTCGAATTGGATAAACTTGCCGGCGAACCTGTCGAAATTCAAGTCAACGGACACTTTCTCGCAAAAGGTGAAGTTGTCGTTATTGATGAAAATTTCGGCGTGAGAATTACCGAAATTGCCTCGCCTGCAGAAAGAGCAGCAAAAATTCAATAATTAAAAAATTTCTAAGCAATGAATTTTTATTTTGCTCGTCGTTTTGAGTAAATAATAAATTGCATAATTTGATTGACAAATTTTAACTGTGAATGTAAAATATTTTATGTTAATTGACATTGCTATTTTGTTTTGTCAAGAAACGCTTGTAAATTTGCAAAAATAAATTGCCAGATAAATTATAATGAGGAGAGATGAAACATGGCAGTACGAGTTTTGGTCGTTGATGATGCGGCATTTATGAGAATGATGGTCAAGGACATTTTGTCTAAAAACGGATATGAGGTTGTAGGCGAAGCCGAAAACGGTATGAAGGCTGTCGAAAAATATAACGAACTCAGACCTGACCTTACAACGATGGATATAACTATGCCGGAAATGGATGGAATCTCTGCAGTAAAAGCAATCAGAAAAATTGATCCCAATGCAAAAATCGTTATGTGTTCGGCTATGGGACAACAAGCAATGGTTATTGAGGCAATTCAAGCCGGAGCACGTGATTTTATCGTTAAGCCTTTCCAAGCAGATCGCGTTCTTGAGGCAGTCCGTAAAGCAGTCGGATAATGTTTGAAAAAGGAAAATATTTTTTTGTACTTGCATTCATTCCGATTTTAATTTTTATATTGAGTGCAGGTTTGACCGTAGAAGCTGCCGGCGGGTATCTCGCAGGATATGAAGAAGTCGAGCCGCAATCTGCCGGGGTTTCTTGGTGGTCTACTTTGGCTTATGTTTTAAGTCTCTTGGCTGTGTTTGCCATTGTGTTTTTGATGGCTTACATTGCAACAAAATTCTTGGGCGGACGGTTCAATGCTCGCATTTCCGAACACGGCGGCAGAGTTTTGGAAAATTTGCCGCTCGGACCTAACCGCTCTGTCTGCATAGTTGATATGGCCGACAGAGTATTTTTATTGGGTGTAACCGATCAATCAATAACGCTTTTATCCGAAGTTTTAGATCCCGATGAAATTGAAAGATTGAGAGAGCAGTCAAAAAATTCTTCAGATATGTTTTCTGATGAATTTGGTTCATTGTCTTCATTGGTTGATAAATTATCTTCTCTAAAGAAACGACGTTAAAATTTAAGGAGTATCAAAAAATTTTGAGACGCATTTTATCAATATTATTCGGTGTCGCTGTTTTGCTGACATTTGCGAATATGGCTCAGGCAGCTCCTATAATTCCGAATGTCAATATAGGAGTAGGCACTTCGGAAAATCCGCAGGACGTAGCAACGACGCTCCAAATAATGGCGGTTTTGACGCTCGCTTCTTTGGCACCGGGAATTTTGATTATGACTACTTCTTTCATAAGAATAATTGTCGTAATCGGGTTCCTTCGCAATGCTATGGCTACTCAAAATGTGCCGCCAAATCAAGTTATGATTTCACTTGCGTTATTTCTGACATTTTATTTGATGGCACCTTATTGGAGTCAGGCGAATGATGAAGGATTGCAGCCGTATTTGGCAGGACAAATTTCATCTGAAGAGGCAATTCATAACGTCGTTGAACCTATGCGCGAATTTATGTTTAAACAGACGCGAGAAGCTGATTTGGCTTTATTTGTGAATTTGTCGGACGCTGAGAGACCTGAAACTCAAGAAGATGTTTCAACTTTTGTTTTGATTCCGGCGTTTGTCATAAGTGAATTAAAAACGGGTTTTCAACTAGGATTTATGATTTATGTTCCGTTCATCGTCATTGATATGATTGTTGCAAGTACTCTAATGTCAATGGGTATGATGATGTTGCCGCCGGTTATGATTTCCATGCCATTTAAAATTCTTTTGTTCGTTATGGTTGACGGCTGGCATTTATTAATTCGTTCATTGATAATCAGTTTCAGATAAATTTTTTAGTTTAAGACTGCAATCAGAAAGAAGGTGCGCTGAATGTCCGGCGATTTGGTAATACAGTTGGCACAACAAGCATTAATGACGGTTATGCTGGTCGCTGCTCCGATGCTCGGTCTCGGATTGACTGTCGGTCTTATGGTCAGCGTCTTTCAAGCGACGACTTCAATTAATGAGCAAACTCTTGCTTTCATTCCGAAAATTATAGCGGTTTTCGTCGCAATTTTGATTTTTGGTCCATGGATGTTAAAAATTATGGTCGGATTCGTGACGGAAGTTTTTGTTAATCTTCCTATGAGAATAAGTTAAAATTTTTTTGCCGGTACGAGTTGAGGTGAAAGTTTACGTTCGATTTTTATGACTTGCTTCAAAATCATATAGGAATTTTTATACTCGTGCTGATGAGATCGTCGGGAATATTTTTGCTTTCACCGTTCTTCGGCAGTCTGAATGTTCCAATGCGATTTCGTGCATTGACGGCTGTAACATTCACTTTCGTTTTGTTTCCCGTCGTCGTCAAAGAAAATTTTTTTGAATTACCTTCAGCCGTTATTATGTTTTTCGCCGTGATTCTTCAAGAAATGTTCATAGGCTGGCTGATTGGTTTCGTTTCATTCGTATCATTTGCCGCAGTCAATTTGGCCGGCAAGGTTATGGATATGCAGGTTGGTTTTGCTATCGTAAACGTCATGGATCCGACTTCCGGTCAGCAAGTACCGCTTATCGGAAGTTTTCTTTATAACTTGGCGATTTTAATTTTTCTCATCACTAACGGTCATCATATGATAATTGCCGCTCTTGCCGAAAGTTTTAAATTGATTCCGTTTTTCGGTGTTCATTGGTCAGATACATTTTTAAATATAATCGTTGATGTTACGACCGTTATTTTTACAACGGGAATGAAAATTGCAATGCCTGTAACCTTTGCAATTCTTTTGACAAATGTCGGTCTCGGAATTTTGGCAAGAACCATGCCGCAGATGAATATTTTCGTCGTCGGTATTCCAATGCACATTATGATCGGTATTTTTATGCTTTCGTTCGTCGTTCCTTTTTATGTTATGTTTCTGGATGTGGTTTTTAATGCAATGTATGGAAATATTTCTATTGCGCTTAAAGCAATCGCTCCGACACCATAGATTTATTTTCAAAAAATTTTTTTATGAATCATCTTATTCAATAAATTTTGATTTGCAGCGTTTTGCCGAAGGTGAAGACAAAACTGAAGACCCGACCGAAAAAAGACGGCGCGATGCAAGAGAAAAAGGGCAAGTTGCAAGAAGTCAGGAACTCAACACGGTTTTTGTACTTTTGACAGGTTTTTTATCGTTGCGTATTCTTTGGGAGTATATTTATTCAAATATTGCCGAATACACAATTTATATTTACAATCACCTTGCACAAAGTACCAGCATTGAAACGATAAGAGAAATTTTTTTGGGGATTATGCTCCTTCTTGCAAAAACTGCTTTTCCGGTTATGATTGCAATTATGATTATGGGTCTTGCAGTTAATATTTATCAAGTCGGTTTTGTCGTGACGACTCAAAGATTGGAATTTGATTTGGCAAGATTAAATCCAATTAACGGTTTCGGCAGGATTCTTTCAAAAAGATCTCTCGTTGAATTGGTTAAGTCAATTTTCAAAATAATTATAATCGGCTCGTTCTTGTATTCATATTTAAAAGATCAAATTCCTTTCATGCCGTATTTGATATATTTCGATTTGCCGCGAAGTTTGGAAGAAATCGCAAGCATAATTTTTATGATGGTTTACAAAGTTTTAGGAATTATAATGATAATGGCAATTCTCGATTTTATGTATCAAAAATGGCAGCTCACTCAAGATTTAAAAATGTCAAAGCAAGAAGTTAAGGATGAACATAAACAAGTTGAAGGTGATCCGCAAATAAAAGCAAAAATTCGTCGTAAACAACGTGAAATGGCAATGATGCGCATGATGCAGGAAGTGCCGAAAGCTGACGTAATTATTACAAACCCGACTCACCTTGCAATCGCGCTTATGTATAAACAAGGTATGACTGCACCGCTGATTATTGCAAAAGGTCAAGATTTGGTTGCAGAAAGAATTAAACAAATTGCAAGAGAACATAAAATTACAATCGTCGAAAATAAACCTCTTGCGCGTGCACTTTACGAAACGACTGAGGTCGGCGATAGTGTTCCGCATGAATTGTATCAAGCAGTAGCTGAGGTGTTGGCTTATGTATATCGTCTCAAAAAACGCATTCCGAAACAGACAAGACAATCAGCCGCTTAAATTTTTTTCAAAATTTTGTACGGAAGAATTATGTTTTATGGATTGTAAAAATTAATTATGGGTAAAGATGTTTTTGCGCGACTTGAACAGTCGTTGGGCGAGCTTAGAAAACAGCATAAGAAGGAGAAAAGAATGGCTGCATCACCGGACAGCATACTCGGTAAATTTTCATTGGGTGCGTTTATAAAACAATACAGCGATGTAATTATAGCGTTTGCATTGGTCATGATCGTCATTATGATGATTATTCCCGTGCCGACTCCGCTGCTTGATCTTTTAATTTGTCTCAACATTACGATTGCACTCGTTGTAATTATGAGTACAATCTATAACGAAGAGGCTCTTGATTTGTCGGTGTTTCCGTCGCTGCTTTTGGTTACAACTCTTTTTCGATTGGCACTCAATATTTCTTCAACTCGTTTGATTTTGATAAACGGTTATGCCGGTGAAGTCATAACTGCTTTTGGTCAATTCGTCGTCGGCGGCAATCCTGTCGTCGGCTTTATCATGTTTATTATTCTCGTCATAATTAATTTTATTGTTATAACGAAAGGTTCTGAACGTGTCGCGGAAGTCTCGGCGCGTTTTACTTTGGACGCAATGCCCGGTAAGCAAATGGCAATCGACGCAGATTTGAATCAAGGTTCGATCACGGACGCTGAGGCAAAAATTCGGCGTGCAAATATTCAACGTGAAGCGGATTTCTTCGGAGCTATGGACGGTGCTTCAAAATTTGTCAAAGGTGATGCAATCGCCGCGATTGTTATAATGTTCATCAACATTGCAGGCGGTTTTGTAATCGGTATGGTTCAGCGTGACATGGAGGCAGTTGATGCTCTTCAAACGTACACGCTTTTGACTGTCGGCGAAGGTCTTGTAAGCCAAATCCCCGCATTGTTAATTTCAACTGCAACAGGTATCATTGTTACACGTGCGGCCGCTGAAGGAAATTTGGGGCACGATCTCATCGATCAGCTTTTCAGAAACGAAAGAATCTTTTTCATCGTCAGTTCGGTTTTGTTGTTGCTTTCAATCGTTCCTGGTCTTCCCGGTATTCCGTTCTTTTGTCTCGCGGCTGTCTGCGGATTAATCGGTTATAATCTCAAAAAATCTAATGAGGCGGGAGAAGAAGTTACTGAAGAAGAAAAAGAAGTTCAAGCAAAAACGGAAGCAACTCGTCCCGAAAATATCGTTTCACTTTTGCAGGTCGATCCGATGGAATTGGAAATCGGCTACTCTTTGATTCCTCTCGTCGATACAGGTCAAGGCGGCGATCTTTTGGACAGAATTGTTATGATTCGTCGGCAATGTGCGCTTGAACTCGGCTTGGTCGTTCCGACTATAAGAATAAGAGACAACATTCAAATTAAACCGAATGCTTATATAATTAAATTAAAAGGTATGGAAATTGCACGCGGCGAATTGCTTTTGGATCATTTTCTCGCTATGAATTCCGGAACAGTTTTTGAAGAAGTACCGGGAATTGAAACTATTGAACCGGCTTTCGGATTGCCTGCGTTGTGGATTCCTGAAAGTGAAAGAGAGCAGGCAGAATTGAACGGTTATACTGTCGTTGATTCGGTTTCGGTTTTGGCAACTCATTTAACTGAAGTAATCAAACAACATGCTGCCGAAATTCTCGGTCGTCAAGAAACTCAAAATCTCATTGACAATCTTTCAAAAACTCATCAATCTCTTGTCGATGAAGTTGTTCCCGATTTAATGGGAGTCGGAGAAATTCAAAAAGTTCTTGCAAATCTTTTGCGTGAAAGAATTTCAATTCGTGATATGGCGACGATTCTTGAAGTGCTTGCAGATTATGCGCGTGCTACTAAAGACACGGAAATTTTAACTGAATATGTTCGCCACGCAATGGCAAGGCAAATCACTCAGCAAGTTACTCAAGATAATACTTTGCCGTGCGTTACGCTTGAACCGGCTCTTGAAAACAGAATTGCCTCCGGAGTTCAAAGGACGGATCACGGCTCATTCGTCAGCATGGATCCCGATTCAATGCGTCGATTACTCCAATCATTAAACAGCGAACTTGAAAAATTAACAAATATGGGCTATCAACCAATCGTTTTGACAAGTCCTGCAATAAGATTGTATTTCAGAAAACTGGTTGAACGTTCAGTTTCAGGCTTGATTGTCGTATCTCATGCCGAAATTGATCAATCGGTTGAAATTCAAATTCTTGGGGTGGTGAAGATTTAAGGTGCAAATAAAAGTTTTCAAAGCAAGCAGCATGAAAGAGGCAGTTGCAAAAATGAAAGATGAACTCGGAGACGATGCCGTCATTTTGCACACGAAAAAATATAAAGAAGGCGGCTTTCTCGGATTGGGCAATAAAGAAATGGTTGAAATAACAGCAGCGATCGAAGATGAGAAACCTGCGCCGAAAAAAGAAGTTGAATTGCAGCCGCGTCCTACTCCTATGCCGCAATCGGTTTTGACTCAATATAAAACAAACGGAACGGCTGAAGGTGTCGCAATGGCAGAGAGAGAATTAAATCAACCGCCGCGAATTGATGAAGAAATTGAAAAATCCGATGACGAAAAAAATTCTCAGCCGTCAATGATGAATCCGACTGTAAATCAAGCCTCGTCACTTGAGGCCGCAATGAAACCAAATCAAAAAATTTCAAAACCTGATCCTCCCATGCCTTATGATGATGATGTCGATGATTCAAATCAAATACCTTACGAAGTTGAAATTTCTTCAAAAAATATTTCCTCCGAATCTGCTCAAATTCAACAAAACGATAATTCGGAATTTGTTCAGTCGGCAGAGGAATTGAAAGAATCCGAAATTGAAAATGAATCTGATGAAAATGTTTATTCTTCAGAACCGACAATTACAAATCCTGTTTCAAATGAAATTCAACCTGCACAGAATATTTCAGAAACAAATTTAAATTCCGATTCATCAACTTCTCAAATAAATTCTTTTCAAACTCAAAATCAAAATTCTGAAGAAATTCCAAATCCTCAGCCGCAAATTCAACAGCCGATTCAAAATAATATTCCTCAGCAGTCGATTCAGCCTGTTCAACAAGTTCAACCTCAGCAACAAATTCAATCGCCTGTCCAAAATGTAGAAAATCAACCGGCACAAATTCAAGCAGAACAAAATCAACAAACTGAATCTCAAAATCAAAATCAGCAGCAAAATCTTCAATCACAAATGCCGCAATCTGATGAAAAAATTGAAAATGTTCAAAATCAAAATGAGCAGTCGACAAATCCAAATCAACAAATCGACATGAATCAATTTGCACAGGCTCAGGCAATGATGATGGCACAATTCAATCAGATAAATCAAATGCAAATGGCTCAAGTAATGCAGCAGGCAGTTGCTCAAGCTCAGGCTCAGGCGCAAGAACAGGTGAGACAAGCATATTTGCAGGCACAACAACAGTCTCAACAGTTGCAGCAATCACAGCCGTCAAATTCAAGCGAACAAATTCAAAAACAAATTCATCAAGTCGAATCGCCGAAAGAAGAAGTTACTGACATTGACAGTCAGGCAAAAATTAAAAAACTTGAAAGTGAAGTTGCGCAGATGAAGGCACTTTTGGCTCAAGTGATCGGCAAAGATTCAAATCGCGGTGTAATAACTCTTCACGAGGCATTGAGGCGGCAGGAAGTCGATGAAGAAATTTTAAATGATATGGCGGCTCATGCAGAGGCAGGCGAAACTTTAGCGGACAGTCAATCTCGTGAGGCAAAAAATACTTTGGTGAAGTTTTTAAAAGAAAATATAAATTTCTCTGAAGGAATAAAATTAAATCGGCACGGAGTAAGAACGGTTGCACTTCTCGGAACAACGGGAGTCGGAAAAACTACCACGCTTGCAAAAATCGCCGCAAAATTTGTGTTGGAACAAGGAATTACTGCGGCATTGATAACTGCCGATACTTACAGAATTTCAGCCGTTGAACAGCTTCGCACGTATTCGGATATTTTGGGATTGCCGCTCGAAATCGTTTACACTCCCGCCGAACTTACAAAAGCAATCAATAAGCATCGCAATCGAGATTTAATTTTGATTGATACCGCCGGAAGAAGTCAGCACAATGATTATCAAATGAAAGAATTGCAGGAATTTTTGGCGGCGAATCAGCGAATTGAAAAACATATCGTATTGAGCACGACGACAAAGAGCAGCGACGCAAATGATATTCTTGAAAAATTTTCACTTTGCGAGCCCGATAAAATCATTTTCACTAAAACCGATGAAACTGCAAGCGTCGGTTTGGTTGTCAATCTTCTCTGCAAACAAAAATTGTCAATTTCATATTTGACGAACGGGCAAAGCGTTCCTGACGACATTACTCCTGCAAGTGCCGAAATTTTGGCTGATTTGTTATTGCGTAAAATGATTTAAAATTTGTTAAAAGGATTAAAAAAAATGTCAGATCAAGCATCAACGTTAAGAAAATTGATGGAAGACAAGGCAGAAACTCAAGCTGAAGAAAATTTTATAATCAAGAATGAAAATGTTTCTGATGATGAAAGACTTTCAAAAGTCATAACGATAACCAGCGGCAAAGGAGGAGTAGGCAAAACAAATATCGCAGTCAATCTCGCAATCGCTCTTCAAATGTCCGGCAAAAGAGTTTTGCTTATAGATGCCGATATTGGTATGGCTAATGTTGATGTTATGATCGGCAGCGTCTCAAAAAGAAATATGCTTGATCTTCTTGAAGACGGCGTTGAACTTTCTGATGTACTTGTCGAAGGACCTCACGGCGTAAATTATATTTCCGGAAGTTCAGGAGTTGAAAAGGCTTTAAATTTTACTTATGAGGAGCGGCGCATTCTTCATAAAAAATTGTCTGCTTTCGATGATTTGGCTGATATTATTTTGATTGATACAGGTGCAGGTCTCGGTCGTCATGTCGTTGATTTTCTCGTTGCCGCAGATGAAGTTTTATTGATTACAACTCCCGAACCGACTTCTCTTTCAGATGCTTTCGCCGTGATTAAAACTTATCATTTGCATACAGAGAAAAAAAATATTCGTCTTATAGTAAACAGAATTTTTGACGAAGATGAAAGAAATGATGTAGTCGAAAAATTAAATGCCACTTCACAAAAAATTTTAAACTTTCAAATTGACTGTGCAGGATATATTTTTGAAGATCGAAATGTAATTAACTGCGTGAAAAAACAAGTGCCGTTCATAATCGAAAAGCCTGATTGTCTCGCATCGAAATGTATAAAAGAATTGGCAGAAAATATTTTGAGCGGCAAAGAAATGACTGTCTCGAAAGGCTGGCTGTCATTCTTAAATGATTTGCTGAATTTCTCTTGATGACGAGAAATTTTTTTTTTGGCATTTTTTTTTACACGAAAAAGAAATTTATATAATATTTTTCAGAATAATTGAAGGAAATTTTAACAGACAAGCGAATAACTATTAAGAAATGATTAAAAAAATTTTTGTGCATTGCATTAAATGAGGTGAGCAGAATGATTCGTGTTTTGGTTGCTGACGATTCTGCCTTCATGCGAAAAATTCTTTGCGATTTGTTTAAACAGCAAAGTGATTTTGAAGTAGCAGGGACAGCGATCAATGGAAAAGATGCTGTTGATAAAGTCAAGCAGCTGAAGCCGGATGTTATGACGCTTGATGTAACAATGCCGGTTATGGACGGTCTTCAAGCCTTGGCGATAATTATGGAAGAATGTCCCGTCCCGGTCGTAATGTTCAGCAGTATGACTCAACGAGGAACAGATGCAACAGTCAAGGCATTATCACTCGGCGCGGTCGATTTCATAAGCAAAGCCGGCGGTTCAATCTCAAAAATAGATAATCTTCAAGATGAAATTCTTGCAAAATGCAGAGAGGCAGCACAGGCTCACGTCAATAAATCAAAATTTTCGGCGACATCAAAGCCTTTGATATTTCCAAAATTGTCGGAGAAAATTTCTTCAATCTCAACGACTTCAACGGCTCCGGCGACAACATTAAGGACGACAGTTTCAAAATTCCCGACGACGAGAATCCAAACGCCGTTTACAAAAACTTCAACTCCTTCAACTTCGCCGCCTCCTCAAACACCGTCGCAAATTTCAAAGCCTTCGACGAGTGAAATTTGGGAAAAACGCAGGACGGAAATTCAAAGAAAATCGGGATTGAAACTCGGTCAAAAACCTGTAATAAAACATGTTCCGTCAACGTCTTCAACGCCTGCTGCAATAAGTTCATCATCAAAAAAATTGGTGGCAATCGGAACATCGACCGGAGGACCTCAGGCACTTCAATCCGTGATAACTCGTTTGCCGGGTAATTTGCCTTGCGGAGTAGTAATCGTTCAGCATATGCCTGCAGGTTTTACAAAATCACTTGCCGAAAGGCTTGATTCAATTTCCGCAATCAGCGTTAAAGAGGCGGAGAATGATGAAATTATAAAAGACGGACAAGTTTACATAGCACCAGGAAATTATCACATGAGAGTAGCACCGGCAGGAGTCCGAGGAGCAAGAAAAATAGTTTTGAGTCAAGAACCGCCTGTCGGAAATCATCGTCCTGCCGTAAATGTTTTGTTCGATTCGGTTGCACAATTCAAAAAAGATTTGGTAAGTGTCATAATGACAGGAATGGGCAGCGACGGTTGCGAAGGAATGAAAAAAATAAAAGCAAACGGCGGTTACTGCATAGCTCAAGATGAAAATTCATGCGTGGTTTACGGAATGCCGAAAGCGGTTGTTGATGCGGGTCTTTCAGATGAAGTTCGTCCGCTTTCACAAATCGCAAGCGCAATCGTTGATGCTGTTGCAAAATAATTTTCAAAAATTAAAAACAGAAAACAAGATTCCGCTCTGCGAGGATTAATAAAGGAGGGAAGCGCGGTTTAAAATAAAATGACCGCACGCAAATTATATGGCTGATAATAATCAATATATGGATATGTTCCTGGATGAATCTCATGAACATTTGCAATCACTCAATGACGGACTTTTAGGACTTGAAGACAACGCTGAAGATTTGTCTGTACTTAATGAAATTTTCCGTAATGCTCATACGCTTAAAGGTATGTCGGCGACGATGGGATACAACAAAATCGCTGAACTTACTCACGAAATGGAAGACGTTCTCGACATGCTCCGCAAGGAACAATTAAAAGTCAGCGAAGATATTATTGATACATTGTTCAAATGCGTCGATTCACTTGAGCAAATGATAAATAATGTCGGCAATGGCGATCCCGAAGATTTGATTGATGTTTCGGATCTCGTTGCAAAGTTAAGTTCAATTTCAAAACCAGGCTCGGCACCTGCACCGGCGGCGGCTCCTGCAGCACCGGCAGCACCGGCTCCTGCAGCGGCATCTGCACCGGCGGCGGCAATTCCCGGTATTGAACTTTCCGAAACTGAAAGAAATGTCATTTCAGAGGCACAAAAAGGCGGCATGCACGGAATTTTATTAAAAGTAACTCTCTCTGAATCATGCTTGCTCAAATCTGCACGTTCGTATATGGTTATGAATGCGCTTGACGAATTGGGAGAAGTTATAAAATCAATTCCGCCTGCCGAAGATTTGGAACAGGAAAAATTTGAACGTTCATTTGATGTCGTATTGGTAACAGCGTCAGAAGAAAAAGCAGTAAGCGACGCAGTTATGAGCATATCCGAAGTTGAAAAAGCCGAAACGAGCATTATAGATTTGAATGCGGCGGCTGCTCCTCCACCTGCAGCAGCTCCGGCGGCAGCTCCTCCTCCTGCGGCAAAACCTGCTGCTCCTGCCGCTCCTCCTCCTCAAGCTGCGGCAACTGCTCCGAAACCTGCGGCTGCTCCTGCGGCGAAACCTGCTGCAAAACCTGCGGCTGCTCCTGCGGCAAATGCTCAGAAAAAATCTCACGGCAGTCAATCAGTTCGTGTCGATATTGAAAAATTGGATGTATTGATGAATTTGATGGGCGAGCTTGTTATAAATAAAGTTCGTCTTGAACAAATCGGACAAACTCACCGACTCAGCGAACTTACGGAAACACTCGAACAAATGGACCGTGTGACGACTGATTTGCAAAATATCGTTATGAAAGTCCGTATGGTTCCCGTAAGTCAAGTTTTCAATCGTTTTCCGCGTATGGTTCGCGATGTCACGAAAGAATTAAATAAAGAAATCAATTTGACAATCGAAGGTGAAGAGACAGAACTTGATCGTACGGTTATAGACGAAATCGGCGATCCTATAATGCATTTGTTGAGAAATTCACTCGATCACGGCGTAGAAATGCCTGATGATCGTGAGGCAAAAGGCAAACCGCGAGTCGGTGAAGTCGGATTGATTGCGCGTCACGAAGGCAATAACGTTGTAATTATGGTTACTGATGACGGCAAGGGAATTGATGCTGATGTAATTCGTCGAAAAGCCGTTGAAAAAGGTCTTTACACTCAGGAAGAAGTCAACAAAATGGAAGACCAGGACGCGGTAAGAATTATTTTCCTTCCGGGTTTTTCAACTGCAGAAAAAATTTCGGATATTTCCGGTCGCGGTGTCGGAATGGACGTTGTGCGTTCAAAAATCGAATCGCTTTCGGGACATGTTGACGTTGAAACAAAAGTCAATGAAGGTTCGGTTTTCAAAATAAAACTTCCTTTGACTTTGGCAATCATTCAAGCAATGCTCGTTCAAGTTCAAGAAGAAATGTATGCAATTCCGCTCGGCTCGATTGATTCGACAATAAATATTCAGCCGACTGACATTAAAACCGTTCAAAATAAAGAAGTAATAGTTTTGCGCGGAGAAATAATTCCTATAATCAGAATGGAGCAGACTTTGTTTGTTCCACACGTAAAAGATTCGGAAGAAATTTTTGTCGTCGTCGTTCACGCAGGCGAGGCGAAAGCGGGAATTGTTGTTGACAAATTAATTGGTCAGCAGGAAATTGTTATAAAGACGCTCGGAAATTTGTTCATGGGTCTGAAAATGTTCTCAGGCGCAACTGTTCTCGGCGACGGCAGAGTTGCATTAATTCTTGACGTTGCAACAATGCTCCAGTAAATAAAAAATTATCGTTAGGGGGATTCACATGGCTAAAGAAAGTGCAGCCAACGCCTCACCTGTCACCACGACTGATGACGGTAGTGAAATTGATGAAGGTCTGCAAATTGTCGCCTTTAAGCTCAGAGATGAAGAATATGGCGTTAATATTTTCCAAGTGCAGGAAATCCGCAATCTTGTTGATATAACTCGCGTTCCTTTCTCGGTAAATTATATCAAAGGCGTAATAAATTTGAGAGGAAGTATTTTGCCGGTAATCGATTTGAAAAAACGTCTCGGATTGGAACAGACTCCTTACACGGACGATACAAGAATTGTAACCGTAATGGTCGGAGATCTTCCCGTCGGAATGCTCGTTGATGCAGTCACTGAAGTTTTGACGATTCACAGTAAACTTGTCGATCCGAAAAAAACGGTCGATAAAAATGATGTAAGCAAATTTCTTTCGGGAATAGGAAACATTGACGGACGACTTGTAATAATGTTAAATCTTGAGGAAATTGTCGGATTACCCGGTTGATTAAAAAAAGTCATAATTAAAATTTCAGAGGAGACAAAATTATGATTGATGAATTGAATTTATCTCCAATACAGCTTGATGCCTTGCGAGAGATAGGAAACGTCGGAGCGGGAAATTCAGCAACGGCACTTTCGCAAATCATCAACAAAAGAATTGATATGAATGTTCCGAAAGTGGCACTCGTTCCAATCGAGGCAGTTCCTGATTTGGTCGGAGGTCCGGATACAATCGTTGTCGGAGTATTTTTAAGAGTTTACGGCAGAGCACCGGGCAATATTTTATTTCTTTTGCCGCAAAAAAGTGCGTTTTATCTTGTCGATACTTTAATGGGACGAAAACACGGAACGACGACAAAACTTGATTTCATGGACGAATCGGCATTGATGGAAATCGGAAACATTCTTTCAGGTGCGTATTTGAATGCCTTCTTCAACTTCACACATATATCAATGCTGCCTTCAATTCCGGCTTTGGCAATGGATATGGCAGGAGCGATCTTAAATGTAATTTTGGTACAACTCGGACAAATGGGAGATCAGGCATTAGTTATTGAGACAGAATTTTTGGCAGAGGACGACGGCATTAATGGACATTTTTTCCTCGTGCCGGATCCCGGATCGCTTTCTATTTTGATTAAAGGTGTAGGAGTTGAATGATATGGCTAGCCTTATTCGCGTCGGCATGGCTGATTACAAGGTTGGTCGTGCGCCT
>CAJOPN010000115.1 GCA_905236285.1 uncultured Selenomonadaceae bacterium | reverse complement strand
CCGCGAGTCATTGCCGCCGCTATCATGTAAGTACCTGCCTCAATTCTGTCCGGAATAATTGTATAATCGTGAGCAATCAATTTCGGTGCGCCTTCAACTTTTATAACATTTGTACCTGCTCCACGAATCCTTGCGCCCATTATGTTTAAATAATTTGCAAGGTCGACAATTTCAGGTTCTTGAGCGGGATTTTCTATAATACTTTGACCTTCCGCCATTGCCGCCGCCATTAAAATATTTTCAGTCGCTCCGACACTGGGGAAGTCCAAATAAATTCTTGCACCTTTTAATCCTTGAGGAGCTTTCGCCTCAATGTAACCGTGTCCGATTGAAATTTCTGCTCCGAGTGCTTCAAATCCTTTCAAATGCAAATCGATCGGACGAGTTCCTATTGCACAACCTCCGGGCAATGAAATTTTTGCCTCGCCGAGACGTGCAAGCAAAGGTCCCATTATCAAAAATGATGCTCTCATTTTCCTTACGAGTTCATAAGGTGCAGTTATATTTTCAATTTTCGTCGCATCAACAAAAAGTTTTCCTTCCTTTTTTTCGTGATGTACTTTAACTCCCAATGTTTTTAAAACTTCGCTGATCGTCGTTACATCGTCCAAATTCGGTACTTCATCCAAACATGTTTCTTTGTCCTGTCCGAGAAGAGTCGCAGCTATTACAGGCAATACTGCATTCTTTGCGCCGCTTATTTTTACTGTTCCGCTTAATCTTTTTCCGCCGTTTATAATAAGTTTTTCCAAACTGTTTTCACTCCAAATCTTAAATCTTATCGACATTAATAATTGTGTGAATCACATTGTCGATAATATAATTTGTGTCCACTTTTGTTTCTTTAGGTGCAGTCGATTTATTTCCCGATTTAGCCGCTTTTTCCTGAGCTTTTTTGGCGCGTTCAATATCTTTTTTTAATTCGCGATCGCTTTTCGGTTCGGTTACTGCACCGGGTTCTACTACCAACTGATTATTTTTGCCAGTATTTAAAAAGTCCGAAATTTTTTCTTGATAATTTTTTGCCACATCATTGTTTTCAGTCGGTGTTATAAGTCCGTTATTTGAAAAAATTTGTGAAACTTGAACCAAAGCTCCGCCGTGAATGTCGAGAGTCAAAGGACCTTCTTTCATCGTCACGGGAACTGTATAAGAAATCGTAAGAGTCTCGGCTTTTTTTCTGTACGGCTGCAAGGTTACGGTTAAATCGACGGTTTCTCCCGGTTTTACTTTTAATTTGCTCGGAACTGCGCTGACGAGTGAAGCAGTTCTTCTGTCATTGTCCAAAGTCATATCAACATTTATTCCGAAAATATCCGATTCGACAGAAGTATTTGAGCAGACCAAATCCAACGCCTGCAAAAGTTCCATAACTGCAACTTGACCGACATCTGCCGCATTGTAAAACATATTTGAGCGTTCAAGTTTTCCATTGTCAACGACGTTTGTTTTGATTGCAAAATTTACATCAACGGTACTTTCTGCAAGTGAATCGGAAGTCTTTGAAAGCGCAGCGTATGCAATCGCCGCTCCGAGTCTCGGAATTAAATTTTCATTGTAAGCTATCGACGCATTATATATTTCGTTCATTCCTCTGCCCTTGTCGTTGATATTAATCGTAATCGGCACGACTGAAGGAAAACTTCCTATAATTCCTGCAATTCCGGCATCACGATCTTGATTGATTCTTCCAATTATATTTCCGACGTTTGCCACTTTTACGCCGCCTGTCTCGCCGCTCACGGTTCCGATTATCGAGGCATCAGTCATAAAAAAATTTACATTGCCGTTATGTGAAAATGAATGTCCGAATCCCAAAATCTTTTTTCCTTCAACTGCAGTAACCGTTCCCGTTGCTCCGACCGAAAAATCTCCGTAAACTACAGCAACTCCTACGGGACTGCCCGGCTCCAATTTTGCATTATAATCAATTTTTGTTTCGCCGTAACTTGTCGGTGCAGTCGCCAATGCATTTAAATTAAATTCGTTTGAAAGATATTTGAGACTGTTTGTATCGAATCCGTTAAAATATAAATTTGTAAAATTGCTTAAAGATGATTTTTTTTCGTCTGCTTTTAAATTTTTGTCGTCTTTGTTTTCAGTTTCGTCTTTATTTTCTTCATTGACTTCAGATTTTTTATCAGCGTCAATTTTTTTATCGGAATCAGATTTTTCTTCAACTTCAACTTCAGGTTCGGGAGTTTTCAAATTTATTTGTTGATATTTATTGATTGCTTTCGGATCAGGCATTGACCACAAAGGCAACATTGATTCAATCGGCGTGATGAAAAAAGTATAAGGATTCATTTCTTTTAAAATTGCCGCGAGTGCGCCGACCAATTTTCCGTCTATATAAACAGGCGATCCGCTCATACCTTGCAAAACTCCGCCGGTTTTATCAATGACTGCGCCGGATGCTTTCGCCATTATCATTTTCGATGAGCCTTTGCCGTTGTCCATAAGTCCGATTATTTCAACATTGAACGGTTCAATTATTCCCGAATTGTCAACTACCGTGTAAGCAATTCCGTTCATTCCGCTTTTCACATTTTCCAGCGGCATTATTTCAGGCATTGCTTCGGCGCGAATTGACATAAAAAACGGTGACAATATGAGAGCTGTTGTCAATATTGCGGATAAAATAATTTTTGTCAAAGTGCGCAAAAAGTTTCACTCCATTCTTTGGACACAAATATAAATGCTTTTCACAATCTGTTCATTATTCTACACTCTAAATTCATTTACGTCAAGTATTTTTAAAACGGCAAAATTAAACAAAATTTAATTGAAAATTTATCAAAAGCTCTTGAAATTTTTTGAGATGAAATATATAATCAGAAAAAATTTTT
>CAJOPN010000114.1 GCA_905236285.1 uncultured Selenomonadaceae bacterium | reverse complement strand
TTTTTATTGCCTCGCTTGCTTTTTGTCGAAGTTCTAAAATTTTTTGTTCCACCAAAAAACCTCCCAATAATTTAAATTAAGTTAATCCTAACACATGACAGAAATTATTGCAAATTTTTTATTTCAATGAAAAATTTTCTGATATAATAAAGAAAAATGAGGTGATAAAATGAAACATGGAGCAATTTTTGATATGGACGGTACTCTTCTTGACACGGAAAAATTTTATACACGCGGTTGGATTGAGGTCGCCGACAAATTTAATTTGGAAAGAAAGCCCGAAATTGCAAATGCAATGAGAGGTACAGGGCTTAAATTCATGCCTGATATTTTAAAAAAATTTTATCCGAATGTTGATCCGCAAAAATATGTTTCACTCGTTCTGGAATTTTGCAAAGAAGAGACAGAAAAAAATTTGCAGCTCATGGACGGCGTAAAAGAAATTTTGGAATTTATGAAGTCACAAAATATTTTGATAGCAGTTGCAAGCAGCTCAATAAAAAAATCAGTCGAGGAAAATCTTCGCAGGACTGACATAAAAAAATATTTCAATGCAATAATCGGAGGAGATGAAGTTGCAAAAGGAAAACCTGAACCGGATATTTTTTTGAAAGCGGCTGAAGAATTAAAAATTTCGCCGAATGATTGCTACGTCTTTGAGGACAGTTTTAACGGAATAATCGCCGGTCACTCTGCAGGAGCTTTGACGATTATGATTCCGGATCAAGTTCAGCCTAATGAAGAAATAAAAAAAATATGTCACATTTATAAGAATATGTTTGAAGCAATGAAAGCAATTCAATGCGGCGAAATTTAAATAATTTTTGGAAAATGCTTGACAAAAGCACTTTTTTTTTTTTTATAATTTTATTTGCGTTTTTTTATAATTTTTAAAAAAATTTTGCAGATTTACCTGTGAGGATAGTACTTTTGAAAAATTTTGTGCTATATTAAAAAATGTTTGGAGGTGATTTAATTGGGAATCGGCAGACGAATTGAAAATATTGAAAATGTCGAACAAAAATCATATGAAAAAAGTAAAAAAGAAGTAGCAAAAGAAAAAATTTATATTCCTGAAGAACCGAAATTTTCATTGAATGATATAATTTTGCCTCGTGAAGTTAAAGAAAAAATTTTGGATATAGCTGAATACGCCGAAAACAGCAAAATTGTTTTTGAAGATTGGGGACTTGAGCAGACACATAAATATTCAAAAAGAATCGGAATCAATTTATACGGAGCACCAGGAACGGGCAAGACGATGGCGGCTCATGCAATCGCAAAACATTTGAACAGAAAAATTTTAATTGTAAATTACGCCGATATTGAATCAAAATATGTCGGCGAGACTCCGAAAAATATCAGAAATGTTTTTGAAGTTGCAAAAGAATCGAAGAGTATATTATTTTTTGATGAGGCAGATGCGATATTAAGCCGAAGAGTAACGAATATGTCAAATGCAACTGATGTAAGCGTGAATCAAACTCGATCGGTGATGCTAATGCTGATGAATGAATATGAAGATTTTATAATCTTCGCGACGAATTTCATAGAAAATTTTGATCCAGCATTTATGAGAAGAATATCAATGCACGTTAAATTTGAGCTGCCAGATTTGGAATGTCGAAAAAAATTGTGGCGAATGTATATTCCCGAAAAAATGCCTAATGATGTTGACGCAGATGAAATTGCAGAAAAATTTGATGAAATTTCCGGTAGTGATATTTCAAATTCAGTACTCAATGCCGCTTTCAAAGCCGCACGCCGAAAAATGAATTTCGTAAACAAAGAAATTTTTTTCGAGGCAGTAGAAGATATTTTGAACAGTCGCAAGGCAAATGAGAACGGAAAAATTACAGTCACAAAAAGAAAGGTTTCAGAAGAATATGTAAAAGCTCAATTAAATAAAAATAAATCGGAGGTATGAATTATGTTGCCGTTTTTATTGGGAGCACTTTTAATCGGCGGTGCAGCTCTTGTCGTCATATATTGGGACGATATAGTTAATTGGCTTAAAAAGCTGGTTAATTGGCTCAGAAATAAATTTGCAGAATTAAAGAAAAAAGTTGCGCATGCAGCCGGAGCATTTATTCAAAAAGTTGAAAACGGCTTGGCGGCAATTCGTCATAAACTTTATTA
This sequence comes from uncultured Selenomonadaceae bacterium, assembly GCA_905236285.1. GTDB lineage: Bacteria > Bacillota > Negativicutes > Selenomonadales > Selenomonadaceae > Quinella. The sequence continues at coordinate 6,335 of CAJOPN010000114.1, read as the reverse complement.
TCAAGAGGAAGGCGAATGGATAGAAGAGACGACGACAAGAAAAGTTAAAGAAAGTGAAATACCTGCAAGTATTCTTCGCAAAGCAAAACGATCTGAAGAAACAGACGTTACAGATGAAATTGAAGATGAATTGGAATTATCATTAAATTGAGGTGAAAAAAATGCCGTTGAAAAGTTTGTTTGGAGCATTCGGAGCGTCAGCATCAAACGTTGTTGATACATTTTTGAGTGTCGTAATAAAACCGAATATGGAACTCGATGAATTGGCTGAAGTTTATTCAAAAAAATTGGATTCGACAATCAGAGATGAACAATCCAAAAAATTAAAATATGTCGGAGGTTCATTCAAAATTTCTTATGCGAATGAAAAGTATTTTAATTTGTCGTTTGAATTATACTTTCAAAATGAAAATGATGAGTGGGTAAAAAAAGATGCAAAGAGCAATCCGCAAAAAACAGAATATTTGAGTGAAAAAGCATTGGCGGAATTGAGAGCAAAAAAGGAAATTGTTTACGAAATTGACGAGCCCGAAAAAACAAAATTTGATTTACAATCGCCGCCGCAAGAACCTGAAGTCAGAAAAATTCCAAAGAATAAAATAAAGGATTAAAAAAATGTCAAGTGAAGAACGCACAAAGAAAAAAGTATCATTCGATCAAATACCTTTAAGACAAAGAGAAAGCCTTGAAAAACAACTTCCTAAAGAAAACGGCTGCTTGGGTTGTCTGGTATGGATAATAATTATTTTCGTATTTTATAAAATTTTATTTTAACATTAAAAAATCTTCGCGACTCAAAAAAAGTTGCGGAGAGTTTTTTTATTTTATTTTAAAAGTGAACTGTTTTATTGAAATTTTTTTTTGCAATGAATACATAATACTTTGATTGATTGCACATGTAAATTATTGACAAATATAATACTTTTGTTATAATAGCTATAAAATTATTGATATATTTTTATTGTTATAGTTTCAATCATTTAATAACAAAGGTGTGATAAAAAATGTGCAGAATAGGTTCAATCAAAAGTAAAAAACCGATTCAGCCTTCAGTTGCTCTTAAACTTATGTTGCCGCAGCAGGAAGGACATGACAATTCAGGTTTTGCAATGGTCATGCAGGATTTATACGGAATTTTTTCTACATATAAAGATAAGCCGCTTTTGTCAATGGCTTGCACTCAACACGGTGCACAAATGGTTGCAGATTATATGTACAAACACAAATTTACTCCGTTGGCAGAATGGATTCCGATTCCGAATAAACAACCTAATCTCGACATTAAAGCAATGCCTTATTATATTTTCAGAAATTATAATTATCCTGAAGATGCCGAGAAAATGGATTCGTCTCATCGTGAAAATCTTTTGCTTGATACTCGTCTTGAATTGCGTAAATTATTGGAGGAAAGCGGCGAAGGTTTTGTTTATTCATTTTGGCCCGATGTCTTGACCTTAAAAGAAATTGGAGATCCCGCAGACATTGCAACTTATTTCAGACTTTGGGATGACAACGGAATATTATCCGCAAAATCAATAGTTGCACAATGCCGTCAAAATACAAATTATGAAATTGTACGTTATGCCGCTCATCCTTTCTTTCTGCAAGGTTATACTCTCTGTGCCAACGGCGAAAATACTTTTTACACTAAGAACAAAGAATTTCAAAAATCACTTCATCACGGATATGTCGGTTTTGAATCGGATTCTCAATGTTTTTTGAATACTCTTCATTACGTTCATCATATTTTGAAATGGCCTCTTCCTTATTATAAACATGTCATAACTCCGCTGCCGTTTGAAGAAATTGCACAACGCGATGACAAAGATGTTTTGACTGCAATTCGTCAATCGCTGGCTCATCTCGAAATAAACGGTCCAAATACAGTTATAGGAGTTTTGCCTGACGGTCAGATGATGACTTGCTGCGATTCAAAAAAATTAAGACCTGTCGTCGTCGGTTACGATGAAAATATGGCTGTCATTTCTTCGGAAGTCTGCGGTTTAAATGAAATTATGCCTGATCGTGATTCGACGAAAGATATTTATCCTAATGAACGTGAGGTTGTCGTCATTGACAATAATTTGCAAGTACAGAGGTGGAAACAATAATGCAGCAGATAAGAACTCAAGAAGTCGGCGTTAATGATTTGCCTTGGAAAATTGAATATCATGCCGACAGATGTACCATGTGCGGAAGTTGCGTTGCGAGTTGTTCGTTTAAAGCAATAAAAGTTGAAATGGCGGCTCAATCAATCACAGTCAGCGAAGATTCTCAGCCGAATCCGATTCACAGACATATTGCACGACCGATTATAAAACAAGTTGCAAGTTTAAAAAATTTTTGTCGCGGCTGCGGAATGTGTGAAAAAATTTGTCCGAATAATGCAATTAAACCTATTCGCAATCCTGATTCAAGAAAAACATTGCTTTCACGCGACAACGGACCGATTAAACGCGGCGGAAGAACAAATCTTAATGCTCAAAGGACACTTGATAATATTATCGTCGGCAGAATTTCACAGATGACAGATCCGTCTCTTGATTCCGTTCGTCATACTTTTGATATTCGTTCGCCGTTCGGTCGTGTACTTTCTCCAAAAGAATTGCCTTTTGAAATTGTTGACGGAAAATTGATTCAAAAAAACAAAACTCCTCCCGTGCGATGGATTTATCCTCTCGTCTTTAGTGATATGTCAATAGGAGCATTGTCAACGAGAGCTTGGGAGGCTGTCGCGCTTGCAGTCGGTTATCTTAATGAAAAATGCAATATTCCGATCAGAATGAGCAGCGGCGAAGGTGGTATGCCCGTTAAACTTTTGCAGTCCGATTTTCTTAAATATTTTATCATTCAAATTGCATCGGGACATTTCGGCTGGAACAGAATTATTAAAGCCATGCCGTTTATGAAGACCGATCCGGCAGGAATTTTGATTAAAATCGGTCAAGGTGCAAAACCTGGTGACGGAGGATTACTTCAATCTGAAAAAGTCGCCGAACATATTCAGGCAATTCGCGGAGTTCCGAAAGCAACTCTGAGTTCACCGCCGAATCATCAAGGATTGTATTCAATAGAAGAATCCGTTCAAAAAATGCACTTGTCGATGAATGCGGCTTTCGGTTTCAGAGTGCCGGTTGCAATTAAATGTGCGGCATCATCAACTTCAGTTTCAGTTTATAACAATTTATTGCGTGATCCTTATAAAATTTGCGGCGGATTTTTCATTGACGGAATTCAAGGCGGCACAGGTGCGGCGAATGAAATTTCACTTGATCACACAGGTCATCCCGTCGTTTCAAAAATTCGTGATTGTTATCTTGCGGCAGTCAAAAGCGGTTCACAAGGACAAATTCCACTTTACGGCGGCGGAGGTATCGGAATGACGGGCAATGCGGCGGCTGATGCTTTCAAGATGATTTGTCTCGGAGCAAACGGTGTTTTTTGCGGAAAAATTTTAATTCAACTTCTCGGCTGCGTCGGCAATGAACAGGGACGCTGTAACGCTTGCAATACCGGAAATTGTCCGACAGGTATTTGTACTCAAAATCCGCGACTCGTCAAACGTCTCGACATTGACAAAGGTGCTCAAAAAATTGTCGATTATGTTCTTGCTTTTGATTCTGAGCTCAGGAAATTAATGGCTCCGATTGGAAATTCTTCTTTGCCGGTCGGAAGAAGTGATGCTTTGGTTTCAACCGATTATAATATTGCCGATAAGCTCGGTATTCAATATGTCTGCTGATTGTTGGAGTGATTAAAAAATGTTAAAAATAGATACAATGAAAGACCACGCCAGAATGTCCACGCAAGATTTACTGCTTGAAATAGAAGAGGCAGTTCAAAACGGCGAAACTGATTTTGAAATTGCGGCATCGGGTCAACATGATATAGGCGGACCTCTTTGGCATCCCGAAGGAAAAAAATTAAAATTTCACATCACAAATGCAGGTCAAAGAGTCGGCTCGATGTGTCTGCCGAATACTGAAATTGTCGTTGAAGGAAGTACTTCGGCCGATGTCGGCTGGCTTAATACCGGCGGAATAATAACTGTAAAAGGCGACGCGGGAGATACTGCCGGTCATTGCAGTTCGGGAGGAAAAATTTTTATCGGCGGACGTGCGGGAACTCGTTCAGGGTCTTTGATGAAACATGATCCGCTTTATGAAGAACCTGAACTTTGGATTTTAAAAAATTCGGGCTCGTTTTCATTTGAATTTATGGGAGGCGGCAAAGCGGTCGTTTGCGGCGTTGACTGCGAAGAATTTGAAAGCGTAATCGGTGAAAGACCTTGCGTCGGAATGGTCGGCGGAATCGTTTATGTTCGCGGAAATATTTCAAATTACCCTAAAGATATTCGCTGTAATGATTTGGACGATGATGATATTAATTTCATCAATAACGGTCTCGACGAATTTTTAAATCATATTGAAAGAACCGAACTGCGCGACGAATTGACGAATTGGAATCAATGGCACAAACTAAGTCCTCTGACATTTGAGGAAAAATTGGCATTGACTGACAATCGTCCTTCGTTGAAAGATTTCAGACTTAAAGAGTGGATTAAAGGCGGAATTTTTTCTGATGTTGCGGTTGATGATTTTGAAGTTCACAATACAATCAGCAACGGACTTTATCGTTTGAGAGTGCCGAGTTGGGACAATGCAAAATTTGCCGCACCTTGTGAGTTTGCATGTCCGACAGGTATTCCCACTCAGCGGCGTTATGATTTGATTCGTCTCGGAAAATTTGAAGAGGCTTTTCAGCTTGAACTTGAATATACTCCTTTTCCGGGAAGTGTCTGCGGTTCAGTATGTCCCAATCCCTGCATGGATTCATGTACTCGCTCAACGATTGATGAACCGATTCAAATAGGTGCACTCGGTTACAAATCTGCTTTTGTGGAAGTTGAACCGCCGAAAATTAAAACCGGCAAGAAAATTTCAATCATCGGCGGAGGTGTAAGCGGTTTATCGGCGGCATGGCAGCTTGCACGAAAAGGTCACGAAGTAACTGTTTATGATGATGCAGAAAATATCGGCGGAAAATTGGAGCAGGTTATTCCTCGCGGACGTTTGAGCCATGAACTTTTGGAAACTGAGTTGAAACGTATTCAATCAGTCGGCGTTAAATTTGTTACAAATTGCAGAGTCGACAAAGAAAAATTTAATTCTATTCGCAATGAATCGGACGCGGTAATTTGTGCAACAGGCGGACATAAATCAAGATATTTTAATTGGAAAGGCATCGAACATTTAACGATGGGAATTGATTTTTTGAAAGCAATAAATCGAGGCGAAAATCCCAAAGTCGGAAAAAATGTCGTCGTGATAGGCTGCGGAAATTCGGGAATGGATACTTGTCGCGGTGCTTATGAAATGGGAGCAGAATCTGTAATTGCAATCGACGTTCAAAAACCTGCCGCTTTTGCAAAAGAAATTGCTTATATTGAAAATCTCGGCGGGAAATTAATTTGGCCTTTTATGACGACAAAAATTACTGCCGAAGGTATTTATTCAAATGACGGCCGTTTCATTCCTGCCGATCAAGTTATCGTTTCAATCGGCGAATCCCCTGTTCTCGATTATCTGCCTGATGATCCTTCAATTAAAAAATTTCGTGATACCTGGCTCATTCCGAACGATGACAAATCAATCACGGAAGGAATATTTGCAACAGGCGACGTTATTAAACCGGGTCGTTTGACTGATGCAATCGGTGATGGAAGAAAAACTGCTTTTTATGTCGATCGATTCGTCAGAGGTGAAAAATTTTTAAAATTCCCTCAAAAATTAAAAATTCCTTCAGAGCGATTAAGCAAGGCTTATTTTGAAAAATGTCATCATTGCGATTTGAAAGATCCCGTTGACGATCATACTCGCTGTGTGAGCTGCGGAACTTGTCGCGATTGCAAAATGTGCCTTGAAAGTTGTCCCGAAAAAGCAATCACTCGAATTGAAAAAGAGGACGGCTCATGGGAATATATTTCTGATCCGAATCGTTGTATAGGCTGCGGAATTTGTGCCGGAGTTTGTCCTTGCGGTGTTTGGAGCATTGAAGACAATCCCGAACAAATTAAAATTTACAGAACCGGTCAACGTTCAGCTTAAAATATAAAAATTATTTTTAAAGGAAGTGTTTAACACATGTCAAATTTAATTTATACCATTAAGGCGAATACTCCGAAAGATGAAATTATAAAAATTCTTCGCGAGCATTCGGAAATAAAATTTGTTTCACTCGTCGGCATTGATATGGCAGGAAATGATACTGATGAAAAAATCCCGATCAGAATTTTTTTGAAAGATATTGAAGAATTTTATTCGGGTCGAGCAGTT
>CAJOPN010000113.1 GCA_905236285.1 uncultured Selenomonadaceae bacterium | reverse complement strand
TTAAATTAAAACTACTTCAACTTTCGTACCTTTTGACAATTTGCCGCTGCCTGCAGGAATGTCGACGAATGAATTGCAATTTGCCATGCTGAATAATGAGCCTGATGAATGTTGATTCGGCAAAAAAATTTTCCCGTCAACAAATTTTGCACGAATAAACCTGCGTCCTTTACTGTCTTTCGGAAAATCATTTTGCAAAATTCCTTCGCTACGTCGATACATTACATCGCGACCGCTTAATTTTGAAAGAACGGGACGAATTAAAAGCTCAAAAGTTGCATAAGCCGCAAAAGGATTTCCGCTCAGAGCAACGCAGAGCATATTTTTAATTTTGTAACCGATAACGGGAGCTCCAGGTTTCATTGTCAGCCGCCAAAATAATTTTTCGCCGATTTTTTCAACAACGTCGTGCATAATATCTTTTTTTCCGACACTTACTCCGCCTGTAGTTATCGTCAAATCAAAATCATTTCTGTACGAATTTATAATTTCGGCTGATTTTTCGGCATCGTCCGGCAAAATTCCGAGTACTTCAAAATCAAAATCCATCTCTTTCAAACGTGCCGCCATAAAAAATAAATTACTGTTGTAAATTTTTCCTTTTGTAAGTTTTTCATTCGGCATAATCAATTCATCGCCGGTTGATGCAATTAATATTCTGGGATTTCTTTTAACTTTTATTTTTGAAATTCCTTGACTTGCCAAAATTGCAATGTGAGCGGCATTAAGGATTTGATTTTTCTCAATCAGCAATGAATTTTTTTTAATATCCTCACCTGCGAAACAATAATTTTCGTGATGATTCAATTTATACGGCACATTTAAAAAATTTTCTTCGACGCTTACATCTTCCTGACGAATCACGCAGTCTGCACCTTTCGGAATTGCCGCACCTGTCATAATTCGCAACGCCTCATCAATTTTCAATTCGCCTTCAAAAAAATCTCCTGCACATTCTTCACCGACAATTTTAAATTTGTTTGGAGTATTTGCGGAATTAATCGCGTAACCGTCAAGCGGACTTCTGTCAAACGGCGGATTGTCGAATTTTGCAAAAACATCTTCGGCTGAAATTTTTTTAACCGCGTCCGAAATTTTTATTTCTTCAAATTCATCAATAGTATTCACATTGTCGAGCAAAATTTTTATTCCGTCTTCCAATTTTATATCTTGAATCATAAGAGACCACCGACTCCCAAATTTTTTAATTCACGGCGTTCAATTATCTCACCTGTCAAAATTCGCGGCAAAATTATATCGAAAATTGTCTTTGAACAATACATCACGCAGCCGGGCAATCCCATAATCGGAACATTTTTGTTGTAGGCAAGCATGAACATTGCACCGGGTAAAACAGGTACGCCGTAAGAAACAATTTGATTTGCACAGGAACGAATTGCCGCAGGTGTCCTGTCATCGGGATCGACACTCATTCCGCCCGTGCAGATTATCATTTCAATGCCGCTTTTTAAATATTCGTCGATAAATTTCATCGTCATTTCTTTTGAATCGTCAGAAATTCTTTTTTCAATTATTTCTTGTCCGAATGTTTTTAATTTCGATTCTATAACCGGCGTGAAAGTGTCTTCAATTCTTTGATGAAAAATTTCGGAACCCGTCACGATTAAACCGATTTTAAATTTTTTGTAAGGAGTAACTTTCATAAGCGGTTTATAACCTGCTAGATTTTCGACGAGTTCCATTTTCGATTTGTCAATCACGAGAGGAATAACTCTCATTGCTGCGACGGATTTATTTTTCTTGACGGGAATTTTATTTTTGATTGTCGCGACGCAAATTTCATCAATATTATTTATTTCGTTTATTCTTTCTTCGTCAACATAAAATACGCCGTCGATTTCAGATTTTAATTCAATCTTGCCTTCTTTCACTTCAGTTGAAATTAAATTTTCGCCTTGAGTAATTTTTTTTAAAATTTCAGCCGCGTCATTCTCATGCAATTTTGTTTCGTCATTCTCCCAGACAAAAATATTTTCCTTGCCGAGTGAAAGCAAAATTGGAATATCTTCTTCAGTAATTACATGACCTTTGCGAAATTTTGCGTCTTTTACTTCACCACGAATAATTTGTGTGATGTCGTGACACAAAATTTGTCCGACTGCATTTTCAGTTTTTATTTCTTTCATTAAAAAAATTCACCTCTCAAAAAAATTTTTCGATTATTATATCACAAAAAAAAAATTTTGCCGTGATAATTCTCACATTGACAGAAAATTTTTTAAATTGTAAAATGTAAACAGATTTTTTAAAATGAGGTGAGCGTATGGAAAAATTTGACAAGAAAGAAATTGATTTGAAGGTGAAAGAAAATTTGCCGTTCAAACATCATTGGCACAATCAATTTCATCTTGAAATGCCGTTCGGACTTATCAACGATCCAAATGGTTTGACTAAACTCGGAGATACTTATCACATTTTTTTTCAATGGAATCCGCTCGGAGTGGTGCATAAAAATAAATGCTGGGCTCATACGACGACGAAAGATTTCATAAACTACACAACGCCTGAACTTTCGTTGTATCCGACCGACATTCACGACAAAGACGGCTGTTATTCCGGCTGCGGCACGATTGAAAATAATTCGATAAGAGTTTTGTACACCTGCAATTCAAAAGATGAAAATAATGTTCGGACACCTGCACAGAGATTTGGAACGTTGCAAAGTGACGGATTGGTGAAAAAAGAAGAAATTGTTGTTGAAAAAAATCCTGCAGGTTATACGGCTCATTTCAGAGATCCGAATTTGTTTGAAGTGCATGGAGTGAGACATTTTGTAATAGGAGTTCAGCGAGAAAATGAGACAGGAACGGCTTTAATTTATCGTGAGGACGGAAACAATTGGAAAAATTTGGGCGAATTGAAAACAGATTATAAAAATTTCGGATTTATGTGGGAATGTCCCGGACTTGTAAATTTCGGCGATGAATGGATTTTGATTTTCAGTCCGCAAGGATTAAAAGAAGAAGAATATCAATATCAAAATATTTATCAGGCAGGATATATTGCAGGAAAAATGTCGCTTGATTCAATGGAAATGTTTCACGGCAAATTTTACGAATTGGATAAAGGTTTTGATTTTTATGCACCGCAAGTTTTGCATGACGGCAATAGAAAAATTTTATTCGGCTGGATGGGAATGCCTGACAAAGACGATGAATATCCGACAGGTGATGAAGGCTGGAAATTTTCATTGACTATGCCTCGCGACTTGGAATTGAAAAAAGGAAAAATTTATTCAAAACCCGCCGACGAAATAAAAAAATTGCGTAAAAGTTCAGTTGACATCAAAGAAAAATCTTCCGAAATAAAAAAATCGCTGAACAAATGCAGCGAATCAGATTTGAATTTTAAATTGAATGATTCGAAAAAAATAAATTTGACGTTGAAATATTCCGATGAGCAGACTGAAATAATTTTTGACAAGATGACGCAATCGGTGACGATAGACAGATCGAAAATGAAACTCGGCGGCAAGGGTCAGCGTAAATTTAAAGTTTATGCCGATGAAGAATTAAATTTAAAAATGTTTGTCGACAGAACGGCGATAGAAATTTTCTTCCAAGACGGTGAAGAAGTCGCGACATTTTTTGTATTCCCGAAAGAAGACATTGAACCCGAATTAATCATTTCAAGTGATTCTGCGGTTGGAGTCGAAGGAAAAATTTATGAACTCGGCAGATTTAATTTTGAGTAGGAATAATTGAAATAATATTTGTGCCTTTACCGAGTTCGCTTTCAATTTCAAGTTTGATATTATGTTGATCGGCAATCCATTTTGCAATAGAAAGTCCCAAGCCTGTGCCGCTTACTTCCTGCTTTGAATGAGAAGAATTTACACGGAAAAATCTTTCAAAAATTTTTTCTTGATTTTCCACTGCAATCCCTATTCCGGTATCCTTGACGCTCAATCGAATGAATTTTTCGCTTTTAACCGAATTGATTGTAACAGTTCCGCCTTCGGGAGTATATTTGATTGCATTGTCAAGAAAAATTCTGAGCATTTGGCGAATTGTAATTTTATCGGCGAAAATGATTGAGGAATCGTTATGAATCAAATTAATTTTGTGAGAGTGAACAACTTGACGAGTTTTGTGAAAAACATCTTCGACAATTTCAGAAATGTCCAGTCTTTCCATGTTGAGAGGCTGGCGTTTTTGATCTGAACGTGCAAGGAACAATAATTGTTCAATAAGCTGCTGCATATTTTCGGCCTCCGAATGAATTGCCTCAATACTTTCCTGCAAAATATCGGGATCTTTTGCTCCCCACCTCATTAAAACATCTGAATAACCGCGAATAACGGTTGCAGGCGTTCTTAATTCGTGAGATGCATCTGAAACGAATCTTTGTTGTTGAGTAATGCCGACTTGCAGACGATCAAGCATATTGTTAAAAGTTTTTGCCAAATCATTCAATTCATCATTGACAGGCTTAACAGGTATTCGACTCGTCATATTTTCTATTGCAATATTCTGTGCAGTTTTTGTCATGGTGCTTATCGGACGCAAAATTTTTCTGCTGACCAAAAAACCTGTACCGACTGCAAGAATTAAACCGATAATATCAATGGCTATCAAAGTATTTTTGAGCTGTTCAAAAAAATTTGTCTGAGCGGTAATCGTTCTGAAAAATTGCAAAGTGAAATTTTCGCCGTCATGAACGAAATTTAATTTTGCTCTGTAAACTATGGCATTTCTGATTTCGGCGACTTCCATATCTTCATTTGTCCAGAAAGGAGGAGACGGCATTAAATTTTTGTCGAATTGCTCAACCGATAAATAATGCGGATCGGTATCAATAAAAATTTCGCCTTTTTCGTTGATGACTCTCAAAACTACTCCGGAGACGAGAGGATCACGAATTGAATTTACGTCCAAATTTTTATCGTTTTCGATTTTTTCAAGTAATTTTTCTGTATTTTCCATACTGAAAAGCAAAGTTTTTTCAGCCTGTTGATAGAGAGCGTAATAAAAACCGTACCAAGCCAAAAGATTTGTGAGGACAAGCAGAGCGATGAAACAAAGAGCGTAGATAATTGTAATTTTCGTTGAAATTTGAGAATAATGAATGCGTCTTAAAATTCGGCGCAAAATTTTTTTTATAAAAAACATTTAAAAACTCCCGAAAAAAATTTCAAAATAAAAAATATAATATCATATCTTTGCAACTTTTTAAATACATCTTGAAATAAAGGTTGCATTTTTTTTTCATAAACGTTAAACTATAGAAATAAAAAGAATTGAACGGAGTGAGTCAATGCAACTGCTCTATGATATTGTGGCAATCGTTGTCGTTATTTTGATAATACCTGTATTTGCGATAAGGTCGATACGCGAAAGAGGATTTACGGAAAGAATCAGACAAAGTTTGGGATTTTTTCCAGAACATGCACTTGACAAGGTTGCGAAAAAAAATTGTATATGGGTACATGCGGCATCAGTCGGCGAAATAGTCGCGACGAGTCCGCTCATCAAAGAATTTCGGCAGGAATTTCCCAAATCGCCGATACTTGTATCAGTCGTAACGACAAGCGGCTATGAAATGGCGAATCGAATAATAAAAGATGCGGACAGTATAATTTATTTTCCGCTGGATTTGCCATTCGTCGCCGCAAATGTATTGAGAAGAATACATCCGCGAGTATTTTTAAATGTCGAAACGGAATTGTGGCCCAATTTTTTAAATGCGGCAAGAAAATTAAATGTGCCTGTGATGATGGTCAACGGAAGAATCTCTGAAAAAAGCGCGAAAACTTACAAATATTTATATTCGGTACTGACGAACATGATAAAAACCGTCAGACTTTTTGCAATGCAATCATCAATCGACGCAGATTATATAAGACAACTCGGAGCTCCCGACGATCTTATAATAGTAACGGGCAACACTAAATTTGATCAGACTTACACGGACGTGACACCTGAAGAACGTGAAAAAATTCTTGAAGATTTCGGCTTGAAAGAGGCAGACGGAATATTTTTGGCCGGAAGCACTCACAGAAGCGAAGAAACTTATGTATTGGGAGCGTTCAAAAAAATTCGTGAACATCATCCAAATGCAAAATTGGTAATAGCACCGCGTGAACTTTTGAGAACGATGGAAGTAGTTCACATTTGCAGCAAAGAAGGATTTAAAGTCGGAACGAGGACGGAATTGCAAAAGAGACCTCCGAATAATGAAGATATAATAATTCTCGATACAATCGGCGAACTCGGAAAAGTTTATTCAATCGGCGATGTAATTTATGTCGGCGGCTCATTGGTGACGCACGGAGGACATAATATTTTGGAACCTGCGGCACACGGCAAGGCCATAATCGTCGGTCATCATATGGAAAATTTCAAAGATACGCATGCACTTTTTAAAAATCGAAATGCCTGTATCACGGTCGAAAATCCGAAAGAACTTGCAGACGAGGCTCAAAAATTATTTGATGATCCTGAACACAGAAAAAAACTTGAAAAAGAAACAATTTCAATCGTGAGAGAAAATCGCGGAGCAAGTCGAAAATCTGCAGTACTTTTAAGAAATATGCTGACTGAATTTGAAGAGCGTGAAAATGCAAAACATGTTCGCACGACTGAAAAAGTTGAAAATTTGCAGACATATTTTTTGCATATGCTCCAAAATAAAGAAGTCGAAGGAATTACAATGCATATAATCGCGGCGATTTTGTATTCATTTTCATTGATTTATGAGCAGCTCGTCAATATAAAATTGCTTGCGTACAAAATAGGAATCTCAAGCCGACAAAATTTAAATTGCTATGTAATAAGTTTGGGAAATATAACGGTCGGCGGCACGGGAAAAACTCCGACTGCACAGAAATTGGCAAGAGATATAAGAGATATGGGTTACAGAGTTGTAATTTTGAATCGCGGTTACAGAGCAAAATGGCATGGAGAAGTCGGAATAGTATCTGACGGAAAACAATTACATATGGACGCGGCTGAGGCAGGCGACGAGGCTTATATGCTTGCGAAACATTTGCCGAATGTGCCGGTATTAATCGGAGCACAGAGAGCAGTCACGGGACGATATGCGATTGAACATTTCGGAGCGGAAGTTGCAATTTTGGACGACGGTTATCAACATTGGCAGCTTGTCAGAGATATGGATATTTTGCTTGTTGATGCAGTTAATGTTTTCGGAAACGGTCATTTATTGCCGCGCGGAACTCTTCGCGAATCAATGTCACATATAAGTCGTGCTGACGTTTGTTTGATGACGAAAGTTGATCAAGCGGCAAAAGGTTCATGCGAATATATTCGTGAGACTGTTCACAAATACAACGAAAAGGCTCAAATCGTCGAAAGTATTCATCAGCCGCGTTGTTTTATTCCGCTTGCCGATTGGTATGTTGATCTTGCAGGTCCCGGAGTAGATGTCGATACAATTTCCGGAAAAAGAGTTATGGCAGTTTCTGCAATCGGTAATCCTGCCTCATTTGAAAGAACTTTGAAAGATTTGGGAGCAGTTATAATTGAAAGTTTGCGTTATCCCGATCATCACGAATATACAATGCTTGAAATGCAGGATGTACTTCAACAGGCAGAGGCACAAGGAGCAGAGGCAATAGTCATAACCGAAAAAGATGCCGTTAAAATTCCTGTCGATGTCGCTAAAGAAAATTGGAGCATTCCCATTTATGTAATTTGTGTCGAAGTAAAATTTAAGAGCGGTGCAAAAGAATTTCAAAATGAATTGAAACGCCGTCTTGAAGAAAAATTGGGTAAGCCGAATGAAAAGGAATGATTTATGAGGCAAGTGAAAGTGAGCGAGACGAATTGGAAGAAAAAAATTATTTTGAAATTCTTGGATTGGAATTTGATCCGCCTGACAATATAAAAAAAATAAAAACGGCATTTGAGGATTGGAAGAAAAAATTAACAGCCGAACAAAATACAACGGTTGACGCGCAGAGATTGAACGAGATAAAAAGAGAATTGGCAATGAGCAATTCAATAGAAAATATGATTGCCGATCCTGCTCAATTGAAAATTCAAGCAAACAAATTAAAAAATAAAAGAATTGAACAACTGAGAAATTATATAATAATACTTCTCGGAGATGACAGCGGTTCAACTTTGCAGGTAACTCGTGCACAGATGAAAAAAGTCAGCGAAAAATTGCATTTAAATATTTCGACAGTTGAAACGACTTATAAAAAAGCGGGATTTGAAATAAAAAGTCCTCGAACTAAAACTGCAATTATTAAAAAACTCAATGAATTTTTTATGTCCGACAATATTATGGATGACCTGCGAAAAAATTTTGATGATTTCAATTCAATGACGGATTTTAATCGTTATCCTTGGGCGGCAAATGTCAAAAATCTTTACGACTTGGCTTTCAAAATAGATCGAAGTGAAACAACGCCGAGTTCATACAAATATATGAGTGCCGAAGAACTTTCAAATATATTTATGATTGAGGCGCAGCAAATAGCAGAACCTATTCCGTTGTGGCAGTCAATTAAAAATATTTTAAATATCGCGCAAATGCAAATTTTTGATTGCAATGAAAATCGTTACCGCTACGATCATTCGCTGATTTTGGAAACTGAATCAATGAGCAAATTTTTTTCGGATTTGAAAGCGGCTCCCGACATTTTTAAACGTGACGATCATTTTTCAAAACATTGCATTAAAAAGATAGAAGAAAATTTTTCAAACTTTGCAAATCATTATGAATTGGCATTGTCGCTGTATAATAAATTTGCAGGTCTGTTGAATGATCCGCTTAAAGATCCTTACGAATCTCCGACGAATCCGGCTGAAACTGCCTTTTATGTTACATGCGGAAATTGTCAAACGTCAACTCAATTCAGAATGCGTGAAGAGGCTTATTTTGCAAAATGTCCGATGTGCGGTGAAAATTTTTTTACGGATTGTCCGAGTTGTCACGAAAAAATTCCTTCCGCGTCAAATTGGTGTCCGCATTGCAAATTTTCACTCGCAGAAATGAGAAACGAAATTCAAAAATTTCCTAAATACATAATCAAGGCAGACGAAATTTTAACTCAGCTTGAAAGCACAAAAATTACCGATGACAAATTGCACAGCGCAAATCTTTTAATGGATCATGTCGACAAATTGATTGCGGAGGCTCGAACTTTAAAACCTGAAAGCAATGAATTAAAATCACTCGAAGAACGAAATGCAAAATTAAGAAAAGCACAAGAGCGGCGAAAATTGGAACTTTGGGCCGAATCAAAGTTGTTGTCGCTTACAAATTCTCAAGAAAAAGTTGTCGCCAACTGCATAGAAATTCTGCACGAAATGCAGAAAATCGGAATTAAAAATTATCGTCCCGCACTCAATCGTTTAAGTCAAATTACTCCGAAAAGACCTGCTTCAATTAGTGCAGTTATCAAAGAACCGCCGCCTTCAAAAAAAATTGCAAATTCAATCACGAATAAAATTTCAGTCAACGGAAAATCTCAGCCGGAATTTGAAGAAATTAAACTTACATGCCTTATAACGTGGCAGCCAGCAAATGATCTTGAAGTAAAATATCAACTCGTCCGTAAAATTGGAAGTATCCCGCTCAATAATAAAGACGGCGAAATTTTGATTGACAAGACTGATAAATTTGAATTTGAAGATAAAAATTTAATGACGGGACTTTTGTACGGATACGCAATTTTTGCAGTCAGAGCCGGTGCAGTTTCAGCTCCCGCAACGTGTGAAGTCGTTCATTACAGCGACATTGAAGAAAATAATTTCATCGCCAAAACGGAAGATGGCTTTTGTCACTTCTCTTGGACTCTTCCGTCAAA
Organism: uncultured Selenomonadaceae bacterium; assembly: GCA_905236285.1. Classification (GTDB taxonomy): domain Bacteria; phylum Bacillota; class Negativicutes; order Selenomonadales; family Selenomonadaceae; genus Quinella. Next base: position 6,342 of record CAJOPN010000113.1, on the reverse strand, counting down.
AAATTGTCTCGGCGTTCGTATTCTGCGTACCGATTCCGACAATAATTTAATTGTTCTCGCCGACAGAGTTCAATCGCCGTTTGTCGATCGAGCAGTAAAAAGCAAGCGGCAATATAATTATCGTCTGCAATGTGTTTATTATTCCGCAGGTGATCGCGAAGTCATCAACGAAAAAATTTTAAATGACAATAAAATCAAAATCAATCACAAATATGAATATTCCGAAGGTCTCGCTGTCACTTTAATGCCGGAATCTCCACCTGTTGCTCTTCAAAATATAAATTATCGCGTACTCAATGACCGAGTAGTTTTTAATTGGCGTTCAACCGGTGATTTTACCGTGATGTTTCGCGAAATAAAAAATAATCAATTAAATTTCGACAGTCTCAAAAATGTTGCAAATCGAATTGAATTGAATCGACTTGACAATATTCTCGGAAGTAAGAAAATTTTAAAGGAAGTTGACAGCCGAAATCAAAATTGCGAATTTAAATTGACTGATGAATTTTGTAAAATTGCAATCATTTCGGCAACTCAAACACTCGGCGTAATTTGTGACGTGGTTAATATCGCCAATGTTTCACCTTGCTCGATTGATTCCGATAAAACTTCAATCGACGGCGGGAAATTAAAAATTATTTTAAATCCTCTGCCCGATAAACTCGTCAAAATTCATTATGCAGTTACAACAAAAAATATGCGCGGACGGCTTTACATGACGATTGACGATGCAAAAAATAATCGTATGCGTTCAATTTTTGCAAAAAAATATGAACTGGACAAAGTTATAATAATTCATTCACCGCCGCAAATGGAACTTTATTTGACCGTTATAGGAGAATACAAAATGAGTGACGGCAGTACAGTTTTTTCAGAACCGTCAACTGAAATTATAAACAATCGTCCGAAAGCTGAAATTTTTTATTGGCTGGAATGGGCATCAAGCGGAGTTTTCAAAAAAACATCTCGTGCAAAAAATTGCAAACTCGTAATCGAAACTCAAGCCGAATATACTCCGACGCTGATTCTTGCATACAATAAAAACGGCGGCACGAATATTGAACTTGATGAACCTTCAACAGTCAAAATAAGAATGATACCGGGATCTGAAAGCGGATTTTTGGGAGGACATCAAGAATTTCCGTTGGACAATACGATTTGGGAAAATATTTCTGAAGGCACAATTATAAAATTACTTCCCGAAAAAAATGACGCGAAACATTTTGAAATTCGTCCCGCACGTCCGGATTCTTTAAAAGTTCCGCCGAAATAAAATTTAATTACAGGTGTTAATGATGTCAATATTTCGTTCAATGTTTCATAAGGCAGATGTACTTTGTCCGCATTGCATGAGAGAATTAAAACTCGGCAGCATGAGATTTTTTTGCACATACGAGACAGAAAGACATCACGAAATTTTTTTGTCTCTGCTCGACAAATTAAACAGAAGGCTGCCACTTTGTTCAAAAAATTTTTGCAAAGGTCACGGAATGCCTGCCGGTGAAGCAATTTGCAGATTTTGCGGTGAACCTCTTCCTCCTCAAATTATGTTTCACGATAAATATTTACGTTTATGTGCTTTGGGAGTCGCGGGAGCAGGAAAATCCAGTTATTTAACGACAATGCTGCATGAATTAAAATATTCGGGTCTGCCTTGGGTGATTCAAGCGATGGATTCTTCAACGTCAAAAGATTCTCAAGCAGCAGATTATAACGTTTATGAGGCCAGACATTGTCCGGAAGGAACCAAATCAGGCGTTGCTCCTAAACCTCAGCAATGGGTGATTTTGGATAACAGCGGCGAAAATGAAAAATCAAATCAAATGCCGACATATTCTCTGACCATCTACGACGGAGCAGGCGAAGATTGCGAAAAAATCGGTGATGATGATATTGAAGAAAAAATTCGTCGATACATCAGCGGTTCAAAAATGTTGGTGATAATGTTCGATCCTCTTCTTTTGACGAGTGTTCGAGCAGCTCTGACTCCAGAAATTTTAAATGCGTCAATGGCGACTGAGCGACAGACTTCAGCTCCGACAAATATGGTTACAATGGTCAATTCACTTGCAAATTATATAAGACGAAGCTGCAATATTTCGCCGGGGCAAAAAATAAATCGACAAGCGGCAATAGTCATTACAAAACTTGATACGCTCCGAGACATGCCGAACGGTTTCGGAAGTTCGTCAACTGTTATGAAATCAAGTCCTCATGTTAAAATGAAAGGTTTTGTTGATTCCGATAGTGAAATGGTTGATATGGAAATTCGCGACTGGCTCAAACGTCAAGGCGAAACTGCATTTTTGGATGCAATCGACGCAAATTTCATGCCGAATAAAGTAAGAGTTTTCGGAATCTCAAGTTTCGGACAACCTCCCGATAAATTAAAACGTCTTCCAAATTTGACTCCGCATCGTGTACTTGATCCGTTGATGTGGATGCTTGCCGGAGAAGGAATCGTTCCGATCCTTTGAAAATTTTTTTGAGTCGTAAAATTTTGTGATATAAAAATTTTTTAATCGTTGTGTGAAAAAATTGCAACGATTTTTTTTTTGTGATATAATTTTGCGTCATATAAAAAATGGATGGTGAAAAAATTTTATGGACAGAAATGAAGCACTTTCGACGGCGATGAAACAGATTGAAAAACAATTCGGCAAAGGTTCGATAATGTGTCTCGGAGACAGCAACGTTAATTTGGACGTTCAAGTTGTTTCGACAGGAATTTTGCCGCTCGATGTTGCAACGGGAATCGGAGGTTTGCCGCGCGGAAGAATTATTGAAATTTATGGACCGGAATCCTCAGGCAAGACGACCGTTTCACTTCATATGATAGCATCAGTTCAAAAACGGGGAGGAACTGCGGCTTTCATTGACGCTGAACATGCTCTTGATGCTCAGTATGCAAAAACTTTGGGAGTCGATATAAATTCACTTTTGTTTTCGCAGCCTGACAGCGGTGAACAAGGATTGGAAATTGTCGATTCATTGATAAGAAGTTCTGCGGTTGATATTGTCGTCGTCGATTCGGTCGCAGCACTCGTTCCTCAAGCCGAAATTGACGGAGATATGGGAGCGTCACACGTCGGACTTCATGCGCGTATGATGTCGCAGGCAATGAGAAAACTTGCAGGAACCATCAGCAAAACTCAGACGATCGTTGTATTTATAAATCAAATTCGCGAAAAAGTCGGTGTAATGTTCGGCAACCCTGAAACCACTACCGGCGGACGTGCATTAAAATTTTATACGACGATGAGAATGGAAGTAAGAAAAGCTGAAGTTATAAAACAAGGTTCAGAAACTTTAGGCAATCGCGTTAAAATTAAGATCACGAAAAATAAAGTTGCACCGCCTTTGAAAGTCGCAGAAATTGATATTATGTACGGCGAAGGTTTTTCAAGAGCAGGCAGTTTAATTGATGTCGGCGTTGAAAAAGAAATTTTGATGAAGAGCGGAGCATATTATTATTACAACAATGAAAAAATCGGTCAGGGTAAAGAAAATGCGAAAAATTATTTGAATGAACATCCGCAGATTATGGACGAAATTGAAAATAAAATTCGCGACTTGCTACTGAAAAATGTAAAAGTTGATTTGCAGAATGAAGAAGTTGAAGAAATGCCTGAAGATGAAAATTTAGAGAAGGCGGCAGATGAATAAAAAAACTGCGCTGATGTGTGCAAGTGATCTTTTGTCGCGATGTGATCAAAGCGAAAAGGGATTACGGCAAAAATTATTTATGAAAAAATATCCTGAAGAAGAAATTGACAATGCGATTGAAAAACTCAAAAAATATAATTATCTCAATGATGAACGTGCCTGCAAAAATCAATTTGAAATCATGTACAATTCAAAAAAATATTCCGTGAAGCAAATTTGTTATAAATTGATTCAACTCGGATTTGACGAAAATTTGATTGAGAGCTGCAAGCCTGAAGATTTTTCTGAGCATGATGAAATTGTCGCAGTTAAATTCCTTCAAACAAAATTCAAATCTTTTCAAAATGTAACGGACGAAAAAAAATTGTGGATTTTTCTCAACGGCAAAGGTTTTGATTATTCCGCAATTTCATTTGCAATAAATAAATTTAAGGAGTTGATTTAATGTCAATCGTGAAAGATATGTCATTGGCTCAAAGCGGAACAGATAAAATAAATTGGGTCAAAAATTTTATGCCTGTTCTTAATGCCGTTAATGAAAAATACAGCGAAATTAAACCGTTTAAAAATTTAAATGTGGCAATTTGTCTTCATCTTGAGGCGAAAACTGCTTATATGGCTCAAGTTTTCAAAAATGCAGGTGCGAATGTTTCAATCTGCGGCTCAAATAATCTCTCAACTCAAGATGATGTTTGTGCAGGATTGGCTCAAAGCGGCGTGAATGTTTTTGCAACTCATGCTTGTTCTGAAGAGGAATATTTTAATTATGTCGAAAAAACCGTTGAAAATTGTCCGCATATAATAATTGACGACGGCGGCGATTTGGTTCATCTTCTTCACACGAAAAGAAAAGATTTGACGAAAAATCTTTACGGCGGCTCGGAAGAAACGACAACGGGAGTAAATCGACTGAAAAAATTGGATGCCGAAAAAAAATTGGCATTCCCGATGATTGCCGCAAATGACGCTTACATGAAATTTTTGTTCGATAATCGTTACGGAACAGGACAATCAACATTCGACGGAATAATGAGAACGACAAATTTGGTTATCGCAGGAAAGACGGTTGTAATTGCAGGTTACGGCTGGTGCGGAAAAGGTGCGGCAATGAGAGCTCGCGGACTCGGTGCAAATGTCGTTATCACCGAAGTAGATCCGATTAAATCAATCGAGGCGGTTTTTGACGGTTTCAGAGTTATGACGATGGACGAGGCAGCAAAAATCGGAGATATTTTCTTGACTCTTACCGGCTGCAACAAAGTAATCAACAAAAAACATTTTGAAGTTATGAAAAACGGTGCAATGCTCGCAAATGCAGGACATTTTGACGTTGAAATAAATATTCCGGAGCTCGAATCAATTTCAAAATCACGTCGAAGAGTAAGAAATAATGTTGAAGAATTTGCAGTTGATGACAAAAAAATTTATCTTTTGGCTGAAGGTCGTCTTGTAAATCTTGCAAGCGGCGACGGTCATCCTGCCGAAGTTATGGATTTGTCTTTTGCAGTTCAATTCTTTTCTGCACTTCACATTTTGAATCATCACGACGAAATGGATAATCATGTTTATTTGCTGCCTGAGAATATTAATTATGAAATTGCAAAAATAAAATTGCAGTCACTCGGAATTGAAATTGATTCATTGACGGAAGAACAAAAAAATTATTTGGGAAGGTGAAAAAATGTTGGGCAGTGAATCCGAAAAAGATAAAATGATTCGCGGCGAATGGTACAATGCAAATTTTGATAAAGAACTCATTGACGAAAGAAATTATGTAAAAGATTTATGTTTTAAATTGAATCAGACGAAACCGAGCGATACGAGAATCCGCAAAAGAATTTTGATTGATATTCTTCAGAATGTAAATTTTGATACGGTTGAAATTTTGTCGCCGTTCATGGTTGATTACGGTTACAACATCGAAATCGGCGAAGGTTCATTTTTGAATCATAATATTTATTTAATGGATTGTGCAAAAATAAAAATCGGCAAACATTGTTTCATAGGACCGAATTGCGGAATATATACTGCAATGCATCCGTTTAGCGTTGAACAAAGAAACAAAGGTTTGGAAATGGCGAAACCGATTACAATTTGCGATAATGTTTGGATAGGCGGTGACGTTACAATTTTACCAGGAGTGACGATCGGAGAAGGCAGCGTAATCGGAGCAAAAAGTCTTGTAAACAAAGATATTCCGCGTGGAGTTGCTGCAGCAGGCAATCCTTGCAAAGTCATCAAACATATCGGCAAAGAAATTTTTGTGTAAAGGTATTGGCTTCTGGAAGGAAATTTTTAATTATGAAAGATGAAAAATTTGAAAAAAACTCAAAAGCAATAGGGGGGGGGTATAAAAAACTCTTAGTTATAATTACAACTTACAGCCGAAAAAATAATTTGCCTGACATTGTTGAAAGCGTCGTCAATCAAACTTTTAAGGATTACAAAATTTTTATTGCCGATGATTGTTCGCCTGACAGTCCCGAAACAATTGTCAAGGGAATTATTAAAAAATATCCTAATATTGACATTGAATATTACAGAAACAGAAGAAATATCGGCGAAGGAAAAAATGTAAAATTGGCAATAGCAAAAAATTATGATTTAAACGCAAAATACGTTGTTATTCTTCAAGATGATACAATTTATTTGGATAATAATTTTTTATCGAAGTCA
>CAJOPN010000112.1 GCA_905236285.1 uncultured Selenomonadaceae bacterium | reverse complement strand
TGATTGTTCGGCATTATTCCTTCAATTAAAAGTGCCTGACAATACATTAAGTCGCAGAACTCCGAAAATTTTTCAGTACCGTGAACTTCTTTTAATTTACTGAAAAGTGCATGATTCGGATTTATTTCCAAAATTTTTGACGCTTTGAAAAAAGGATTGTTCATTGCCTCAAAAGTTTTTTCCATTGTCAATGAAGGTCCGCCTGCACCTGTAACGAGACATACTGCACCTGATTTTAATTGAGATGTCAATTTAACGTCGGTTACTTTATCTTTGAGACTTTCTTTAACGTCTTTCAAAATTGTCTCGTTATCCTTCGTAAGGTCTTCAATTTTTTTCTGTTCGGCTTTTGACTGCTCGTCATCAAGTTTAAAGTCTTCTCGGCTGATTGATTGAAAATGTTTTCCGTCATATTCGTGAACAACTTCGATTGTAAATTCATCGACGGGATCAAACAAATATACAACTTCAATTCCGCGATCTTTTAAAATTTCCATTTGCGGAAGTTTTTCAATCGTTGCTGCATCTTTCGCCGCCGCATAATAAATTTTGTCCTGCTCAGGTTTCATTCTTGTAACATATTCCGAAAGCGTCGAAAATTTTCCTTCGGCTGACGTTTTGAAAATCAACAAATCTTTTAAATCATCGACGATATTTTTCATGTAACCGTCGTTGTAAATTCCGATTTTGAATGATTTTCCGTACTCGTTCCAAAATCTTTCATATTTTTCACGATCGTCCTGCAGCATTTTTTTCAACTGTTTCAAAATATTTTTTTCAAGTGCCTTGCCGATTTTTTTTACTTCTCGACTTTGCTGCAAAAGTTCACGCGAAATATTCAGCGGCAAATCCGGCGAATCAACAAGTCCTTTCATAAAACGCAGATAATCCGGCAAAAAATCTTTGCATTTGTCCATTATGAACACATGACGCGAATACAACTGCAATCCCGGTTCAAAATTTGAGTAATACAAATCCATCGGTGCTTTTTTCGGAATGCAGAGCAAGGCTGTATATTCAATCGTACCTTCCGCCTTTGTATGATAAATTTCAAGCGGCTCTTCCCATTCGTGAAATTGATGTTTGAAAAAATCGTTGTATTCTTCAGGTTTAATTTCCGATTTATTTCTGGTCCAAAGAGGCTGCATTGAATTGACTGTTCTAACTTCGATCGTTTTATTTTTGTCTTCGTCCTCAGTTTCAAAATTCATTTTAATCGGATAACGAATATAATCGGAATATTTTTTAATAAGTCTTTCAATGTCGCGGCTGTCTGTGAAATTGTCTTCGCCTTCGGTAAATTCTTTTTTGAGATGAAGTGTTATCGTTGTACCGCGAGATTCTTTTTCGCAATCCTCAATAGTAAATTCTCCCGCTCCGTCAGATTCCCATTTAACCGCCGATTGCTGACCTGCTTTTCTTGTTATGAGTGTTACTTTGTCGGCAACTATGAATGCTGAGTAAAATCCTACTCCGAATTGTCCTATCAATTCTTCATTTGATTCACCGTTATTTTTAAGCTGTTCCAAAAATGCCTTCGTTCCAGATTTCGCGATAGTTCCGATATTTGAAATGACTTCTTCGCGTGTCATTCCGATTCCGTTGTCGCTGATTGTTATTGTTTTTGATTCTGAATCAGGCACGACGAAAATTTCATAATCGGAATTGTTTTCAAGAATGTTTTTATCGGTCAGCGATTCAAAATGTAATTTGTCTATCGCGTCAGATGCATTTGAAATTAATTCTCTCAAAAAAATTTCTTTGTTGGTGTAAATCGAATTTATGACCAAATCCAAAAGTCGTTTGGTCTCAGCTTGAAATTCTAAAGTTTCTTTTGACATGAAATCATCCTTCTTTTAAAAAAATTTGATTATTTGACTATTTATATTTTACAACATTTGTCAAGTACTTTCAAAAATTTTTTAAAAAAATTTATTTCAATGCGCGATGTGCAATATCTTTTCTGAAATGCATATTTTCAAAGTGAATGACTTCGGCGGCTTTATATGCTTTATCGACTGCCGATTTAATATTTTCTGATTTCGCGACTACTCCCAAAACTCGACCGCCGTTTGTCAAAATTTTGTCGTCAACTTTTTTTGTTCCTGCATGAAAAATTAATGTGTCAAGTGATTTTGCTTTATTCAGTCCGTCAATTTCAAAACCTTTTTCAAATTTCTGCGGATAACCTTTAGATGCCAAAACGACACAAACGGCTGAATCATTCGACCAAGAGATTTTTTGATCTTCAAGAGTTCCATCAATGCAGGAGAGAATAATTTCAACCAAATCACTTTCAAGCAACGGCAATACAACTTGAGTTTCGGGATCTCCAAATCTCGCATTAAATTCAACAACTTTCGGTTCACCGTTGACGATCATCAATCCGGCATAAAGACAACCTTTGTAAGTAATTCCTTCATTGTTCAATGCGGCGATTATCGGTTTCAGAATTTTTTCTTCAGCCTTTTTGATAATTTCTTCAGTCATAATCGGCGCAGGAGCATATGCACCCATTCCGCCTGTATTTAATCCTTCGTCGCCGTCATTGACTCGCTTATGATCTTGAGAAGGAATCATTGGAATAATTGTTTTGCCGTCAGTAAATGCAAGAAGTGATGCCTCTTCGCCGTCCATAAATTCTTCAATCACAATTCGATTGCCCGCGTCGCCGAAATTTTTTTGTTCCATGACTTCAAAGACTGCATTGATTGCTTCATCAACAGTTTTTGCAACTATTACGCCTTTACCTGCCGCCAATCCGTCAGCCTTAACCACAATCGGAGCTCCTGCCGCTTTTATATATCTGCAAGCCCTCGTTACATCTTCAAAAATTTCATAAGTCGCTGTAGGAATATTATATTTTTTCATTAAATTTTTTGCGAAAATTTTTGAGCCTTCAATTTGAGCCGCCGCTTTATTAGGTCCGAAAGTTTTAATTCCTGCCGCCGTCAATTCGTCTGACAATCCTTCAACGAGCGATGCCTCAGGTCCGATCACGACCAAGTCAATCGAATTTTTTTTTGCAAAATTTAAAATCGGTTCATCGGCAACACATTCGGCAAATTCTGAAATTCCGGGATTACCGGGCATTGCATATAATTTTTTACATTTCGGACTTTGTGCAATTTTCCAGGCAAGTGCATTTTCTCGTCCGCCTCCGCCTATAATTAAAATATTCAATTTTTTCACCTACTCAATTTTAATTTTACTGCCTGTCATAATTTTATGTTTCTCAAGTCCCGAACAATGACACAAAAAAAATTTTTTTACTCCGAAATTTTTTAATTCTGAAAATGTTTTATCAATTCTTTCCGACGCTGCTCCTTTTAAATGTATTCCTCCGATGATACTTTTAATCGGCAATTTTAATCTTTCTTTGACTGTAGCCGCTATGTTTAAAATTCCTCTGTGAGCACAGCCTGTAATTATTGCAACGCCGTCATCTTCTCGCAGTATCAAAATTATTTCATCGCTGAAATCATCTGCAATTTTATTTTTTCCGAATACAAATTTTTTCGGTATCGTTTCAAATTCATATCTTTTTAAAATATTTCCTACCAACCACGAATCATTGTCAAGCCTGAGAATATCATTGCAAATTTTTTGTTGAATTTTCCAATCGAATAAATTTTTTTTAGTGAATCCACAGCCTTTATATAAAAAATTTTCTTCATCAATCGAAAATTTCTCTCGCCAAAAATTTTGTCCCGTGTAAATAATTTTCGGCACAACAAATTTCAGTAGTGAAGGAAATCCTCCGGCATGATCGTAATGTGAATGACTTAGTACAACAAAATTTACTGCCGACAAATCAACATTTAACATTTTCGCATTTTTCCACGCCAAATTTGTATGTCCGCAATCAAATATAAATTTCGATTGTGCAGTTTCAACATAAAAAGATAATCCGTGTTCAGTTTCAAAATCGGATTGTTCAGGCTTTGTATTTTCCAAAAGAACGGTTATTTCACTCATTTTGTCATCATCAGACCGATCGTCGCAATTATAAATAAAATTACACTTTCACCTGCCGCACGAATAAATTTTTTGTTCGGCTTTTTTCTGACATTGGCAACGATTATTGCACCGACACTGACGATTATGCAGAGCAACGAAATAAAAAGCAGTATCGAAAAAATATCTCTCATAATTTTTCACTCAAATACTTTGTAATTGCCGCGTCGTAATCGGTAGTGTGAGCGAAGGCTTCAAGTGCAAGTTTATATCTAAATTCATAACTTACATCTCCGTCTTTGGCAATCATTTCGGCGACTGTTTCATAACGATCGGGATCAGTTATAACCGTCACGAATTTAAAATTTTTCGCCGCTGCTCGAATCATTGCCGGTCCGCCTATATCAATATTTTCAATCGCTTCAGCCATCGTCACGTCAGGTTTTGCAACTGTTTCTTTAAACGGATACAAATTCACCACGACCATATCAATCGGCTTGATATTATTTTCTTCCATTTGCTTGACGTGTTCAGGATTGTCTCTGACTGCCAAAATTCCGCCGTGAATTGCAGGATTCAAAGTTTTAACTCTTCCGTCCATAATTTCCGGAAAGCCCGTCAAATCGCTGACATAAGTAACCGGAATACCTGCCGCACGGAGTGCTCTCATCGTTCCGCCTGTCGAAATGATTTCTACTCCGCTTTTTACGAGTGATTCCGCAAATTTTACCACGCCGTATTTTTTTGAGACACTTATCAATGCTCGCTTAATCATTAAAAAAATCTCCTCTCAACCAAAAATAATTCCGCACTCCAATATTAAGAATTACGAATTAAAAAAAATTATATCACTCAATTAAATTTTAAGCAATCAAAATTATATTTATCAAAGGAAGTGCAAAATTTTTGTCGAAACAAATACTGGATTATATTATTTGAGAGAAAATATTGGAGGAAAAATTTAAATGCAAATTTTTGAAACAGATCTCGGCGGAAGAAAATTGATTGTCGAGAACGGCAAGATGGCGAAACAAGCAAACGGTGCCGTCTTGGTTCGCTATGGTGATACTGCAGTTTTGGTTGCAGTTGCATCATCAGCTGAACCGCGTGAAGGAGTAGATTTTTTTCCGCTCACCGTTGACTATGAAGAAAAAATGTATTCGGCAGGAAAAATTCCCGGAGGATTTATAAAACGTGAAGGTCGTCCGTCTCAATCGGCAATTTTAAAAAGTCGTCTGGTCGATCGTCCGATTCGTCCGTTATTTCCCGACGGTTTCAGAAATGACGTTCAAGTGACGGCGACTGTATTATGTTTTGATCAAGACAATCCGCCGGAAGTCGCTGCAATGATTGGAGCAAGTTGTGCGCTCGGAATTTCGGATATTCCTTGGAACGGACCTATTGCGGGAGTGAGAGTCGGCAGAATTGATGACGAATTTATAATTAATCCGACAGTCGAGCAATCCGAAAAATCGACACTTGATTTAATGGTAGCCGGTTCACGCGATGCGGTTATGATGGTTGAAGCAGGTGCTCAAGAATTACCTGAAGAAATTATTTTGGATGCAATTTTATTCGGACATGAAGAAATTAAAAAACTCGTTGATTTTCAAGATGAATTGATTGCGGCTTGCGGAAAAGAAAAAAAAGATTATCCTTTGTCATTGCCCGATGAAGAAATTTCGGCAGTCGTCAAAGAATATGCCGCAGAAAAAATAAATGTCGCAATGAGAAATCCAGATAAACTTGCAAGAGAGGCGGCACTTGATGAAGTTTCAAAGGAAGTCAATGAACACTTCGCCGAAATTTATCCCGAACATGAAAAAGAAATCGGAACAATTTTATATAAATTGACTAAGGAACTCGTTCGCAAAATGATAACGCATGAAAAAATTCGTCCGGATGGTCGAGCACTCGATGAAGTTCGTCCGATAAGTTGCGAAGTCGGATTATTTGCAAGAACTCACGGCAGCGGACTTTTTACGAGAGGTCAGACACAAGTTTTGACTCTCACGACTCTCGGCGCAATCGGTGATGAACAAATCATTGACGGACTTGAACCCGAATACACGAAACATTATTTACATCAATATAATTTTCCGGGATATTCAGTCGGTGAGGCAAGACCTTCACGCAGTCCTGGTCGCCGCGAAATCGGTCACGGTGCATTGGCTGAACGTGCATTGATTCCTGTCATTCCGTCTATTGAAGATTTTCCTTACACAATCAGATTGGTCTCGGAAGTTTTGGAAAGCAACGGCTCAAGTTCAATGGGAAGCGTCTGCGGTTCAACTTTGAGTTTGATGAATGCAGGCGTAAAAATAAAAAGACCTGTCAGCGGAGTTGCAATGGGACTTGTTAAGGACGGCGACGCTCATACAATTTTGACTGACATTCAAGGAATGGAAGACGCACTCGGCGACATGGATTTTAAAGTTGCGGGCACGACTGAAGGAGTTACCGCCATTCAAATGGATATAAAAGTTGCCGGAATAAATCGCGAAATTTTGGCTGATGCACTCGCTCAGGCAAAGCGTGGACGTTCATTTATTCTTGGAAAAATGCTTGAAGTGATAAGTGAACCTGCTGCCGATCTTTCTCCTTATGCTCCGAGAGTCAAACGAATGAAAATTGATGTTGATAAAATTCGTGAAGTTATCGGACCTGCCGGAAAGATGGTCAACAAAATTATTGAAGAAACAGGAGTCACCATTGACATTAATGACGACGGAAATATTTTTGTCACTTCGCCGAATGTTGAAGGAATTGACAAAGCAATCAAGATGATTGAAGATATTGTTCGTGAGGTTAAAGTTGGAGAAATTTTTGAAGGAACGGTTACACGTCTTGCAAGTTTCGGTGCATTTTTGGAAATTTTGCCGGGACGTGAGGGAATGTGTCATATTTCTCAGCTTTCAAACAAACGAGTTGAAAAAGTTGAAGATGCAGTTAAAGTTGGCGATAAACTCACGGTTAAAGTTATTGAAATAGATGAACGCGGAAAAATTAACGTAAGTCACAGCGCGGTACTCGATCCAAATTCAAAAAATCTTCGTCAAAATTCTGGCGGCAATCGAAGTGATTCACGCTCCGATTCAAAAGGTCGTTCCGATTCCAAAAATTCGGGTCGTCCAAATTCTCGCGGCAATGATTCATTTGCAAATTTGAGAGGTTTCGGTTCGCGTACAAATTCAAGAGATTCAAGAAATGACAGACGCAGACGCAGAGACGATTAATTTAAATTAAGACAGGAGTTGATAATTTAAATGGCAACATTAGACAGATTCAAAGGCATTTTGGAAAGAGGAGTAATAAATACCGATGACGATTCTCTCAGACTTGATGCTCAACTTAAATATGATTATCTGGCGGCAATTCATTCAATGGAACAACTTGAAAATCTCGCCGCAGAATTTAAAGAACGCAATAAAAAACGTGAAGATTTTAGAGAAAAACTTTTGAAAAGCTGTCGAAATACTTTAAAAGGTCTGGTTGACAATGAAAATGCTCTCAAGGAAATAAAAAATATCGATCACGCAATAAAAGTTTTGAGCGATTGTCGAACCGAACTTTTGAAACTTGATGGAGCTGCTCACGAATCAAAAAAATTAGCAAAAAAAATTGAAGACGGAGTAAGTGCCGGAAGATAAAAAAATTACTCACCGAAAATTAATTTTGTTTCAGGTGAGTTTTTTTAATTGAGATTGTGATTCATCAATCGGTTTTTGATTTGTAATTCATCAATCAAATTCGTTACACATTCAATAAGCAAAGAATCAGCCGTGCCGAGCGATTTATATAAATCGTTATAATTTTTTTCGACATTTTTATTTATCAATTCATCTGTACGGTTATCGAAAATTATCATATCTATTGCCGCCTCGCTTTGAAGATTCGATCCAAAATATTTTTGTTCATATTGATAAATTATTGCACAGACAACGAAATCGGCATTTAAATTTTGCGCCAAAGGTTTCATTGATCTTAAAAGTTTCGATTTTGTATTTGAGCCTTGCATATTGTTAAAAATGTTTCTCATGGCATTTTTTGATTGACTTGACGGAATATATTCTACTCCTTGAAAATTTTCGATTGCCGGAATGAAAAGAGCACGAGATATTTTTACTTCAACTTGATCGACAATATCTCTTTCAATCTCAAGACCCGGTACAACGATAGTCGGCAAATGAACAACTCTCAATGGCTCTGCAGATGAAATATTCGACATCAAAAAAATTATAAAAACCACAATCAAAAACTTTTTAAAAATATCAAAAATATTTTTCATTAACGTCACCTGCCAAAATCAGCCTTGAAGAAGACTTCTCATAATTTGTGTCATATCGCTTTTTTCTTCTAAATCTTTTGTAATCGGGTCAATATAATCTTTGCTGTGATCCAATTTTTGAATGAACCAGCTTATCAAATAAATAATTTTTTTCTCATCTACCGATTGATCTTTATTGTGATGTTTCATCACTACTGCCATTGACATTGCCATCAATTCCAAAATTTTATACGTCGCTATAAATAAACCGTAATTTAAAGTTGCTGAACCTTTTATTACGAAAGGATAGAGACATGAAAAAAATTCCTGTACCAAATAATTTTCAAAGATGTAACTGTATTGCTCCAAAAAATTTTTTCCGTCTTTTAAATTTTTTTTGTAACTTTCGACAAGTTCCGTAATCGATGCCGTGCCGTCAGCAGCCATTTTTATCTCAAGCATATTTACAACAAAAACCAAATATTTTTGAGCCTCCAATTTTGCATCATCATTCTCGCCGTAAAGTGCTCCGAAAAATTCAAACATGATTTTCATATAATCTCTGACATTAAACTCAATACTCTTTATCAAAATCGGAGCTTGTTCGTTCAAAAATTCTTCGGACGTGAATATCATCGCCAAAGTTTCAATTTCATTAAATTTTTTTGCATTAATTATTTCGTCGAGTTGTTCAAAATAATATCCTGCGATTATCAAACGCTGATCTATTGTAAATCTTCTTTCCTGTAAAATTGATATAACGGCATATTGAATATGAACAAAATTTTTAATGATCTCTTCTGGAATATTATGTATTTTTAAAGTATCTCGACAATTTTTGAAATAAATTCCTCCCGAAACTTGAGTTTGTTCAAAGCTCATCGGTTCTTTTTGATTTAAAATCAATTCAGCGGCAACAGGACAACTCAAAACTAAAGTCATTTCATAAAAATCGCCGATTCTGTAAGTTTTTCGCGGATATGTCATACAAGTATTTGATAAATAATCCGCACCATAATTTTTTTGAATGTAACATAAATTTTCATCATTAAGAAACGGACAAAAATAATTTTTTTTATTCATCTTCACGAAATACATATTACGTTCTTGATTCTTTTCAATTTTGTCAACAATTTCACGAGCTTTAGTTTTAGGCTTGATTGAATTATATTTTCTGTAAGTTTGTTTATCAATATCAATGCCCCAATATTTGCAGCAATGAGCTTTGCATTTTTGACCGTCACATTTGAATTTATTTACATATTCAGGTTGAAAATATACAAATGTTTTTTCCATAAAAAATTTTTTCCTCACTTATCAATGAATAGATTTTTTCTTGAAACGACCGCCGACAATATCATGGACGACATTAATCGTTACAAAAGCATTTTCGTCTTTATCGTGAACTATTTCTTTTAATTTGTCGACTTCCAATCTCGTAACGACGCAATACAAAACTTTTTTCTGCTGATGAGTGTAACCGCCTTCACCGTAAAGAAGAGTAACGCCGCGTCCCAATCTGTCATTTAATGCTGTCGTCAATTCTTCAGGTTCATTCGTCACAATCATAACTCCGTAAGATTCGTCCAGACCTTTAATTGTTACGTCAATCATTTTTGCAATTACATAATACGCAAACAAAGAATACATTGCTTTATCCCAGCCGAAAACCAAACCTGCACCGCTGAGAATAAAAAGATTTATGAACATGACGACTTCTCCGACACTGAAAACTGATCTTTTATCGGCGATGATTGCAACAATTTCTGTTCCGTCCAAACTGCCGCCGGCTCTCATAATTAAACCTACTCCCAAACCGTCAATAATTCCTCCGAAAATCGCCGCAAGAAACGGATCGCCCGTGACCTTTTCAATCGGCTCAAAAATTTCTGACCAGAATGAAAGAAAGCAAACTGCAATAATAGTTGAAATTGCAAAACTTTTTCCGATTTGTTTGTAACCGAGATAGAGAAACGGAATATTAATTACAATTAAAAAAAGTCCGAAAGGCATCCCACTTAAATGAGCAGCCATAATTGCGAGACCGACAACACCGCCGTCAATGACGCTGTTCGGAATCAAAAACATTTCAAGACCGACTGCCGCGATAATTGCACCGATACAAATTTGAAAATATTTTTTTACATAAGACATTACAGTTTTGCCGTGTCTTATTTTTGTTGCGTTATGCATTACTTTATTTGAAGATTTTTCTTGATTTGATTGTTCGTCCAACGGAATTCATCCTTTCAAAAAAATTTTTATTTTTATGATACAATATAATTTTGATTGATACAATATATTTAAAAAAATCTTTTGAAAAAAATTTTTGAGGTGAAAAGATTTGAAACTTTCGACTGAAAATATTTTTTATGAAATTGACGGCAAAATAATTTTAAAAAATATAAATTATAAATTTTCGGAAGGAAAACGCACGGGAATAATCGGCTCAAACGGAGCGGGGAAATCGACGCTGTTAAAAATTTTATGTCTGCTCAATAAAAAATTCACCGGCAATGTTTTAATCGACGATGAAAATATTAAAAATTTTTCACGTAATGAATTGGCAAAAATAATGGCGATACTTCCTCAGGAAAGAGATGCGCCGATTGATACGACCGTCAGGCAGTTGACATCTTACGGTCGATTCCCGTACAGAAAATTATTCGGCGGCAGCAATCCGAAAGAAGATCGCGAAGCAATCGAATGGGCATTGAAAGTTACACAGCTTACGAATTTTTCAGAGCGTCAAGTTTCAACTTTGTCAGGCGGTGAACGTCAAAGAGCATGGCTTTCAATGACTCTTGCTCAACGTCCGAAAATTCTTTTGCTTGATGAACCGACGACTTATCTTGATATAAAACATCAGCTTGAGGTAATGGAAATTATTTCTGAAGTCAATAAAAAATATGGAATGTCAATAATAATGGTACTTCACGATTTAAATCACGCAAAAATTTTTACAGATGATTTGATCGTAATAAAAAATCAAGAAATTTTTAAAAGCGGCGATCCGAAAAAAATTTTGACTCCCGAACTTGTGAAAAATGCTTTTGGAGTTGATGCGGATATTTTTAAAAATTCAAAAGGCGATTCAATAATAATGCCTTTGAAAATTAATTCCGAATCAAAATAAATCAAGCTGCCTCATTTTCCACAACATCATTCAAAACTGTAATTCTGCCGGTTTCATATCCTTTCATTCCGACTTGATTCATATATTCAATTAAAATATCTTCGACATTTTCATAAT
The DNA here is from genome assembly GCA_905236285.1 of uncultured Selenomonadaceae bacterium. Classification (GTDB taxonomy): domain Bacteria; phylum Bacillota; class Negativicutes; order Selenomonadales; family Selenomonadaceae; genus Quinella. The sequence continues at coordinate 26,015 of CAJOPN010000112.1, read as the reverse complement.
TTGAAATAATTTTTGCATTTTTAAACATCGAATAATCATCACCGCCGCTGAGCGTAAAATCAGCCGCCGCAATTGAATAAGTTTTATTTTCGTCGAGCAATTCGTCACCGACATAAATTTCAGAAACTCTTTGACCGATCGGTTTAGTCGGATCGAAACTGAAAGTTAAACCGCTTACATTCAAAAAGCCGCCGAAAGATTCAGGATAAGCAAAAACTGAGTGCTCCAACATTTCGTGAACGGTTTTTCCTTTAATCAACGCGACTTGAACCGAATTGTCAAACGGAAAAATTGAAAGAATATCTCTGCGTGTAATGTCACCTTCAGGCAAATCAGTTCTGAGATCACCGCCGTTTGTTACGGCAATATCCGATTTTGTACGCCATTTGAGAGCGTCCGCAGTCAAATTTCCGAGTTCAGATTCATGGCGACGAACGAGCAAACGATCACCGGATAATTTTCTGTCGGAATGAGCTACAACTTCATTAAAAAATTTTTCACTTCGAGTATTAATTTCTTTCAATTTGTTCAAAACTGCGGCATCAGGTTTATTCGCCAAATTTTTTACATCATCGGCATCAAGAAGTTTTGCATTAATCGAATTAATTTTGTGATTGTCGACATCGATTTTGACCTCGCCGAGTCTGTAACCGTGCCAGCCTGTTTGAACAATCAAAGTATTGCCGACTTTCAAACCGTTTTCCAAAGCTGTATGAGAATGAGCATCAACGATTAAATCAATTCCCGACGTTTCTTTTGCAATTCTTTCACTCGTAAATTCAGAACTTTTATCAAGTCCCATATGCATGACGCAAATTAAAACGTCGCATTTTTTACGAAGTTTTTTAATCATAATTTCAGATTGCTCAATCGGATTTAAAAATTCAACGCTTGCAACATTTTTTGGACTGGATTTGTAAGCGGTTTCGGGAGTTGTCAAACCGAATACTCCGACTTTGATTCCACTTGTCAATTTAAAAATTTTATACGGTTTAAAAACATTTTTCTTTGTATTTTTATAAATTGTATTCGCACTTAAAACTGTGGCATTAAGTTTTTTTGAAAGTTCAATCAGACGTGCCGCACCGTAATTGTAATCGTGATTGCCGGGCACAGTTGCATTGAGAGGTGTTTCGTTGAGAAGCTCAACCATATTTTCGCCTTTGCTGATATTTATGTTCGGCATGCCGTGAAGAGTGTCTCCACCGTCAAGCCATAAAGTATTCGGATTTTTAATTTTTTCAGCTTTGACTGCTGCGGAAAATTCGGCAAGTCCTATCGTCTGTCCGTTATCGTCTTCGGGGCTTACTCGTGCGTGCATGTCATTCGTATGAAAAATTACAATTTCAGCCGCCTCAATTTTCGGAATCAATGCAAATGCAAAAATCAATACAAATGCAAAAATCCCATTCAAAAATCGTTTCATTAGATCATCTCCAATCATAAATTTTCATTTATTGTATCACAATTTAACGTTTGTGACTTAAAAAATTTTTTTCTCTGCTTGCGAATTTCTTTTGAAAATCTTTCTTCCTCTGAAAAAATACAGCCACAGTAATTTTGACGATACAAATTCAATTCGTGACTTATATCAATTCCTTCCTGCCAGCCGATTCTGAAATCTTCGTAATAAAAATTAATTCCGATTTGACGAGAAATTTTTTCAGCCGTTGACCTCATCAATTCGTGATTTTGATAAATGCTGTAAAAAAGTGTTGAAGTCCAGGCATCAAAATTATTTTCCTTTGCAAATTTCGCAGATTCAAAAAATCGCTGAGAATAACAAATTTTACAACGTGCATGATGACCGTCATTAAATTTAAATGAATCTTCTTCATCGACGACGTTAATTACTTTTTTCAAAAAATTTTTTAATTGATAATTTTCAACTGTATAAATTTGCATTGAAATTTTTTCGGCAAATTCTTTTGCAGTTCTCAATCTGTTTTGCCATTCAATATAAGGATGAATATTTGGATTAAAAAAATAGCCGACAGGTTCAATTCCGTCAGCTCTTAATTTTTTAACGGGATAACATGAACATGGTCCGCAGCACATATGCAATAAAATTTTCATTTAAATTTCGTCCTTTTCAAAATCAAAAAGTTGAGTTTCGATAATTTCATCTTTCGGATAAATAACACCCATATGTTCGTAACCGGCTTTTGTGACCACTCGACCGCGCGGAGTTCTCAAAATAAAACCGAGCTGCAAAAGATACGGTTCATAAATATCTTCAATAGTTTCACGTGTTTCACTAATTGCCGCCGCTATCGTTTCAAGTCCGACAGGTCCACCGCCGAATTTATTTATCATGGCATCAAGCATTCTTCGATCTGTGTGATCAAGTCCGACTTTGTCAACCTCAAGCATTTGCAACGCTTTATCTGCCAATTCGTTTGTGATTTTTGTACTTCCGAAAACTTCTGCAAAATCTCTGATTCGCTTTAAAAGACGATTTGCAATTCTCGGTGTACCTCGCGAACGTTTTGCAATTTCAGCCGCTCCGTTTTGTTCAATGGAAATTTTTAAAATGTCAGCGGCACGAGTAATAATTTCAATCAGAGCTTCCGTCGAATAATATTCAAGCCGGCTTATAACACCGAATCGATCTCTCAAAGGCGGCGAAAGTGAACCGGCTTTTGTCGTGGCACCGATTAAAGTAAACGGAGCAATATCAAGACGAATTGAACGAGCTCCCGAACCTTTTCCGATTATTATATCAAGCGTGAAATCTTCCATCGCCGAATAAAGAATTTCTTCAACGACACGCGGCAATCTGTGAATTTCATCTATAAATAAAACGTCTCGCGGATGTAAATTTGTCAAAATCGCCGCAAGGTCTCCGCTCCTCTCAATCGCAGGTCCAGATGTCGGACGAAAATTTACTCCGAGTTCATTCGCTATTATTGCCGAAAGCGTCGTCTTTCCAAGTCCGGGAGGTCCGTACAATAAAACATGATCGAGTGCTTCCTTTCGTGAAAGTGCCGCTTTTATAAAAATTGATAAATTTTCTTTCGCTTTATCTTGTCCTATATATTCTTTCAATCTTCGCGGTCTCAAACTGTACTGCCAGTCATCTGTGTTTTGCTGCTCGGTTGCAATTATTCTTTCGTCCATAGCTTCACTTCCGTTGCAAAAATTTTTTTGATTATATCACGCGAAAATTTTTTGTCAATTAAAACAAAAAAAGTCGCTTGAATCTTTAATTTCAGACGACAAAATTATAATTTTAATATGTTTAAAAAATTTTTTTGATTTAAAATTTATTCTTTATTCGCAACCATAGCTGCTGAAATTGCTGCTCCCAATCCGCTGCCGCCGGTATCAAGAACTGTATCGACTTTTGCGGCCTCTTCTTCGAGAAGTTCTGAAAGTGCACGATCAATATTTTCTTTTACGAGAGGCATTTTTTCATAAACGGAACCGTCAACTGCAATATGTTGATGAGAAATTTCTCCCGAACCTGCTCTCTGCCAAATAATTCCGACGTAAGTAGCCGTTACAATTCGAGCTGATCTCTCAACTATCGCCGTTGCAAGTTCTTTGATTGCTTTTGCATCTTCCGAATCAATTTCTTTTTCAATCTTGTCTTTCACTATCGCCGCAATTCTGTTTCCCGCAACGCTGTTGTCCATCAAAATTCCTGAAATATCAATCGAACTGAATCCGTAATGTTTGCCTTTTTCGTTCAAAAGTTCAGAAAGTGCCATTCCGAAAAGTTCTCCCATGTAACGACCCGATACCATTTTTTCAAGTCTCTGCTCGCCGGGTTTTTCGGATTTTTCATCAAATTCTTTGTCAAAACGATTCGGAGTAAGTTTCATAAAGCCGCCGCTCTCAAGATTTAAAATCATTCCGCCGATTCCGACATTTTTCGGATCATCAATCGACGATTCGATATAACAATTATTTTGTCCGGTCGCATAAATCGAACCGATGAAAGTATCTGAACGATGATAAGCGGCACTGAGCAAAACTGCAACAGTATCATTAATGACTGAAACAGGTTCAACATTTTTAATTCCGCGACGAATCAGCGCATCTTTCAAAAGATCGTTGACAACTTCGCCTTCAACTCCCGACGTTGCAAATTCTTTCGTCCAAGTTATAAGTTTTGCATCATAAATGTCCGTTTGGCTTGATGGAAATGAAAAAGTATGTCCGAGATAAAATTGTCTTTCGTTTTCGCCTTCGATTGCCTCGCCGATAAGTTCAGCCAAAAAATTAAACATGTCCTCAAATTTTGAACCGACTCCGACATAATCATAAGAACCGGGAAGAATAAGCGGCTTTGCAACTCGTTTGATAATTTCAAATTTTCCTGCGCCTTGAAGATTAATTCTTGAGACGCGAACATTTGTACCGCCGAAATCCAATGCGAGATATTCGCCGATTTCTTTGCCTGTCGGAAGTCCGACGTAAGATTTAAGCATACGAAGTGAAGAATCTTTCGGATCTTTAAGACCAAGTTTCAAATCCTGCCGAAAATTCGCGGCGATCTCCTTCAATTCTTCCGTGTCGATTGTGAACTCTTTGATGATTGATTGAAGTAAATTTTTGTCAAAGTTCATAAGAAATCTCCTCTCATTAAGACGCGAATCTTTTTGAAAATATTATAGCATTTTTTATTTCATTGAGCAAAAAATTTTTTCAAAATTGTTTGATTTTTTAATCTATCTTGCTCGTGTAAATTTTTTTGTTTTTGACCGTGAAATTAATAAATTGAGAAGAGGCACTTTCATTATTCGGTGTTACAAATTCAAAGCAGTAGAGATATTCGCCGTCGCTGAGATTTTCTTCTTCAAATTTCGGATTCGCATCTATTGAAAAAGTTTCAACTTCAACTTCGGTAAATTCGCTGTCATCTCCGCTTATCGTCAAACCGTAATGCAAAGTTGTAATTTTGTCACCCTGTTTGAGCTTTATTAAATATTTGTCAGCCTGTCCTCTTTTTGAAACCGGTTTTGCTCCGAGTATTTTATATTTTTTTTCTTTGTAATCGTAAGCAACCTGTAAATTACATTTCAAACCGTTTAATTTTATCGGTATCGAATAGAGATCATAATCATCATTTTCTTCGACTATTTCAATAAAAACGGGATGACCTTCAAGCATTAACCATTTTGCATCGAAATTGTCCGTAAATTTTCCTTTCTTCCAATCCGTTTCAATATTTCCGCTGCTGCCGAGATACAAAATTGCATCTTTTTTTGTATCGACATAAGCCAAATTGCAATAAACCGCAGAAATATTATCCATTTGTTCGTTTGTCAGCGTGACGTAAGCATTATTGTTTTTGTCAATTTTAATTTCCAAATCTTCAAGCTGTTCAATGTCAAAAACTTTTTGTTTCTGAGTGGCTTTCGGAATTTCAACTTCGTATTTTCCGTTTAAAATGTCATTTCCTTCAGGCGGCATAACTCCGTAAATTAGATGATAATATAAACATTTTTGAGGAAGAGTTGCGGCTTTTTGTTGAGAATACAAACTGTAAATTTGATCTTCGCCGTCATAAGGATAAAATCCTGAAATTCCACTTCCTTTACGTCGATATTTTCCTTGAATTTTATATACGACAACATCATCAACGGCACCGATTAAATTTTGTGAAGTCATAGGCAAAAGTTCTGAAGTTTTCTTTGCAAAATCTCCGATGTCAACCATATCATAATAAGCCGATTCGCGAGTATTTCCGCCGTAATTTTCAGCTTTTTTTGCACTTCGTCCCAATGATGAGAAAAATTTTTTCGGACTCTGTGCAGATGATTTTAATGCCTCAACGCTGTGAGAATCGTAAGCTGCTTTCAAGACAGGAATTTTTGTTACATCAATTACTGAAAGAGTTGCTTCGTCTTCAGTCCAATTATCTTTGCAGCCTTCGTAGTAAGTATCGCAAATTATTTGTCCGAGTTTATTTCCTCCCATTGCAGGATTTTCTCCCAATTTATTCAAAAAATTTGTGTATTCCCAGCCGTTGCCCGGTTCAACTTCTTCAGACGCAACCATATATTTTGCAAGACCGTGAATTGTATTTGCAGTATCGAATGTTGCCATTAAACACGCATCAAATCCGATTAATTCAAACGGCGGATTTTCTTCCGAAGGAGTAAAAACTGAAACAAATGCATCACGAATATTATTGAGACTTAAAATATTATTGCTGCGTTCATCGTGACAAACTCCGAATGCACTTCCTCCGCCGTGATCCCAAAATATAAATACTTTATGATCGGCATCGAAATTATTTTTTCCGTATTGCAAAAAATTCGTCAATGTTTCCTGACTTCCCATATCGCTGTCGTTAATCGTTTCGAGTACATGCAAGCCTGTTTCATCATAAAGACAACGATTTGTATAACCTGCTTTCATAAAATCATTATGCCATTTGTTTGAACCGCCGGCTTGAATTAAAACTTTTACATTACTCGGAACGGTTGATTCAATCATTTCTTTAATATCAGCCGTCGCCGAGCCGTAATCGCTTTCAAGGTTACTTCCGCAGATGTACCAATAAATCAGCCATGTATCATTTGCATTGTAAGAATCGGCAAAATTTACGGGAGTTGAATTTTGAGTATTTTCTTCAGTCTCATCATCTGACAATAAACCGATGACGGCGAAGAGAATTACAAAACCGACCAACAAAAATTTTTTCATTTAATTCACCTCGTATCTTTTTATTTTCAAAATATTTTATATCATTGACAAAAAATTTTCAAACAAAAAAATTCGCTGACCGATAATCAACGAAAAAATTTTTTTAATCACGCTTGAGATTGCTGACGATATTGATAATGCTGTCAATTAAACTTTCATCTTTTTCAGATTCTTTTTTGTTCACTCGTTTGCTCGTATCGTCATCAGACATTTGTTGACTTTGATTTTTTCTTTTCTTTTTGGCAGCTTTGAGTTTTTCAGCCGCCGCCGATAAATTTTCATCGCTCACGATAATCAAACCTCCACGAAATTTTTTAAACATTTTTTATTATAGTGAAAAAATTTTTTAAAATCAATCAATATGAAAAAATTTTTTTGAGATGATTTTTTTCTTGTAATTTTGTCGTTGTGCTTTATAATATAGAGAAAAATTTTTTTTGGGAAGTGATTAAAATTTCTGTAAGTGAATTAAATTCTTCGTCGGCGATGAATGAAACCGAAAAAATGAATCGAGGCTTAAAAAATCGGCATCTTCAAATGATTGCATTGGGAACGGCAGTCGGCACAGGATTATTTTACGGTTCGGCATCAACAATTTCTTTGGCAGGTCCGGCAACTGCATTAAGTTATTTAATCGGTGGAATAATTATTTTTTTAATTGTGAGAATGCTCGGAGAAATGTCGGTTGATGAACCTGTCAGCGGCTCATTCAGTTATTATGCAACAAAATATTGGGGACAATTTCCGGGATTTTTGGCAGGCTGGAATTATTGGTTTTTATATATTTTCGTGAGCATGGCTGAATTAAGTGCAGTCAGTATTTATGTTTCTTATTGGTTTCCGGATTTGCCGCAGTGGATCAGCGCGTTAATTTGTCTGGTCGTCATCACTTTGATAAATTTAATTACAGTTAGCATTTACGGCGAAGTTGAATTTTGGATGGCACTCATAAAAATTTCCGCCATTATATTTATGATAATACTCGGTGCTTATATGATTTTCACGGACGTTAGACCTTTTCCGGAAAATTTTTCAAATCTTTGGGCGAACGGCGGATTTTTTCCAAACGGAATATGGGGAATGATGATTTCGATCGTGCCGGTTATGTTTTCATTCGGCGGAATCGAATTAATCGGAATTACTGCCGGTGAAGCTGAAAATCCCGATAAAACAATTCCGCGTGCAATTCATCAAGTTATTTATCGAATTTTAATTTTCTACGTCGGCACAATGTTAATTTTAATGTCGCTCTGGTCATGGAAAGATGTCGGAATGGAGGCGAGTCCATTCGTTCAAATTTTCGATAACGTCGGAATACCTGCGGCTGCAAATATTTTAAATTTTGTCGTATTGACAGCGGCGGCGAGTGTTTACAATTCTGCAATTTATTCAAATTCAAGAATGTTATATGGACTTGCCGAAAGTAAAAATGCTCCGAAATTTTTTGCGAAACTTTCAAAAAGAAAAGTCCCCGTTAATGGAATTTTAATTTCTTCCGGCATTACTCTCTTAGTCGTTGCATTAAATTTTTTCTTTCCTGGACAAATTTTTATGTATTTAATGTCAATCGTCACCGGTGCAATTGTTTTGAGTTGGGCCTTAATCGTAATCACTCATATAAAATTTAAAAAACATTGCCAATCAATCGGACATGTTACAAAATTCCCGTCGCTTTTTTATCCGTTTGCAAATTATATTTGTTTAATTTTCTTGGCAGGAATTTTAATTTTGATGACGACGATTGACGAAATGAGACTTGCTGTTATGATAATTCCTCTTTGGCTCTGTGCAATTTACGTTGGATATATTTACAGCAAGCGATAAAAATTTTTCTTTAATGTTTCTTTAATGATTGAATTGTGATATTATTATTAGAATTTAAATTTTGGAGTTGATAAAATAAATGGAAAATTTTGTTCAGCAAGCGATTGATGACGATCTCAAAAATGGAAAATATACGACAGGAATTCACACGAGATTTCCGCCTGAACCGAACGGCTACCTTCATATCGGTCACGCGAAAAGTATTTGCTTGAATTTTGGTCTTGCAGAGTTTAACAACGGACTTTGCAATTTACGTTTTGATGATACCAATCCTACTAAAGAAGATGTTGAATATGTCGATTCCATTCAAGAAGATATTCATTGGCTCGGATTTGATTGGGAGGACAGAAAATTTTATGCGTCGGATTATTTTGAAAAACTTTATAATTATGCCGTTGAACTTATCAAAAAAAATTTGGCTTACGTTGATGATTTATCGGCCGAAGAAATTCGCAGAACGAGAGGAACTTTAACTGAAGGAGGAAAAGAAAGTCCGTTCAGAAATCGGAGTATCGAAGAAAATTTAAATCTTTTCGCTAAAATGAAGGCGGGAGAATTTTCTGACGGCGAAAAAGTTTTGAGAGCAAAAATTGATATGTCATCACCGAATATGAACATGCGCGATCCCGTAATTTATCGAATTGCACATGCGAATCATCACAGAACAGGCGATCAATGGTGCATTTATCCGATGTATGATTTTGCTCATCCGCTTTCAGACGCAATCGAAGGAATTACTCATTCGGTCTGTACTCTCGAATTTGAAGATCATCGACCTTTTTATGATTGGCTGCTTGAATCGCTTGATTTTGATGAAAAAACTCGTCCGCGTCAAATTGAATTTGCAAGATTGGATTTGACAAATACCGTCACGAGTAAAAGAAAACTTTTGCAGCTCGTCAAAGAAGGACATGTAAGAGGCTGGGACGATCCGAGAATGTCGACACTTTCGGGATTGCGCAGAAGAGGTTTTACACCGGCAGCAATCAAAAAATTCTGTAATGAAATCGGAGTTGCAAAAGCAAATTCACTCGTCGATATTTCAATGCTTGAACATTGTGTGAGAGAAGATTTAAATGAAACTGCCGATAGAGTTATGGCTGTTCTTAATCCGCTGAAAGTCATTTTGACAAATGTTGATGAAGATGAATATTTAATTGCGGAAAATCATCCTCATCACGGAGGAAATCGTTACATACCTTTCGGCAGAGAAATTTTTATTGAACGCGATGATTTTATGGAAGATGCTCCGAAAAAATTTTTCCGTCTCAAACCCGGCGGCGAAGTTCGTTTGAAATATGCTTACATTATTAAATGCAATGAAGTCATCAAAGACGCTGAAGGAAATGTAATTGAGTTACGTTGTACGATTGATCCGACTTCAAAGAGCGGAGGAGAAACTGCCAATCGAAAAATAAAAGGTACAATTCATTGGGTCGAGGCAAAATCTGCAATCAAGGCTGAAGTTCGTTTGTATGATTATCTTTTGAAGACTGACGAGAATGGAAATTTGCCCGAAGATTTTATTTCGGCAATAAATCCAAATTCATTGATTGTAATTAAAAATGCGCTGATTGAACCGAGCGTTAAATTTGCCGCTCCTTCAACTCGTTATCAATTTTTGCGTCTGGGTTATTTCGTCGTCGATTATGATACGACTTTTGAAAATTTGGTATTTAATCGAATAGTCGGCTTGAAAGATACATGGTCAAAAGTTAAAAATGCCTGACAAAATAATTTATACTGTAGGCTATTCGGGATTTACTATTGAAAATTTCGTCGCGATTTTAAAAAAATATGAAATTTCCTGCCTGATTGACGTACGAAGTATTCCAAAATCAAATTATTATGTTGACTACAATATCGAAAGAATTTCAAAGATAATGAATCAAAATAAAATCATTTATCGAAATTATAAAAAAGAATTTGGAGCACAACAAACCGAAATCAAATATTTTACCGATAATGTACTTGATTTCGTGAAATTTGCAAAAAGTCCGCAATTTTTGAACGGAATACAAAAAATTGAATCGGGAACAGATCTCGGATATAAATTTGTGTTGATGTGCGCGGAAAAACGTCCCGAGATTTGTCACAGGAATATTATGGTTGCACGTCAATTTTATAAACGAGGTTTTGAAGTCAGAAATATTCTTGAAGACGGCAGTTATGTCAAACAAGACGAAGTTGAAAAAAATTTGCTTGAAAAATATTTTCCGAACAGAAATCAACTTTCACTTTTTGAAATGCAGAATGAAAAGGAAATGATTGAAGAAAGTTATCGTAGACGCAACATTGAAATAGGTTATCATACCGATGATGAGGGATTTGATGAATAAAATTTATACGATAGGCTTTACTCAAAAAACTGCCGAAGAATTTTTTAACTTGATTGAAAAAAATAAAATTCGTAAATTGATTGATGTTCGATTAAAAAATAATTCACAACTCTCTGCGTTCAGCAAATATCCCGACATAAAATTTTTTCTGCACAGAATTTGCTCGGCGGAATATTTTCACGACAAAAATTTTGCTCCGACTGAAAAAATTTTAAATGATTTTAAAAATAAAGTAATTGATTGGACAGAATACGAAATTGAATTTTCAATGTTGATGAGAAATCGTAATATTGAAAAATATATTGCGGCGAATTATTTGGATTGTACCGGATATTGTTTTCTCTGCAGCGAACCGACACCTGAAAATTGTCATAGAAGATTGATCGCTGAAAAATTTAAAAAAGTTTTTGCCGACTTAGAAATAATTCATTTGTGAGGTGGCTGAATGAGCATAAAAAGAATGGTAATTCTTGCGAAGAGTGCAAAAGTCAACAATTATTGCATAGCGGGAATTGACATAAAAACAAATGAATGGATAAGACCGGTTTCAGATGATCCTAATATTCAGGAGGCAGTTCGTCAAGAAGATGTAATTTTTTCAAACAAAACTGCTGCTGAAATTTTTGATGTCGTGGATATTCATTTTAAAGACGAAACAAATGAAAATCTGATTCAGCCTGAAAATCTTTACTACGATGAAAATTACAAATGGAAAAAAATCGGCAATGTAACATTAAAAGAGGTGATAAGTTTACACGGATTGGATCATCGAAAAGCAATTTTTTACGGTTATGAACGTTCAATGGCATCAGAAGAAATTTTAAATATTCCGCCTGCAATTCGCGAATCACTCCTTCTGATTCCTGTCGAAAATATGTTTGTGAACGTTGAATACCGTGATGATTGTCCGAGATTTTACGCAGACTTCACGTATAAAAGAAAAATTTATAAAAAATTCAGCATTGGAGATATTGCGATAAGAAACCGATTCAAAGATTTCGGCGAAGGAAATTATTTTTTAGCGCAAAATGTACTTGTCGTATTTAGTCTGACGAATCCTTTTCATTATGATTCGCGTTGTTATAAAATGGTCGCTCAAATTTTTTGATTTATGAGGTGAAAAAAATGGGGAAAATGCCAAAGATACCGAAAAATTTAACAGATAAAGACATGGTAAAAAATTACGTTGAAGAACAGACGATTGAAGATCAACTTTTAAGCGCGGCGAAAAAAGCAGAAAAACTTGAACAAGCCGCAAAATTGGAAGAACCTCCGGCTCATCTTGCACGATTGGGATTGACTGCCGAAGTCGGATTTACTGCTGAATTTGCCTCTCAATTAAGCAAAAATCTTCTCGCGCTCAAAATGGAGCTTGCAAATGACGGCGTAAAAAGTTATAATTTTAAAATTAAACGTGACGATGAAAAAATAATTTTAAATGTAACCGATAAAAAAATGTAAGGAAGTGTTTCAATGGACAATTTGACGATTGCGGCGATTGTCATATTTATTACTGCTTACGCGCTGATAATTTCCGAAAAAGTTCACAGAACGATCGTCGGCATATTCGGCGCAATGTTGATGATTTTAATCGGAGTGCTCGATCAAGAGACTGCAATTCATCACATTGATTTTAATACTCTCGGTCTTTTGATGGGTATGATGATAATCGTAAACATCACCGCCGAAACAGGATTATTTAATTATCTTGCAATTTGGGCAGCGAAAAAAGTTAAGGCTCAACCTGTTGCATTAATGGTAGCACTTGCAACTTTAACGGCTGTTTGCTCGGCTCTTCTTGATAATGTCACAACTGTTTTGTTGACTGTGCCTGTAACTTTTTCAATCACTCAACAATTAAAAGTTGATGTCAAACCGTTTTTAATGGCTCAAATTATTTCGTCAAACATCGGAGGTACTGCAACATTAATCGGTGATCCTCCTAATATTATGATCGGTTCTGCAGTCGGATTAAGTTTCGGTGATTTTGTCGTCAATCTCACTGCGCCGGCAATTTTTATTTTTGCAATTACTGTCGGCATTCTTTTGATGATGTACAAATCCGAATTGCATACTCAACCTGAACTTCAAGATAAAGTTATGCGAATTGATGAAAAAAGTAAAATTACCGATACAAAACTTTTAAAAAAATGTCTTGGAGTTTTGGCTTTTACGATTACTCTTTTCGTTCTTCACGGAGCATTGGGACTTGAATCCGCAACTTGTGCATTGACGGGAGCAGGCTTGTTGCTTTTGATTACTGCTACCGACAATGAAGCAATGATTGCAAAAGTTTTAAGCAAAATTGAATGGCTTGCAATATTTTTCTTTGCAGGACTTTTTGTACTCGTCGGTGCGCTAGTCGAAACCGGAGTTATTAAAGCTCTTGCTGCCGAAGCAATCAAAATTACAAATGGTTCAGTTCCCGCAACTGCAATTTTAATTCTTTGGATGTCTGCAATCGCGTCGGCTTTCATTGACAATATTCCTTTCGTCGCAACTTTGATTCCGTTGATTAAAGACATGGGCGAAATGGGACTTTCAAATCTTGAGCCGATGTGGTGGTCTCTCGCACTCGGAGCATGTCTCGGCGGTAACGGTACATTGATCGGTGCAAGCGCAAATGTCGTTGTTGCAAGTATGTCTGCTCAACGCGGCAAACCTATTTCATTCATCGGTTTTATGAAAATTGCTTTCCCGTTGATGATTCTTTCAATTATCATTTCAACCGCTTATGTTTGGTTCCGTTATCTTTAATTTGACGAGGTGATCAAATGAAAGTTTATCCCGAATCAAAAATTTATATCATAAGTCCAGGAAATATTCATTCAGGCGGACCGGAACTCGTTCATCAACTTGCCTCTCAACTTTTGAAGATGGATTATAATGTAAATATGTTTTATCTTCCCGCAAATTCAAATTTTAATCCTGCCGATCCCGTCGATCCTTTATATCGAAAATATTATATTCCGTTCGTTCGCAATCTCGAAGTTTCTCATAAAAATATTATGATTGTTCCCGAATCTTCAAGTTTAAATCTTTATGTCTCAAAAAAAATGCGTCGTATTATGTGGTGGATGAGTGTCGACAATTATATAAACAATCTTTGCAACATCTTGAAAAAATTTAAACAGAATCCGCTTGAATCTACTATGCCTCAATTTTTTTATTTCGATAAAAATGATTCGGATATTGAGCATTGGGTTCAATCCGATTACGCAGAAATTTTTATCAAGAAAAACGGAATTGCCGACAAACAAATTCATAAAGTTCGCGATTATCTCAATGAGGCATTTTTGAGACGCGCATCAAAAATTGATATTTCTCAAAAAGAAGATATTGTTGCTTATAATCCCGTTAAAGGTTTCGAGTTTACGCAAAAATTATTAAAGGTTGCTCCCGAAATAAATTGGCGGCCGATTCGCGACATGACTCCCGAAGAAGTTCAACAACTCCTAGCCAAAGCAAAAGTTTATATTGATTTCGGCAATCATCCCGGACGTGACAGAATTCCTCGCGAGGCGGCAATTTCAGGCTGCTGTGTTTTGACGGGACGACGCGGAGCTGCTGCAAATCCGAATGATATTGCAATCGACGATTCTTTCAAATTTAATGATACCGATGAAAATATCATTCCGATTATCGAGCGTATCAAGGATATTTTCGCAAATTTTGAAACGAATTATAAAACTCATCAACATTACCGCGATCAAATTATGAAAGAACCTTCCAATTTTGATTTTGATGTAAAAGCCGCTTTCGGTTACAAAGAAAGTCAGAATCGTCCTTTCAAAACCGCAATTTTGCCTTCTCTCTCAACCGATACTTTTGAATTGGTTCAAAATTTATCTGAAAGCAAATTGGGTTATAAACCTTATTTCATCGTTGACGACAAATTGACTTTCAAGAAAAATGTCAGCGTTAAGAGTGAAATTATTTTGACACGTGAAGGCGTTAATTATTTAAATATTAAAGGTCTTTTAATTCCGTTGATTTCTTCTGATGATGCCGCTTTCCTTTATCGTGAAAAAAGAATCGAAAAGTTTGCGGCTTTCCGTCAGGACATTGATAAAATTAAAGAAATTGCTCCGACTCTTGCGATTAAAGAAGGAGATTTGACTTTCTTCAAAAAATCCGAATCATAAAATAAAATTGAAAAAATTTTTTTAAAAGTTTTAATTTCGCTTTGCAAATCAATTCTGAAATTAAAATTTTTTTGTGTCATGGAGATGATTTAGTGAATTTAACGCCTGAACAAAATTTGGCTGTAAGTGTTCGCGATAAAAATTTACTCGTTTCAGCCGCCGCAGGTTCCGGAAAGACCAAAGTTTTGGTTGAACGTGTCAAAAAATTAATTCTTGAAGACAATTTTGACGTTGACAGACTTTTGATCGTTACTTTTACAAATGCCGCCGCTCACGAAATGAAAATCAGAATCCGAGCCGCTTTGAATGAGCAGTTAAATAAAGAAAATGATTTTGAAACTTCAAGACGGCTTGAAAAACAAATTGTACTTTTAAGCAATGCCTCAATTACAACAATGCATTCTTTTTGTCAAAATCTCATCAAAAGAAATTTTGTTAAAATAGGAATCGATCCAAAATTTCGCGTCGCCGATGAAAATGAACTTGAAATGTTGAAAGAAACTGCGATTATTGAACTCTTTGAAAAAAATTATTCAAACGGCGATGAATCGTTCAAAAAATTTACAGATGATTTCGGCGGCACTTCCTCAAGTGATGAAAAAGTTCACGAAATTATTTTGTCACTTCACAAATTTGCTCAAAGTCAAATTTTTCCGAATCAATGGCTCGAATCGCTCAAAGAAAATTTCAACATCAACGAAAATTCCAAACTTGAAAATACAATTTGGTATTCTTCGGCGATGAAAAATATCGGATTCGCAATAAATGCCGCTTACGATGAATGTAAATCGACGCTTGATTTTGCACGTGAAAAAAATGTTTATGTCGAAAATATCGAAGATGATTTTAATGAAATTTTTGTGCCGCTTAAAAATAATTCGCAAGATTGGAATAAAATTTATGAAATTCTCAATCGCGATAAATTGTTTAAAAAATTGAGCGGTAAAAAAAATATGGACGATTCTTTAAAAAAAATTGTGCAGAGTCGCCGCGAAGATTATAAAAAAATAATTGATGATTTACATAAAAAATTTTTCTTCACGTCCGAACAGAATATGATTGACGATCTGAGAGAAATTAAATCGTCGATGGAAATTTTGATTGATTTGACGATAGAATTTGACAAGGCTTTCAATGAGGCTAAACGCGAAAAAAATATTATTGATTTCAATGATATGGAACATTTCGCCGTTGAAATTCTTCAAGATGAAAAAATTACAAAATCTTTGAGAAAAAAATTTCAGGCGGTAATGGTTGACGAATATCAAGATACAAACGCCGTTCAGGAAAAAATTTTTTCTTCGATTGCCGATAAAAATAAATCAAATTTTTTCGCAGTCGGTGATGTTAAACAAAGTATTTATAAATTTCGTCTCGCCGATCCGTCTCTTTTTATGGACAAATATAAAAATTATCCTTTGCTTGATGATTGCATGAGAATAGATCTTTCAAAAAATTTTCGCAGTCGTCCGCAAGTTTTGAATGCCATCAATTTTATTTTTGAACGTTTGATGAATTCCGAATCAATGGAAATAGATTATTCAGAAGATGCACGCCTCAATAACGGCTTTAATTATCCTGAGAGCAATAAAAATTTGCTTGATACTCCGACTGAATTTTTCTTGATTGAAAGCAATGACACGAATGAAAATTCCGATTCCGAATCGCTCAAAGATATTGAACGCGAAACGCAAATTATAGCAACTCGAATAAAAAAAATGTTTGTCGACAAAATTCAAATTTATGATACAAATGAAGAAAAATACCGAGATGTAAAATTCAGTGACATTGTAATTTTGCGAAGAACTCAAAAAGATCCGGCGGCGATGATGGAAATATTGCAGAGAAATAATATTCCGTCGTATTCAATGGGAGACGAAACGTATTTTCAAAAGACCGAAATAAAAATAATGATGTCATTGCTGACGATATTGGAAAACATGAGGCAAGACATACCTCTTGCGGCAGTAATGCTTTCTGAAATCGGAGGATTTACGGCGGAAGAATTGGCAAAATTAAAAATCGCGTCGAAATCCGATGATCTCTGCACACTTTTGACTGTCGCCGCGAGTTCGTCGGAAGAATTTAATTTGTGGAATTTGCCGAAAGATTTGATTGAAAAATCATTAAAATTTTTGAATAAAATAAATTCGTGGCGAGAGATTGCAGGAATGTTGAGCGTCGCCGAACTCTTGGAAAAAATTTACAATGAAACCGGTTATTATAAATATGTCGGCGGATTGGAAAACGGACCGATGAGACAGGCGAATTTACGAATGTTGATTGATCGCGCAGTAAGTTATAACGCCGCAGGTTTCAGAGGAATTTCCAAATTTTTAAAATACATATCGAAAATAAAAGAATTGACAAATGATCTTTCAACTCCGAGAACATTGAGCGAAAATGAAGATGTCGTAAGAATAATGACGATTCACAAAAGTAAAGGCTTGGAATTTCCGATAGTATTTGTGTGCGAACTCGGAAAAAAATTTAATTTGCGCGACGAGCAGTCAGAAATTGTTTTGAAACATAAAGAATTTGGAATAGGTTCATATAAAATATTGAAAAATGAACCGATCAGGATTCCGACATTTGCACGAACCGCAATAGCAACGAAGAATATTAATGAACAAAAAGCCGAAGAATTAAGAATTTTATATGTTGCAATGACGAGAGCACGCGAAAAATTAATTTTGATCGGAACGTCCAAAAATTTGAAATATGAAAAATATAATCGTTACGGCAGTTTGGAAAAAATTCCGAATTTTGCATTGCTCTCTGCGAATACATTTCTTGAATGGCTGATTGCGGCACTCTCAAAGAAAAATGACTGCGTAAAGACAATAAATTGTAATGCCTCAAAAATAAAAATTGAAAATGAAACGATAGAAGAGGAAAAAGAATATATTGACGCAGATATGTCGAAACTTGAAAGAAAAATTCCAACGTCGGCGAAAAAAAATATTCCGTCAAAAATGTCGGTAACGGAATTGAAACGCAGAATTGAATCAGATGATGAGATTGAAAAAAATTTAATCGAAGAAAAAATTTCGACGGCAAGTTATAAACGTCCGAATTTTGAAACGGAAAAAAAATTAAGCGGTGCGGAATACGGAACATTAATGCATGCACTTATGCAGAGAATTGATTTAAACGGCGATTTGTCGACGGAAGGAATAAATCTGCAAATAAAAAAACTGATTGAAAAAAAAATTTTTACGATTGAACAGGCAAAAGTAATCAAATCTAATAAAGCGGCTCAATTTTTCGCAAGCTTAATCGGCAAAAGAATGATCTCATCAAAAGAAATTTACAGAGAATTACCGTTCGGCAGATTGATTGATGCAGCAAAATTTTTTCCGAATATCAACGCCGATGAAAAAATTTTCATTCAAGGAATAATAGACGTACTTTTTAAAGATGAAAATGGCAATTATATTTTAATTGATTACAAGACAGATCGCGTTGACGATACGGAATTGATGATTGAAAAATACAAATTACAAATAGAAATTTATGCAGAGGCGATTGAAGCGATATTGAACAGAAAAATTGATGAAAAATATTTGTATATGCTCGGAGCGGAAAAATTAATAAGAATAGAAAATTGACATTGAAAAAATTTTTGCATAAAATAAAATTGAGGTGAAGAAATTGAATAATCAAATATTGGAGACACCATACGGCACGCATGATTTTTTACCGAGACAGGCAGCCGAAAAACGCGCAATCGAACAAAAAATTTTGGAAATTTTTAAAAAGCACGGATATGAAGAAGTGGTAACACCGACGATAGAATATCTCGAAACATTGACAATGGGAAGTTCACGAACGATTGAATCAAATCTTTTCAAAATGTTTGACAGAAGTAATCGAACATTGGCATTGCGTCACGAGATGACAACTCCGATTGCAAGATTGGTTTCAAATCGCTTAAAAAATTCTCCGATGCCGTTGAAATTATCATACAGCACAAATGTTTTCAGATACGAACAGACGATAACGGGACGGCAATGCGAATTTCATCAGGCAGGTGTTGAACTTTTGGGCTCATCATCAATTTGTGCAGATGCCGAAATAATTTTTTTGGCGATTGAATGTCTCAAGGCGGCTGATTTGAATGATTTTGAATTGTGTCTGGGGCAGGCAGAATTTGCAAGCGGAATGATGGAACAAAATAATTTGAATGAAGAGACAAAAAATTTTTTAAAAACGGCAATAGAATCACATGACATAGTTGCATTTGAAAATAAAATTGATGAATTGAATTTGTCGAAAACAGCGGCTGATTCTTTGAAACAAATTCCATATCTTCACGGCGGAATCGAAATTTTGGAAAAAGCTCATTCAATGGTACTCAATGCAAGAAGCCGGCGAGCATTGGATAATCTTTCAGAAATTTATCGGCTGCTTGAAGTTTACGGAGTCGCAGAAAAAATAGTTTTCGATCTCGGATTGATTCGCAATTTCGGATATTATACGGGAATGTTGTTTGAGGCATATTCTTCGGGATTGGGATATTCACTTGCAGGCGGCGGAAGATATGATCACATGCTTAAAGATTTCGGCTTGGCATGTCCTGCAACAGGTTTTGCGCTCGGAATCGAAAGAATTTTGCTTGCAAAAGAAAATCAAAAGCCGGAAAAATTTTCATCAAAACGAGATATTTATATCGGCTATGAACTGAATAAACTCAACGACGCAATTAAAACTGCTCAAAAGTTAAGAAATGAAGGAAAGACGGTTGAACTTTCATTGTCGGCACAGAGTAAAGACGAAGCCGAAAAATCTCAAATTGAAAAAAATTACAGCGAATTGATTTACATCGAATAAAAAAATTTTTGAAAATAAAAAAAAACAGGCACTCAATCCGAATGTCTGTTTTTTATTGAAGAAATTTATTTTAAAAAATTATTTTCCTGCGAGTTTTTTGTAACCTGCAATTCTGTCTTCAGCATCTTTTTGAACTTTTGCAAACAATTCTTCGGCGGCTGAAGGATTATTTCGTTTCAATGACGCATAACGAACTTCGCCTTGCAAAAATTCCTGGAACTTTTCAAAATCAGGTTCTTTGGAATCAAGAGTGAAAGGATTTTTACCTGAATCAACGAGTTGAGGATTGAATCTCCAATTAGCCCAGTAACCGCATTGAACGGCGAGTTTTCCTTCGAGTTGAGAATTTCCCATTCCTTTGCGGATTCCGTGATTGATACAAGGAGCGTAAGCAACAATCAAAGACGGTCCGGGATATGCCTCTGCCTCAGTAATTGCTTTCAAGAGTTGATTTTGGTCAGAACCCATGTCAACTTGTGCAACGTAAACATAACCGTAGCTTACAGCCATCATTCCGAGATCTTTTTTCTTCGTACGTTTGCCTGTCGCTGCGAATTGTGCGATTGCCGCCGCCGGTGTTGATTTCGATGCTTGACCGCCTGTGTTTGAATAAACTTCCGTATCAAATACAAAAACGTTTACATCTTCACCGCTTGCAAGAACGTGATCAAGTCCGCCGTAACCAATATCATAAGCCCAGCCGTCACCGCCGAGAATCCATTGTGAACGCTTGACGAAAAAGTCGCGATTATTATAAATTTTATTGAGTAATTTGTCATCGCCTTTTTGAGCAGAAAGCAATTCAGTCAATTTGTCTGCACGTTCACGAGTATTTTCACCGACATTTATATTTTCTTTCCAATCAGTCAATGCCGTTTTCAATTCATCGGAAATTTTTCCTTCATCAAGGACGGCTTGAACATCAGCGGCGATGGATTCACGAACAGACTTGACTCCCAAGAACATTCCGAGACCGAATTCGGCATTGTCTTCAAAGAGTGAATTTCCCCAAGCCGGTCCATGTCCTTTGAAATTGGTCGTGTAAGGCATTGCGGGAGCCGATGCACCCCAGATTGATGAACAACCGGTTGCATTTGCAATCATCATTCGATCGCCGAAAAGCTGCGTCAACAATTTTGCATAAGGAGTTTCACCGCAACCTGCACATGCTCCGCTGAACTCAAAGAGAGGTTTTTCAAATTGTGAACCGATAACTGTTGTATTTTTCGTCGGATTGACTTTCGGAGCAACTTTTTTATGATCAACTCCGTAATCAAAATATTTTTGAGCGGCTTTTTGTTCATCATTGAGCGGCGACATTGTAAGAGCCTGCTTCGGACAAACTTGAGCGCAATTTCCGCAGCCGAGACAATCGAGAGTCGAAACGGCGATTGTAAGATTGTAAGCACCTTTTGAAATTTTTGACGGAATAGATTTCATTCCTTCGGGAGCATTTTTCAATTCATCGGGAGTAGTGAGAATCGGACGAATTGCAGCATGCGGACATACAAATGAACATTGATTGCAGCCGATACATTTACTTTGATCCCAAACAGGAACTTTAATTGCAGTACCGCGTTTTTCATAAGCACTACCGCCGACAGGGAAAGTTCCGTCAGCTAAATCTTTAAATGTACTTACCGGCAGTCCGTCACCTTCCTGACGATTCATTACTTCTTGAATGTCTGTAATAAATTTCGGTTCTTCCCTGACTTCTTCAGTTTTATCTTGTGCATTTTTCCATTCTTCGACGGGATAATCAACTTTATGAAGTGCCGCGATACCTTGATCGATTGCTCCGCAGTTCATATCGACAATATTTTGTCCCTTTTTGCCGTATGAAGTTACAACTGCATCTTTAAGATATTTGACAGCCTCATCAATCGGAATAATATTTGCGAGTTTAAAGAAAGCGGCTTGCATAACCATATTGAAACGTCCGCCGAGTCCGAGTTCACCTGCAATTTTAACTGCGTTGACTGTGTAAACATTAATATTGTTTTCGGCGATGTAACGTTTCATATAAGCAGGAAGTTTCCAGCCGAGTTTTTCATCATTCCAATCGGTATTGAGTAAAAATGTTCCGTTCGGTTTCATACCTGCAATTAAATTGTAATGATGAACATATGATTTTTGAGAACATGATACAAAATCAGGTTTGGTGATGAGATAAGGAGAAGTAATCGGTTTTTCGCCGAATCTGAGATGTGACATTGTAATTCCGCCGGATTTTTTTGAATCGTAAGCGAAATAAGCCTGTGCATAAAGATTTGTATTGTCGCCGATAATTTTGATTGCAGATTTATTTGCGCCGACCGTTCCGTCTGAACCGAGTCCCCAGAATTTGCAGGCGGTAGTTCCTTCGGGAGTCAAATCAACGTCGTGATTTTCTGCAACGAGAGATTTATTTGTCAAGTCATCATTAATTCCGATCGTGAAACCGTTCATCGGATTTTCTTTTGTGAGTTCGTGATAAATTGCAAGCATTTGATCAGGCGTTGTATCTTTTCCGCCAAGTCCGTAACGTCCGCCGACAATCAACGGTTTAATGTCGCTGTCATAGAATGCGGATTTTACTTCAAGATAAAGCGGTTCACCCGTTGCGCCTGATTCTTTTGTTCTGTCGAGGACTGCAATTTTTTTGACGGTTTTAGGAATTGCATTAAAGAAATGTTTCAAGGAGAAAGGTCTGAAAAGATGAACGCTCACAACGCCGACTTTTTCACCTTGACTGTTGAGATATTCAGCCGCCTCAAGAGCAGTCTGACAAACTGAACCGATTGCAATAATAATTCGATCGGCATCTTTTGCGCCGTAATAATCAAACAAATGATGTTCGCGACCTGTAATTTTTGAAACATCAGCCATAGCCGATTCAACAATTTCAGGAAGTTTATCGTAATATTCATTGGCAGTTTCGCGCATTTGGAAATAAACATCGGGATTTGTAGCCGTACCGCGAATGACGGGATGATCCGGATTCAATGCACGACGACGAAATTCATCTATTGCATCATAGTCAACGATTTTTGCGAGGTCATCATAATTAACGACTTCAATTTTTTGAATTTCATGTGAAGTTCTGAAACCGTCGAAGAAATTAATAAAAGGAATACGACCTTTAATAGCAGCGAGATGAGCGACTGCCGACAAATCCATAACTTCCTGAACACTTGCCTCAGCGAGCATTGCACAGCCTGTTTGACGAGCTGCCATTACATCTTGATGATCGCCGAAAATATTCAGCGTAGAAGTTGCAAGCGCACGAGCACTAACATGAAAAACACCGGGCAAAAGTTCACCGGCAATTTTATATAAATTTGGAATCATCAACAAAAAACCTTGTGATGCAGTATAGGTTGTAGTCAATGCACCTGCTTGAAGTGAACCGTGAACAGTTCCTGCAGCTCCTCCTTCAGATTGCAATTCGATCAAACGTACTTTTTGACCGAAAATATTTTTAACACCTTTCGCCGCCATTTCGTCAACATGTTCAGCCATCGGACTTGAAGGCGTAATCGGATAAATTGCGGCAACATCAGTAAACGCATAAGACACATACGCAGCAGCTTGATTGCCGTCCATTGTCTTCATTTTCTTACTCATAAAACTTTCGTAAACTCCTCTCAATTATCAAAATTCAAGTTATTATATCACAAAGTTGGTAAATTGCAATAAAAAAAGTCACATTAAAAAAATTTTTATCTCATCAAAAATATTTTTTGCAGCATTCGGACGAGAAATTTTTTTTGCTGAATTTCTCATTGATTTAATTTTTTCGTAATCATTTAAGATTTTAATTGCGTCTGAAATTTCATTTGCATTTTTAATTGAAAGTGCTGCACCGTGATTGACTGCATATTGAGCGTTCAAAGATTCGGGACCGGGAATCGGAGGCAATAAAATTATAGGCAATCCGACTGCGAATGATTCGGAGAGTGTCAACGCACCGGGTTTTGAAATTAAAATATCTGCTCTTTGCATTGTCTCTGAAACGTTTTCTACGAATCCCAAAATTTTTAATTCGTGTTTTGATTTGATTGATTCCAATTTTGATTTAAGCCGCTGATTGTTTCCCGTGATGACCGTGATTTTTATTTTGAAATCAATTTTTTCAAGTTCTTCAATAGTTTCTTCAAATGCTCCCAATCCGAGACCACCGCCCATGATTAATATTGAATCGTTAATTTTCAATTCACGTTCTTCAATCAAATTCATTCCGAATTGATTTCTGACAGGTATTCCGGTTGCGAAAACTTTATAATCGCCGTGATTTTCAAGTTCACGTTTCATTTCATCAGTTGCGACGAAATATAAATCAACTCCGTTATAAATCCAAATTTCGTGAAGTGAATAATCAGTCAAAACTGCCGCCAATTTAAAGCGATTTGAATTTTTCGGATGCAAAAATTTCCATAATGATGCCGCCGCCTCAGGAAACGGATGAGTACAAATTATCATGTCGGGATCAAATTTATTTAAAAGTTTAGTGAAAGGCAGATACATCAAAGTTGACCAGATAAGCCGAGTAATTGAGCCGAATCGACGAACTCCGGCAACTCGATAAATTCTGTCATACAAATCGGGAATCAAGCCGAGCGCAGTCAAATAAATTTTTTTCAACAGCCAATTTAAATATGAAATTTTTTTGTCCATAAAATCCAAAACTTGAATTTCATCATCATCGAATTGTTCAGCCAAAGCCTCAGCCGCCTGCATATGTCCGGAGCCGATTGATGCCGACAATATTAAAATTTTCAAGCAGTCAAACCTCCGTCAACAGATAAAATTGTTCCCGTGATAAAATTTGCATTCGTCAAAAAATAAATCGCCTCCGCCACTTCCTCAGCCGTCGCAATTCTTTTCAGCGGATAAATTTTTTTCAAATCTTCAATGCTTTCACCCGAATTTTTAATTTGATTTTCAGTCATCGGAGTCCAAACGTCGCCGGGAGCAACACAATTTACACGTATGGGAATATAAGAAAGTTCCAACGCCAAAGATTTTGTAAATGCAACTATTGCACCTTTACTAGCTGAATATAATGCACAAAAATAATTTCCTTTGATTCCGGCATCACTTGCGATATTGATGATTGAGCCGCGTGTTTTTTTCAATGATTCAATCGCCGCTCGGCACATAAAAAAAGTACCTTTGACATTTGTATCAATCACTCTGTAAAATTCATCTTCGTCAACGCAGTCAATCGCACCTTCGGAATAAACTCCCGCAGAATTTATCAGCACGTCAATTTCAAAATTTTTTACGATTCGTTCACAGTCTTCAATTTTTTTTACGTCAGCCGAAATATAAACGGCATTTTTTGAATTTAAAGTATTAAGTGCTTGATTTCCTTTCAATTCGGAGCGACTGATCAGCACGACACGATAATCATTATTCAAAAAAATTTTCGCAGCTGCAAATCCGATTCCCGAAGTGCCGCCTGTAATTAAAACTGTTTTCATTTTTCAGACCTCACCGAACAACGAAGATGAATTACAAGTACAAGCAAAGTGGCAATCGCTGAAAATTTATGAACGATTCGCCAATTAACAATATCGGGAATTTTCATATCAACAAAAATATCATTTGACAATGCAACTCCCGAAAAGGTTAATGCTCCGAGAGTAATTGAAAATAAAAATAAGCAGATACAATTCATCAAAAGCGATTTTGTAAGTTTTGCATTTGAAATTCTGCGATAAAAATTTCTGTTGACGAGATTATGAATTATCGCGACGATTATAAAAGTACAGCCTGAAATTTCATGCAAGTCTGATTTAAAAAACATATTCGACAAACAAGCGGAAAATAAAATTAACATCAAAAGCGCAATAAAATTTCTGAAAAAATTTTTCTCAGTCAAAAAAATTCACCTCATAAAAAATTATAACACCTCTGACAAAAAAATTTAAAATTTTTTAAAAAATTTTTTCAAAATGCTTAAGTTTTTTTTAAAAATTTTCGATAAAGTTTTTAGAGATTGGGAAATCACAGGAAATGGCCAGCCTGTGATCGATCATAAGCCGGCAAATGATTCAATATATACTCAATCCGAAATTGTGTTATTTGCAAATATTACAATTACCTATTCGTGTATGATGTAGTTTAGGCGGCAATGAATGTACGCCAATCGTTTTAAACCAAGGAGGAAATTACAATGGCAATGGTCGTAAAGAACAACATGAGCGCAATTCATACGCTCAACACTCTC
>CAJOPN010000111.1 GCA_905236285.1 uncultured Selenomonadaceae bacterium | reverse complement strand
GCATAATAATTTGATTCAAAATGTTTGCCGTCCGAGAAAAATTTTTTGCGTTCTTCGTCCATCGCCTTTGTTATCATATCTGGAAAATGTACATCTGTTGCATATGACTTTGACGCTACTCTCTGCGCCTCAAAATACAATACCCAGCCCGTATCTAATCCTTGAAATGCTGTGTTAAGTTGTTGCGTTATTATCGCAAGTTGTTCCTTTATCGCTGAATTTAAATCCGGTCCTCTATATTTCCACGTCGTTTGTAAACTTCCGTCTTTATTCAATACTATTGCCGGTTCGTGAATTATTCGCGCATATGGCAACGTGTATTTCAAATATTCTTTTTTGCGCTTAAATCTGTCCATTCGGTACATTTGCCTTTGCCTCCATTTCTTCCAATATTTCTCTAAATTTATTTTCTTGAATGTCAGACTCTAATTCTTCTTTCTTTAAAATAAATTCTTCCACTGAATCAAATCCCACTATCGGCGGCGTTATATTTGCTAAATATGTTCCCGCCAAACTGCCCCACCATACATCTTTCAAATTATATTTTTCAAATACAAACGCTGATTCTTTCAACGTCAAATAATTTTCTAAATATGTGCGGACTTCTTCATATTTGTCATTATCCAGCAGAAAAATAAATCCGTTCCAAAAATAGCCGTTAAATTTCGACAAAATTTCTTTTTCTATTTCCTTCAGCATTATTTTTCTATTTGGACACCATTTGCCCGCGTATTTATTCAATTCAATTTCTGATTCTTTGTCGTCAAAAATTAAAATTCGACGCACATAACGATATTCAAATTTCTTAATTTCTTTCAAAATTTCCCACTCGTCCATTAAATCTGATAACGTCAAGATCAGCATTTTTTTGCCATTTATGTAAATGTCATTTGCTTTAAATTCAAATTTAATATCCTGCGATAATAAGGCATCCATATACAACGGCACTGACGGCATTTTTACTTCTTTTTCTTCTATCGCCAGACTGAATATTAAAAAATTCATCAGTTCTTGATATTCAAGTAATTTTGCCCGCGTTACTTTGGAAATTTCTTTGCAAATTTTTTTTACTTCTTCACTAAAATATTTCAGGAAGTCTTTTTTCTCGACTT
Organism: uncultured Selenomonadaceae bacterium; assembly: GCA_905236285.1. GTDB lineage: Bacteria > Bacillota > Negativicutes > Selenomonadales > Selenomonadaceae > Quinella. The sequence goes on along the minus strand of CAJOPN010000111.1, from coordinate 1,368 downwards.
TTTCGCCGAGCGTGTTTTCTATGTAAGGATTCGTTTTTGTTTCAAACGGATTCCAAAATACCACCAAAAAATTTTTATCTTCTTTTAACGTGTGTTGGCGTTCATTCCACATTGCCCATCCTCTGCAAAATTGCGGAAATTCTAATTTTTTCGTCAAATAATTTTTTTCGTATGGCTCATATTCAATGACGCTGAAACAACTTCCATCTTTTTGTTGCATTACCGACGGTAACGTTATACCGCCCCACGCCAGCCATTCTTCAACTTCTGTGTTATTTATCTCAAATTCTTTTAATAACGACATTTTCAACCTCCATAAAAAAGGCGAAGCCTTTTCACTTCGCCTTAATTCTCAAGTGCAATAATAATTTTTCTTACTCTGATATACTTTCAAGCAGTCAAAAAATTGGTCGTCGCTCCTTGCCAAATATATACAGCCGAAATGAAAAATTAACGATACCGGCAAGATGTACCAAAAGTGAAAATTGATTATGAACAAAAACGCTATCAGCGCATTTACCATTATTGCACTTCTCGGCGCACCCAGAAATAATATTTGTTCCGTCAACGAACGGTAAAACGGTAATTCATACCACGCCACATTTTTAGTCTCTTCGTTACCCATTTTTCAATCCTCACGGAATTAAAAAGCCGGTTGTTTGACTTACGAACGTTGCCGCTCCAAGTGCTACTGAACCGCCGCCAACTACGCGCATCGCCATTTTGGTAACCTGATTCTCAATGTTGAGTGCCCAAGACGCCGCACCCGTAGCCGCGCCGATTGTTACTATTGCTTTTGGCACAGGACCTGACATCAAATTTTCCATTCTTGATAATGGCTGAGTTATTACAGAAATTGTATCGTCTGTTGTTCCGCTTTGTGCGTAGCTTACTGAATCAGGCATAAGTACTACCGCCGCTAATGCAAGCGTGATTCTTGTCAACACCAAACTATTTTCCTTCAAAAACTTCTTTGCCTTAATTTTTAAATTTTTACTGCTCATTTTTTGTTCCTCCAATATTTTTTTTAAGTTTTTCAACTTCGCTAAAATGATAATTCATTTTCAGCCTCTAAAAATCTTATTTTTTTGCTTTTTTTCAATTTAAAATTTTCAAATTGTATTCTTTTTTGGCGGCGTTATAGCCGTCCACTTCTACTATTTCTTCCACTATTCGACGGTTGCCGAGATATTTCAAATAAACAATCATATTGACTGCTTGCCCTATTGTTGCCTGTTGCGGATTCTGCGATACTCTCGCCGTCATATTTTCCAATCTTAACAGCGTATCTTTTGCCGAATTTGAATGTACCGTTGAGCAACCGCCGCCGTGTCCTGTTGACCAAGCGTCCAAAAGTGCCAACGCCTC
>CAJOPN010000110.1 GCA_905236285.1 uncultured Selenomonadaceae bacterium | reverse complement strand
GTTGAGTGAACAAAAAATTTCTCTTGATATTTTTAATGAAAAAATTGAAAAATTCGCAGTCAAAAATATTCATACGTCGAGAAGTGAAAATTATTTAAACAAATGGATTAATCGTCCGCGAAATGTAAAAAAATTTCCTCCGATGTCAAGTGCATTAAAAATTGCTTACGATAATAAAGATAAAAATGATATGATTGCTGAAAATTTTTTGGCAGGATTTATGATTAAAGGAAATGATTTTTTAAATCAAAATAGTACGGCATTATTATCAGGTCCATATGCAAGTCACGCAGGACATTCAATCACCGAAGAAAATTTTGAAAAGGCTTTGATAATCCACACAGTCAGAAGATTGCCGAAAGCGACATGGATTAACGACAGAGATCAGTTTATGCAGCCGACGAAAAAACTTTCACGAGAATTTATTTGCGACGCGGTAATTTGGTCTTTGTTTTCAAATTCAAACAATACAGCCGCAATAAGCAATGTCGAATACGAAGGAAAAATTTATCAAATACAAAATAATTTTTATCCGTTCAAAGTCGAAGAGATAATTGAATGGAAATGTACGGACGCAGAAATAAGAGAAAAAATATTTTTGGCACAAATTCGCAATGAGGACAGATTCGCCGCAAAATATCTGTCAGAGCAAAAATTTTCAGATGAAGCAAAAGAAATTTTGAAAGCGGCAAAAATAATTTACAAAAGATATTACGAAAATTTGAATCGACTTGATAAGGGAAAATTTAAAATAACGACGTGGGACGCAGGATATTATCAAATCAGAATGTCGCTTGCCGAAAAAAATTTGTCGGTTGAAGAAATAATTATGCCGATGAAAAATTTGAGTGAAAAATTATTGCCGCAGATTTATGAATTGGGATTTCTGCAGGACGAAGTAATATTGTTGTGAGGTGGTGCCATGAAAAAAATTTTATTGGTATACAATCCGATTTCGGGACATGCAGCATTTAAAAAAAGGCTCGACGGAATAATAGAAAATTTTCAGCGGCGAAATATTTTGTTGACGATGTATAGAACGCAGAAAGAAATTTTTCAAAAAGAATTTGCCGAATGTGTGAGAGAAAGTAAAGCGGACGGAATAATATCAGCAGGAGGTGACGGAACTCTCCACGCCGTCATCAATCTTTTAATGAAGTCGAAAATTGATTTGCCTGTCGGAATAATAGGCAGCGGCACTTCAAACGATTTTGCAACTTATCTCGGAATAAATAAAAATCTTGAAGAATATTTTGATCGGATTGCGAATTTCAAAACTCGTCGCGTCGATGTCGGACTTGTGAACGGAGAAAAATATTTTATAAATGTCGTGAGTGCCGGAGCATTTACGGCGATTGCTCACGAAGTCAACGTTAAATTAAAAAATTTTCTCGGCAAACCTGCATATTATATTCAAGGCTTCAAAGAGTTGACGAAATTCAAAGCGATAATTTTTAATGTCACGAGTAACAAAGTTAATTTTGAATTTGATGCGTTTTTATTCATCGTACTAAACAGTAGTGCGGTAGCAGGTTTAAAAAATGTTGCGGATTTTGCGAAAGTTGATGACGGAGAATTAAATTTGCTTGCGATAAAAAAATGCAGTACGCGAAAACTTTTCAGGATAACAAAAAATTTATTTTTAGGAAAAGGAGTTGACATTAACGACGAAAATATATTTCATCTTCAAGGCAAAAATTTTGTAATAACGTCGGCGAATGATTTAACGAGTGACATTGACGGAGAAATAGGCGCAAAACTTCCGATAAAAATTGAAACTGTTCCGAATGCAGTTGAAATATTTGTGTGAGGATTTTGTTATGAAATATTTATTGATTGCACCGCGACCGATGTATAATAAAACAAATCAGCCGTCAAAATTCACGATACATGCTGCCGAAACTTTAATTTCATTGGGACATGAAGTCAAAATATTTACATTCGGCGAATTTTATTTGGACTGTTCATATTTTCAACGCAAATTATATAAAATCGGCTTTAAAGGTCTCGAAACAAAATATCTTCAAAGAATGCTGCAGGATTTAAAAAATATTTGTGAGGAATTCAAGCCGGATTGCATAATAATTTTAAATGCGATAGGACTTCAAAAAATTATTGTTGAATATATTTCAAAGTACAAAATAATATTGCGGCTTTGCGATTCCGTGAAAAGATTTAAATCATTGGAAAAATTTATTCCGCATGTCAATGAAATTTTTTGTTTTGAATATGATGACGTTGAATATTTGAAAGAAAAATATAAATTGCCGATTCGATACGTTCCGCTCGGTACAGATGAAAAAATATATTATCCGATTGAAAAAAAACGAGATATTGATATTGTATTTGTCGGCTCGCCTTATAAAAATCGAATTGAATTGCTTGAAAAAATTTGTGAGCAGGCACGAATTAATAATTGGAATGTAAAAATCTGCGGCCGCTGGTATGATTCAAATCACTTTTGGAAAAAATATCAATTCAAAAATAAATATCCAAATTTAAGCAGATACGTTGAGAACAGATATTTTGACATATATGAACTTGCGGAATTGTACAGACGAAGTAAAATTTGTTTGAATATAAACACACTCAAGCATAAAAGTTTGAATCCGCGGACATTTGATATTTGTGCAACGAAAAGCTTTCAAATTATGAATGACGGACAAGAATCGCACGGATATTTGGACTTGAAAAAAGATTTGGCAACTTATGAAGATGAAGAAGATTTGCTGAAAAAAATTGAATATTATTTAAAAAATGATGAAGAGCGAAAAAAAATTGCAGAATCGGGATATAAATCCGTGATGAAAAAATGCACGATACAAAAAATTATAAAAGAAATTTTCAGTTAGAGAGATTGGTAAAATGAAAAATTTAATGAGAGCGATAATAATAATTTTTTTATTGATGATTCCGCTGAAAACATTTGCATCGGTAATGCCTGATATATCAGCCGGCGAAACACATTTTGATCTTTCAAGCGGCTGTTACATATTGAAAAATAATGTTAAAGTAGTGGCGAGAGGTCGAACGATGACGGCGAATGAGGCAAAAGTTCAAATCATGTCTCAAAAAGTATGGGCAAGCGGCAACGTTACTCTTGAACAAAAAGGATATTCTTTTAAATGTGACAGTATATACGTTCAAGGAAAATTGAAAACGGTAGATGTATTGGGAAACGTAAATTTTGAACAGGATGGAATAATTTTGATAACGTCGCGAGTCGGACAATTTTCATGGGATACGAAAGTAGCAAATTTTTACGGCGATGTGAATGTGAAAGTAATAAATGTTGAAAATTTAAAATTCGGCGAAGAAATAAATCCGAATGAAATTGACGGAGTATATGACAGAGTTGAATACAATGTGAGAGAGAATATAATTTTGTTGACGGAAAAACATTCAGAATCAATTCCGAAAATAGAATTTCCCGAACCGAATCCGAATGAAGGAGAAAATTAAGAAATGAAAAAAATTTTATTGATGACATTGACATTAATTTTTATATTGACGGCGAAAAGTTACGCGGCAATGCCTGATATTTCAGCCGGTGAATCGACATTTGATATTTTTAAAGGTTGTTACATATTTAAAAACAATGTGAGAATATCGGATCGCGGCATGACAATAACGGCACAAAGAGCAACTGCACAAATGACGACGCAGAAAGTATGGGCAGACGGAGGAGTGACATTTGAACAGGAAGGATTGAAATTTAAATGCGACAAAATATTTGTAAATGCTCGCGAAAGTATGGTTGAAGTGATAGGAAATTTGAATTTGATTCAGGACGGCGCAGTTAGAATCAGCGGAGATGTCGGAAAATTTTCATGGTCTGATAAATGCGCGGATTTTTACGGTAAAGTTAAATTGACTGCAAACAAAAATATAAAAGTTGATTCAAATTTAAACATCAACGCAAAAAAATTAAACGGAACATATGCACACATTCGATATAATGTAATAGAGAAAAAAATAATTGCGTTAGACAAAACATTTGAAAAAATTCCTGTGCAGGATTACTCGGAACCAAATCCGACTGAATGAGGTAAATTAAATGGCGAAAGAAATTGAAAGAAAATTTTTGATACACAAAGAATTATTCAAGCCGAAGGACGAAGGCGAATTGATAGCGCAGGGATATTTGTCAGACGATCCGACAATTCGAGTGAGAATAAAAAAAGATCGCGGCTTTCTGACAATCAAAAGCAAAACGATCGGAATCAGTCGCAATGAATATGAATATGAAATACCGAAGAATGACGCGGAAGAACTTTTAAAAATTTGTGAGCCGTCAATAATCGTCAAACGCAGATATATTATCGAAGAAAAAAATTTTTGCTGGGAAGTTGATATTTTTGAAGGAGACAATGAAGGATTAATAATTGCGGAAATTGAATTAAAATCTGAAGAAGAAGAATTTTATAAACCGAATTGGATTGCAGAAGAAGTTTCATTTGACGAAAAATATTTCAATTCAAATTTGAGCAAAAATCCTTTTAAAAATTGGGGAAAATAAAAAAATGATTTCTGAATGGGAATTGCTTTTGAGATTAACATTGTCGTGCATACTCGGCGGCATAATAGGATATGAAAGACAATCGCGAAGAAAAACGGCGGGCTTGCGAACAAATGTTTTGGTCTGTCTTGGTTCATGTTTGATAATGGTTTTATCTGAAGCATTGTATTTGAACGTTGAGGGACGAACGAATGCAGATCCTGCAAGATTGGCGGCTCAAGTTGTAAGCGGAATAGGATTTCTCGGAGCCGGTGCAATAATGAAAGACGGATTGACGGTAACCGGCTTGACAACTGCGGCATGTCTCTGGGTTGTTTCGGGAGTAGGATTGGCAATCGGTGCAGGATTTTATTCAGGTGCACTTTTTACAACGGCTTTGGTCTTTACTACGCTCGGAACTCTTTCACGAATTGACGAATGGGTAATGCACGAAAAAAATTTGTCGCTGATAATTCATACTGAGGACAGAGCCGGTCAATTAATGCATATTTCTTCATGTCTTGATGACCTTCAATTAAATGTAAGAGGCGTGAAAGTAAAAGCTGATGAAGATTCATCACACGGCGACGGATTTTTGTATATTGAACTTGACGTTTACAATCATCGAAATATAAAAAGCGTGATAGTAGTCGATGCGATTCAAAGAATTGACGGAGTTATCAGCGTGAATGTTACATAAAAATTTTAAAAAAAATTGCCCGGCAAAAATTTTCTGCCAAGCAATTTTTTTTAGTGCTTTATATTTAAAAAATCATTTCAAATTAATTGGTGCGCTCGGCGGGAATCGAACCCACATTTCAAGCTCCGGAGGCTTGCGTTCTATCCTTTGGACTACGAGCGCATTTTTTATTCAATGACTCCGTATTTTAAAATTACATCTCGCGTATCTTCCAAAATTTTTTG
>CAJOPN010000109.1 GCA_905236285.1 uncultured Selenomonadaceae bacterium | reverse complement strand
TTCACCCTTTCTTAATTCGCATTTAATTAAGCGTTGACAGTCTCGCCTTCAGCGATAACCAAAATTTCTTCTTCTCTGCCTTGAACTTTTGCACCGGCCTTGACGATTACATCTTGAGCAATGATTGAATGATCAACGACTGCATTTTCTTCAATTACAGTGAATGGGAAGATAACTGAATTAGTAACCTTCGCACCTTTACCGATACGAACTCCAGGGAAGATAATTGATTTTTCCATATCGCCAAGAATTTTTGAACCTTCAGAGATCATTGATTCTTTAACACTGCCTTCAGGTCCTATATAATGAGGTGGCATTGACGGATTTGATGAATAAACTTTCCAATCTCCGTTGAGTTCAAACGGCGGCTGATCCTGCAAAAGATCCATATTCGCTTGCCAGAGGCTTTCAATCGTTCCGACATCTTTCCAATAACCGTCAAAAGCATAAGAGAACATTGCAAGACCGTCATTGAGCATTTTCGGAATAATATCTTTGCCGAAATCGTGACTTGAATTTTCGTTTACTCCGTCTTCTTCAAGATATTTAATGAAAACGTCCGCGCTGAAAATATAAATTCCCATTGATGCAAGATCGCTCTTTGGATTTTCAGGTTTCTCTTCAAATTCAATAATTTTTCCGGTCTCTTTGTCGGTGTTCATAATTCCGAAACGTGATGCCTCTTCCCAAGGAACTTGGAAAACGCCGATTGTTGCATCAGCTTTATTCATTTTGTGAGCCTCAAGCATCCATGAATAATCCATTGTGTAAATGTGATCGCCGGAGAGGATCAAAACGTAATCGGGATCAGTAATTTTTACGAAATTGATATTTTGATAGATTGCATCGGCAGTACCACGATACCAATCAGCACTCTTTTCACGAGCATACGGAGGCAAAATAAAAAGTCCGCCGCCGTTTCTATCAAGATCCCAAGCACTACCTGAACCTAAATAAGTATGAAGTTCAAGCGGACGATATTGAGTCAAAACGCCGACTTTTTCGATGCCGGAATTTGCGCAGTTACTGAGTGGAAAATCGATGATTCGATACTTTCCGCCGAATGGAACGGCAGGTTTTGCGACTGTCTTAGTCAATGCCTTGAGGCGGCTGCCTTGTCCACCGGCAAGTATCATTGCCAAGCATTCTGTCTTTCTCATGGAAATATCCCCCCAACTATTACATTGTTTTTTGTTTTGAAAAATTTTCTTTAACGGTCAAAGCCGCACTTGATTTCCTAATTTCGTTAATTCTATCTGCAAAAAATTTTTCCTTCTAAAAATTCAGAAAAAATTTAAAATTTTTTAATACGTTTCATTTCACGATTGACATTCAAAAAATTTTGACACATAATAAAAAAAATATCGAAAGGAAATTTTCATGGAAGTAGGAAAAGAACGTCTCGCTGATTTTATCGGTGACAAAAGAATTTTTACAATTCCGGTCTATTAAAGAAATTATGATTGGCAATCGGATAACTGCAAAAAATTATTCTTCGATATTGAAGAAATTATTCGCACCGATAAATCTCATTTTTTGGGAACTTTCACTTATCAACAAATTCAAAGTGCCGATATTCTTCAGGAATTGATAATAATTGACGGTCAGCAACGAATCACAAGCATGATTTTATTTATCAAGGCTCTTTACGATTTGATGAATAAGTCCGATACTCGCGATGAAATTAAATTGAGCTTTTTAAAAAAATTTAAAGATAATCCTAATCATCCGTTCAAATTAAAGCCGATTGAATACGATCGCTCCGTTTTTGAAAAATTAATGTCTTACGACGAAACCGACGAAAAATTATTTTCAGATGAAGAAACATCTTCTGCTGTTTACAAAAATTATTCTCTCTTCAAAAGATGTATCTCTGAAAGCCGATATTCCTCTGAACAGTTTTACAAGGCAATTTATAAATTGGACATCGTTAAAATTCTCCTTGATGTCGAAAATCCTCAGGAAATTTTTGAATCTCTGAATTCTACCGGAATCAATTTAACCGATACGGATTTGATAAGGAATAACTTGCTCATGCCACTTGATTATGAAATTCAAGAAGATTTTTATAAAAAATATTGGCTCAACATCGAAAAAATAATTGAACCTAAAAATATGGAAACATTTATGATTCAGTATTTAATCACCAAACGAAAATCAAATGCAGTCAATAGAAACGGCAGAAAAGTCCAGCTTTCAAGCAATAATCTTTATGGCTCATTTAAAAAATTTTATGAATTGATTTATATCCTTGAAAACAAAAATGCACCTATCATTCTGATGTATCTGTACAATCAAAATATTTCTGAGGAAAAATTTATTGAGTTCGTCGATATTCTAATATCTTTGTCGTTCAGAGCAAAAATCTGCAGAAAAAGCGGAATTACTCCTCAATTCGCCGGCAATGTAATTTTAAAACTTTACGAAAAAAATCAATTTGAAAATACTGTCAATGAATTTTGGGATGCAATTACTTTTGGTACAGGAGATTATACTTTTCCTAAAGATGATGAATTTTTGACTGAACTCACCACGAAAAATTTATACAGAAACCGAAAAAGTGACGGCTGCAAATACCTTTTGTATTCACTTGAAAAAAATTTCGGCCATTCAAAAGAATTGCCTGATTACAATAACGAAAACATCTCAATCGAACATATTATGCCGCAAAAACTCAACTCCGATTGGAAAAAATATCTTGATTCAAAAAATGATCTTCGTCTCTTCCGGAAAAGTATAATAATTCTGCTACAACTTCAAAAAAACCGTTCATTTTTCAACCGTCGATCTCTTGAAAGTTGCTCGTGCCGTCATTGAAAATTTTGATTCAATCGCCAATACTAATTTCAAAGATGAAATTTGGTTTACGATTAAAAATAATTGAAACAACAAAAAATAAATGATATAATAAAAAAAAATTTTTTTGGAGAGTGATAAAATGCAAAAGTTGAAACTTGGAAATTCCGATTTAAACGTTTCGCGAATTTGTCTCGGCTGTATGGGATTCGGAAATTCCGCGACAGGTCAGCACAGTTGGACGGTTGACGAGGAACAAAGCCGCGCAATAATTAAACACGCACTTGAACTCGGAATTAATTTTTTTGATACTGCGATTGTCTATCAGCAAGGCTCAAGCGAACAATTCGTCGGACGTGCACTCAAAGATTTTGCAAAACGTGATGAAGTGGTAGTTGCAACGAAATTTTTGCCTCGTTCTCAAGATGAAATTGATAAAGGAATCAGCGGTCAACAGCACATCGCAAATTCTCTCGATCAAAGTTTGAAAAATCTCGGCATGGATTACATCGACTTGTACATTTATCACATGTGGGATTATCAAACGCCGATTGAAGACGTTTTGGAAGGATTGAACAACGCAGTAAAAGCCGGTAAAGTTCGCGCAATCGGTATTGCAAATTGTTATGCTTATCAACTCGTCAAAGCAAATTCAATTGCTGAAAAAAATAATTTTGCAAAATTTGTTTCGGTTCAAAATCATTACAATTTAATTTTCCGTGAAGAAGAAAGAGAAATGACTCAGCTTTGTGCAGAAGACAATATTGCAATGACTCCTTACAGCGCACTTGCAAGCGGAAGATTATCCAGAAGACTCGGCGAAACGACTAAACGTCTGCAGGAAGATACTTACGCAATGGGAAAATATGACAATTCGGCCTCTCAGGATCAAATGATAATTAATCGTGTAACTGCTCTCGCCGAAAGATATAAAGTTTCAATGACTGAAATTGCAATAGCCTGGCTTTTAACAAAAGTTACTGCTCCAATCGTAGGCGCAACCAAAATTGAACAAGTTGAGGCTCCCGTTAAGGCAGTCGATTTGAAATTATCTGCCGAAGATATTAATTATCTCGAAAAATATTATGTTCCTCATAAATTGGTCGGAGTAATGGCACAAAATAAACCTGATTCTGCAAAAAGCGGTCAAGTCTGGATGCAAAATGCTCCAAAGGTTTAAATTTTATATTTTTCTTTTAATTGTTTCGTGTAAATTATCGCACCTTCTTCATTGACGTGAAGATGATCTCCGAATAATTTTATATCATAAATCTTTAATTCCGTTTCGACTTCAATTTTAAATTCTTCAGATAATTTTTTAAGGTAATCAAAATAAGGCTGAAAATATTCGTAATGAGAGGTCGTTTCATAAGTCAATGAATTTATCGGCGTTTGAACAATTTTAACGGGAATTTTATTTTCAATGCAAAGCTGCAAAATTTTTCTCATGTAAAAATCTTCAACATTCAAAAGTTTAAAATTAACTTGTAACTGTTCATGCGGCTCATAATGATTAAACCATTCGGGATCGTTTCCGAAAAACATATGACCGCGTTCCATTGATACATTTTTATAAATCTCTTCATTGAGCGTCTCGCGTTTGAGTTCGCTCGTTTTTATTGTCTGAAAATATTTTGTTGGAAATTTTGCCATAAATTGTAAACTTTCAAGCATCATCATCGGCATTTCATAAATCGGAATGTCGCCGCATTTAAAAATATTTAATTGAGATTCGATTTGTTCACTCGTTGATAAAAAATGAAAATATAAAGTTCGATCTCGATAACGATCCAAATATATGAAGTGCATCGGACCGAATGAAATAAAAATTTTCTGCGGTTTCGGATGATTTTCCAAATAATTTTTTAAAGAGTAATACATTTCGATCGGACCTGCACCGCCAAGTGAAAGATTATAAGCGTCATCAGCAATCAATTCGGGAAAAATTGCTGCTTTAAATGCAGAATCACCGAGAAAAATTATTTGTGATTCATTGCCTTTTGTATGAGTATAATCTTTTTGCTGCTGCCAAGCCGGATATTCGCCGTCAAAGTATTTCATTTCGGGAATCAAAAAAATTATCATCGACAAAAAAATCATTCCGAAAATTACGCCGAAAAAAAATCTGAGTACATAAATTTTATTATTCATGTACTCATTATATCATTTAAAAATTTTTTATTCAATCATCGTTTTGATGTCATCTTCAACATTGGTAATGCTGCCGATCCCGAAATTTTCAACTAAAACTTTTGCGACATTCGGACTTAAAAACGCCGGAAGAGTAGGACCGAGATGAATATTTTTAACGCCGAGATAAAGCAATGCAAGCAGAACTATAACCGCTTTTTGTTCGTACCAGGCAATATTGTAAACAATCGGCAATTTATTTACATCATCAAGTCCGAAAACTTCTTTCAATTTCAAGGCGATCAATGCGAGCGAATAAGAATCATTGCATTGACCGGCATCAAGTACTCGCGGAATTCCTCCGATGTCACCGAGCGGCAACTTTATATATTTATATTTCGCACAGCCTGCAGTCAAAATAACTGCGTCATTCGGAAGAGCCTTTGCAAAGTCGGCGTAATATTGACGTGATTTCATTCTGCCGTCACAACCTGCCATAACGACAAATTTTTTGATTGCGCCGTTTTTGACTGCTTCAACGACTTTATCAGCAACCGCGAAAACTTGTTCATGTGCAAATCCTCCGACTATTTCACCTGTTTCAATTTCAGTCGGCGGAGGACATTTTTTTGCAAGCTCAATCATTTCAGAAAAATCTTTTTTACCGTTAATTTCTTCAATATGTTTACAACCTTCAAAACCGACTGCGCCTGTCGTGAAAATTTTATCTTTGTAATTTGCTTTCGGCGGCACGAGACAATTTGTCGTCAAAAGAATCGGACCATTAAATTTTTCAAATTCTGTCGTCTGCTGATACCAGGCATTTCCATAATTACCGATGAAATTTTTATATTTTTTAAATTTCGGATAATAATGTGCAGGCAGCATTTCGCCGTGAGTATAAACGTCAACGCCTGTATTTTGAGTTTGTTCAAGCAACTGTTCTAAATCTGCCAAATCGTGACCGCTGATTAAAATTCCAGGATTATTTTTCACGCCGATATTGACTTTCGTAATTTCGGGATTGCCAAATGTTTCGCTGTTTGCTTTGTCGAGTAATGCCATTACATCAACGCCGACTTTTCCTGTCTCAAGTGTCAATTTAATCAGATCGTCAACCGTCATATCATCAAGAAGTTTTGCTAGAGTCGACTGCATAAATTTATTTATTGATTCGTCGTCATAACCGAGTGCATTTGCATGATAAAGATATGCTGCCATTCCTTTGAGTCCGTAAGTAATCAATTCTTTCAAACTGCGTTTGTCCTCATCAATCGTTGACATCACTCCGATAAGTTCAGTTACTTTGAAATTTTTCGGAATCAAATTTTCAGTCTGCTCAATGAATTTTTTTAATGCGTCCGAATCGAAATTTGCATTTGTAATTGTGCTGAAAAGATTTCTCACGATGATTTTATTTACATTTGAAATTTTCGCCGCACACAATTTTTTTGTAACGTAAATTAACTTGTCTTGAAGAATTGCAACTTCGGCAGTCTTTCCGCAAACGCCTTTGATTGTACAGCCTTTTCCTCCTGCCGTCTCCTGACATTGATAACAAAAAAATTTTTCGCTCATTGTTTCATCTCTCCCAAAAATTTTTTTCGATTCAATTTTATCACATGAAAAATTTTCTGCGAGTGATTTTTGTCACAGCAATTAAGTTTTTTTAAAAAGTTTTGTTTTTTTGACTAATTAACTCTTGACATTTTGTCTAAAAAGATATATTATACACACCGTTGACAGCAAAACAATATTTTAAAAAAAGTTTTGCAAAGGACATCGAAAAATTGGAGGTCAAATTTATGATTAAACCATTGGGAGACAGAATTGTCATTTTACCTGCTAAGGCTGAAACGGAGACGAAAGGCGGAATTATTATTCCCGATACGTCAAAAGAAAAACCGCAAAAAGGAAAAGTTGAAGCAGTCGGCAGCGGAAAACTTCTCGATAATGGACAGCGTGCCGTTATGGAAGTCAAGGTCGGCGATGAAGTTCTCTTTAATAAATACGCAGGAACTGAAGTTAAAGTTGATGATGTCGAATATCTCGTAATTCGTGAGAGTGACATCCTTGCAGTTCTTTAATTTAATCAAGAATTAATATCGGAGGTAAAAATATATGGCAAAAGAAATTTTGTTTGATGAAGAGGCACGCCGTGCACTCAGTCGCGGAGTAGATGCTCTTGCAAATGCGGTTAAGGTTACACTCGGTCCGAAAGGTCGCAATGTTGTTCTCGATAAAAAATTCGGAGCACCTGCAATTACAAATGACGGCGTAACAATCGCAAAAGAAATTGAACTTGCAGATCCTTTTGAAAATATGGGAGCTCAACTCGTTAAAGAAGTAGCAACAAAAACAAATGACATCGCAGGAGACGGCACTACAACCGCAACTCTTCTTGCTCAGGCAATCGTTCGTGAAGGCATGAGAAATGTTGTCGCCGGTGCAAATCCGATGATCGTCAAAAAAGGTATTGAACTCGCAGTTAAAAAACTTGTCGAAGAAATTGCAAAGAAATCAAAGAAAGTCGAAGGCAAAGATGCAATCGCTCAAGTCGCTGCAATTTCATCAGGCGATGAGGAAATCGGTCAGTTGATTGCAGACGCTATGGAAAAAGTCGGCAATGACGGAGTAATTACCGTTGAAGAATCAAAGACAATGAACACAAATCTTTCAGTCGTCGAAGGTATGCAATTTGATCGCGGTTACATTTCACCTTACATGGTAACTGATGCCGATAAGATGGAAGCAGTTATGGACGATCCTTACATTCTCATCACTGACAAAAAGATTTCTTCAATTCAAGATATTCTGCCGATTCTTGAGCAAGTTGTCAAGCAAGGCAAGCAACTTGTTATCATTGCTGAAGATGTTGACGGCGAAGCACTTGCAACAATCGTTGTCAATAAACTTCGTGGAACATTTAAAGCACTCGCAGTCAAAGCTCCGGGATTCGGAGATCGTCGCAAGGCAATGCTTGAAGATATTGCAATCCTTACCGGCGGAACAGTTATTAGTGAAGAAGTCGGACGCAAACTCGACAGCGCAACTTTTGAAGATCTCGGCCGTGCTCGTCAAGTTCGTTCAACCAAAGAAGAAACTACCATTGTTGACGGTGTTGGCGACAAAAATGCAATTAATGCCCGCGTCGCTCAAATTCGTAAGCAAATTGAAGAGACAACTTCAGATTTCGATAAAGAAAAACTTCAAGAACGTCTTGCAAAACTCGCAGGCGGCGTAGCAGTCATTGAAATCGGTGCAGCTACAGAAGTTGAAATGAAAGAAAAGAAATTGCGTATTGAAGATGCTCTCAATGCAACTCGTGCAGCAGTCGAAGAAGGAATTGTTGCAGGCGGCGGCACAACATTTATTGATATTCTTCCAGCCCTCAATTCCGTTGAGGCAGTCGGCGATGCAAAAGTCGGCGTTGAAATTGTCAAACGTGCGATCGAAGAACCTGTTCGCCAAATTGCCAACAATGCAGGTCTTGAAGGAAGCGTTGTTGTTGAAGAAGTTAAAAAATCAGGCGAAGGTATCGGTTTCAATGCTCTCTCAAATGAGTATGTCGATATGATTAAAGCCGGTATTGTCGATCCTGCAAAAGTTACTCGTAGTGCTCTTCAGAATGCGGCATCAATCGCGGCGATGGTTCTCACAACCGAAACTCTCGTTGCGGACAAACCTGAACCGACTCCTCCGGCTCCTCCGGCAGGAATGGGTGGAATGCCCGGAATGATGTAATTCATCAAAAAAGTTAATTTGCAATTAATACAAAAAAAATTTCCCTCACGTTTCGAGGGATTTTTTTAATTAAAAATTTTTAAAACAGATCAATTTCCGAGAGTTGCCGCCTCAGACAATTTATTTAGCAAATCATTTGTTTCATCAACCGTCAAATGATTTTCGAGTGAAAAAATTATAACGCTGTCCCAAGCATTTTTTGCATAAAGTTTTTCATTTTCGGAATAATAAAGCAAACGTTGAGTCTCATCAACGGATAATTTCATCGCCAATGCAAGAGAAATAATTTTCTCACGCGAAGGGTGTTTTTTTCTGCCGCCGAAAATATGATAGGCATAAATCTGCTGCAATTTTGACTCTTCAATAACTTTTGATTTTTTCAAAATTTTTTTCTCAAGAAGAAATTGAAGATAAGATTGCAAATTAAAATCCGAAAAATTATCTTGATTGTCGGCAATAAAATTTTCAATTTCAATCGGATCGTTAATTTTTTTTATTTCATTTTCAAGCTGCTCAGTATCTTTTTTTGTTTCCATTATGACACCTCAAAATATTTATGATAGAATAATTATAACATTATTTTGAACAGGTGCAAGTATGAATGTGAATGTTGAAAATTTTTTGAGAAGTCGATTTGAAAAAATAAAATTGATAAAGCAGTCTGAAAAAGGTGAAATTTGGATTGTAACGGATTCATCGGGAAAATTTTTTATATGGAAGAAATTATTAAAAATCGGTTTAGCGTATAAAATATTGAAAGAAAATCCTCATAGAATATTTCCGAAAATAATTTACTGCACGGAAGATGAAAAATCGACGTTGATAATTGAAGAATTTATACAAGGTGAAAGTTTATTTGAAAAGATTCGGCAGAAGAATTATTTGAATGAGAATGAGGCAAAAAATTTTTTATTGCAAATATGTGACGGCTTGGAATTTCTGCACGGAAAAAATATAATTCATCGCGACATAAAACCTGAACATTTGATAATTCAAGGCAATGTAATCAAGCTGATAGATTTCGACAGCGTGCACATTTACAAGGAAGGACAAGTGGAAGATACCGAAAAATTGGGTACAAAAGGATATGCACCGCCGGAACAATACGGATTTTCACAAAGTGATGCACGAAATGATATTTATGCACTCGGAATAACATTTCAAAAAGTTTTGGAAAAGAATTATCACGGATATTTGAAAGAAATTTTATTGAAATGTACGGAAAAAAATCCGAATGAGCGTTATCAATCAGCCGATGAACTTAGAGACGCAATTTTAAATTATCGTCCGTCAAAAAAATTTGTATTTTCTAAAAAAATTTTATTGATGATATTAATTTTAATTTCAGCAACAATTTATCCGAAATTTTTGAATGAAAAAATGCCTGTAATTGAAAAAAATTCTTCTGAAGAAAAAATTGTCGAGCATAAAAAAAATGAAATTCAATCAAAACCTCAAGAAAAGGTTGAAAAGAAAGAATTTCCCGAAATAAAAATTCCGATTGATGAGACGACTTCAACAACGTCCGAAAATTTTCAAAAATTACCGAGTCAATCAAATTTTGAACTGCCTGAGATTCCGTCAACGTCGGTGGAAATTGAGTCGCCGAAAAATGAAACGTATCAAGAAATTACAGGTGATTTTGTAAAAGTAAAATATTATTTGAACGGTCAACGCATGAATGAATGGACAGACAATCTTGATTATGATGTGACAAATGCAGGAACGATTCAATATATAAATAAAAATATCTGGGAAAATTGGCGGCTTGAAGCTAATAATTTGATTATGCCGAACAATTATTTTCAAATATCGGTGCTAGTGAAAAATTATTCGCAAAATATTTTTAATAATTCACAGCTTGAAATAATTTATAATGACGGTGAGCGAAAAACTTTAAACGGAAAAAGTTTGAAACCGAATGAAGAAACAATTTTTGAAGTGCCGCTCAATCGGATACAAATTCACGATTCAAATCTCGGTTTTTCAGATGTGAAATATATTATCAAATTAAATTTTTGGGGAGACGGTGCGGAAATTCGCGGTACTTCTTCCGAATACGAATTTATATTTTTGAAAGGTGATTGACATGAAAATTTTTTTCACATGCATTTTATTTATATTGATGACTTCAAGGACATTTGCTGCAAACGGAGAGATCGAGACGACATTATATCTTAACGAAAAAATTTACAATCAATTTTTCATGGTATCGAAAAGAGTAAAAATACCTGTGAAAGAGTGGCAAGAATGGGTAAACAAATCGACAAAAAAAGATAAATACGACAGACCGATAATTCGATTCGGCGAAAATTGGACGATGAGGTTAAATATTAAAAATAATTCTGATGCGACATATCAAACTCCGATTTTGAAAATAGTATTCGGAGAAAATTGGGGAAATGAGACTGAGACGATAAAGACATTACAGCCGCCGTTAAAAAGCGGAGAATCAATTAATTATGAAATAAATTTGAGCGATTATGAATTTGTCGGTGTGAAAGAAACTTTTGTATATTTGCAAATTTCGATAGCAAAGGATAAAAATATTTCGATGAATGAAAATTATTATTCGATCTGGTTTGAATTAGAATGAAAATTTTTTTATTGACAAAAATTTTTTGAAATGATAAACTGCAAACAAAAAGACGTTCCGCAAAAGAACAGAACGTCGGTATCAAGTAGACGATCAGCCTCATTTTTATATATTTTGATTGCTGAGTATAGTGGGTTTGTAGCCGTTCTAAGTGGGGCTTAGGCGGCTACTTTGCTTGTTACGACCAAAATCGTAATGGCGATCACAATGATCACAACAATTTTGATTTTCATAAGCGTTCACCTCAAACCTGAGGCTAAGTATCGACCGCCTGTCTTAAACTGATACTAAAAATAATTTATCATAGAAATTTCATTTCGTCAAGATCACGATTTTATGGAAATTTCGGCAAGAAGTTTAATAAATGAGCAACAAAATAATGCTGCAAGAGCAAATAAAAAATTATTTGAATAATAAAGAAATTTATTTCAACCAATTTGCCGCGTCGATTGCATGATAAGTGATAATAATATCTGCGCCGGCTCTCTTCATGCAAGTCAGCGATTCAAGTACAATTCTTTTTTCATCAATCCAACCGTTCATCGCGGCGGCTTTAATCATTGAATATTCACCGCTCACGTTGTAAACTGCAACGGGGCGATTTATTTTATCTCGAACAGTTTTAACAATATCAAGATAAGCAAGTGCCGGTTTAATCATAATTATATCTGCGCCTTCATCAATATCAAGTTCCACTTCTTTCATTGCCTCACGAGAATTTGCACAATCCATTTGATATTGTTTTCGATCTCCGAATTGAGGAGCGGAATCTGCGGCATCTCTGAATGGTCCGTAAAATCCCGATGCATATTTGACGGAATAACTCATAATTGAAACATTTTCAAAAGAATTTTCGTCGAGAATTTCACGAATCGCTGCAACTCTTCCGTCCATCATGTCTGACGGCGCAATTATATCTGCTCCCGACTGCGCTTGACTTAATGCAACTTTCTGCAGCAATTCAAGCGTTGAATCATTATCGACATAATCATTGCAAAGTTTTCCGCAATGTCCGTGAGAAGTATATTGACAAAGACAAACATCACCGACGATTGTCAAATTCGGGACAGATTTTTTTATTGCCGAAATTGCACGCTGAACAGGACTTTTCATATCCCAAGCACTTGATCCGATTTCGTCTTTATATTCAGGCAGTCCGAAAATTTCAACGGCAGGTATTCCCAAATCAAAAATTTTTTTTGCAAGTTCAACTGCATTATCAACCGACAAATGAAAACAATTCGGCATGCTCGGAATTTCTTCATGAATATTTTCACCTGCGACGACGAAGATCGGATAAACAAAATCTTTCGGTGTTAAAATTGTTTCGCGAATCATCGCACGAATATTTTCTGAAATTCTCATTCGACGCGGACGCAATTTTTGTTTCAATTTAATTCATCTCCAAAAAATAAAAATGAGGTCGGAAAAAAAATTTCACAACCTCAATCACTCAAAAAAATTTATTTTGCAACTGCGACTTGTTCCATTGAATCTGATTCAAAATGTTCGGTTGATTCGTTTTCTTGTGCCTCGACGACTTCATTTAATGCATCAACCAATGCATCGGGATCAATTCCGTGTGCCATGCAGCCTTGTTCAATATTTTCAAAATGTGCCGCCGCGCATCCGAGACAGCCCATTCCCGCGTACATGAAAACCATCGCCGTGTCAGGATATTTTTGCACGACTTCAAGTATACTCATATCTTTTGTTATTGTCAAAATTATCATCTCCTCATCAATTTTTGATTATAATGCAAAATAATGAAATTGCAATGAAAAATTTTAATTATTTGCAGGAATTTTTCATTTAAGAAAGAATAGTCAAAACTGAATTAAAAAATCATTAAAAAATTTTTCAGGTGATTGGATTTTGAATTTTAATCATTTAAGTGTAATGGCTGATGAAGTTACAAAAAATCTCGTGACGAATCGAAACGGAATTTATGTTGACTGCACACTCGGAGGCGGAGGACATTCTCTGCTGATTGCCGAAAATCTTGATGACGGTTTGATTGTCGGAATTGACCAAGATCAAGCCGCGATTGAATCATCAAAAATTCGCCTTGAAAAAATTTCATGCAAAAAAATTTTCGTACAAGACAATTTCAGTCACCTTGAAAAAATTTTATCGGATCGTGAAATTGATTTTGCCGACGGATTTTTATTTGATCTCGGTGTTTCATCATATCAAATTGATACTGCAGAACGCGGATTTTCATACATTCACAATGCTCCGCTTGATATGAGAATGAATCAATCTCAAAAATTTTCGGCTCGCGATGTCGTCAACAATTATGATGAAGAGAATCTTTACAAAATTTTTCATGAATACGGCGAAGAAAAGTTTTCAAATCGAATCGCTAAGACAATAATCAATGCACGAAAAATTAAATCAATCGAAACGACCGGCGAATTGGTGAAAATCATTGAAAGTGTCGTGCCGTTCAACAAAAAAAGCGGTCATCCCGCAAAAAGAATTTTCCAGGCAATAAGAATTGAAGTCAACAACGAATTGAATATTTTGCAAAGTTCAATCGAAACGGCAGTAAATCATCTCAAAAGCGGCGGCCGAATTGCAATTATAACTTTTCATTCGCTTGAGGATCGAATTGTCAAAAATACTTTTAAGATTATGGCGAGTGATTGCATTTGTCCTAAAGATTTGCCGATTTGCGTTTGCAATCACAAAGCACAAATAAAAATTTTAAGTAAAGCTGTTACGGCAACGGAGGAAGAACTCAAAAAAAATTCTCGTGCAAAGAGTGCAAAACTTCGTATCGCCGAAAAAATTTGAAAGGAGTGGAAATTAATGCAACGTAAGAGAAAAATACAATCTCAAGATATGCAGCAGATGCCGAGCTACGACAATTATTCTTCGTATAATTTTGGTGACAAAGAACGCGAGCAAAGAACTTTTAAACTGATTAAAAACAGACCTAAACTCGACAGAAATCTTCGCTCCAGATGTCAAATTGCATTTATAATTATTTCAATTCTGGCAATGCTGGTTACCATTCGCAGCGGAATTAGTGCAAGTCGCGGTTATGCACTAGTTGCGACTCAGACTCAAGCTCAACAGTTGGAGCAGGAAAACGAAAGATTGCGCGTTGAAATTGCAAAATTAAAATCGCCGCAAAGAATCAAAGAAATTGCCTCCGAAGAACTCGGAATGGTCGTTCCAAAGAAAATGTATTTTTCGCATGAAAGATGAAATAAAAAAAATCTCTTGTTAAAAGCAAGGGATTTTTAATTTGTCTGTGATTGAACTTCAGCACGAATATTTTTAAGCTGAATTTGCAAATTGTTATTTAATTTTTCTTCCAGTTCTTTTAAATTATCCGAATCAAAATCATAAATGACAGTCGGCGCACCGTTTATTCTCGCCTCACTACCGAAATTGTCGCTGAAAATATTATAATAAATTGCAAGATCGCTATCAATTTTAAAGTCGCAGTAATTTATTATGACAAATGAACCGTTTGTAACTTCCAAATATTTTTTCGGATTCATAAAAAGCTGAAAATTTTCAAGACATTCAGGTAAATTCTCGGAGTATTTCCATTTAGAAATTTGCTTTTGTTCAACAAAAAAGTTTTCATCGCCGTCAAATTTATCAATCGAATCAATTAATTTTTTTAATTCCGATTGAAGAATCTCGATAAATTTTGAAATATCTTCGGTAAAAAATTCCGTCAAACAAAATTCATTCAAGCCAAATTTTTTTGAAATTCTAAATTCTTTGGTGTCGGCATGAAAACAGGTTTTCAATCCGAAATGTTTCGATTCGTTGACATAGCCGAACAAATTATAAATATTGTCGTCCTCTTGAAATATTTTAATCAAATTGAAATCAAAAATACTTTCTTCAAGTTCATTAAAAAATTTCTGCTCGGCAATTTCATTTTCCAATTTCTGTTTTACTTCAGAGAGCATTCAATTCACCATGCGACAATAGAAATTCCGTGATCTTCAGCGAGAGCAACCATATTTTCGCGATCAACCAGTAAAGTTTTTCCTGCTTCTATTGCAAGCGCAGAAATTTTTGCTTCAATCATAACTTCAATGGTGCGACAGCCGACAGTCGGAACATCGAAACGATTATCTTGATTCGGTTTTGAAACTTTGGCAACGACTGCATTAGCGTTTGCAAGTTGTCCGCCGCGAATTATGCAGGCATCAGTTCCTTCAATTGCCTCAAGTGCCATGACTGCACGATTTTTGACAACAACCGTCTGACCTATATCAAGTCTTCCGAGTTCTTTTGCAATTCTCATTCCAAATTCCAAATCCAATTTTTCATCTTCAGTCGGTTCTCGTTTCGTAATTGTTCCGCGATTCGGAATTAAATTTCTGATTAATGCCGTCTGATCAAATGTTTCCATTCCTGCCTTTGCAAGTTCACGAACGAACGCCATCATAATTGTATCATCACTTCTGTCATTCAATGACATGATAAGCTGCAGCATTCTTGCATCGGGAATAACTCCGCCATTGAACAACAATTCTTTTGTGACTTTGCCTATCATTGTGACTTTATGTAAATCTTTCGACGTAAGATAATTTAAAATAGCGTCAAGCTGTCCGACGCTGATACTTTGAAAATCTGCGGCAAATTCAGCGATTGCGGGATCAGTTACCGGTAATAATCCGACTGCATAAACTTCATATCCCAATTGTTTCGCCGCTCTTGCACATTCAACAGGCAATTTTCCTGCGCCTGCCAATATTCCCAATTTTTCCATCAATAATCCTCCCGATATTTCGCAGCGATCATTGACAGAAATATAATCACTGCAAATTTATTCATTATCACGGCGTTCGCGACAAATTCCGCGTTCCGCATTCCTCAAAAATCTCAAAAAATGTTCTACTTCCTCGCATGAATCAACTTCCTGTTCAATAACTGCGATTGCCTCAGAAAGAGTTAAACCGCTGCGATAAAGAATTTTATATGCTTTTTTAATATTGTGACGAGCTTCCAACGGAATACCTGCACGAGAAATTCCGACGCTGTTCAATCCGACAACTTTAGCCGGATGACCGTCAACAATTGTATAAGGTACGACATCCTGAACAAGTTTGCTCATTCCTCCGACCATTGCATTGCGTCCGATTTTTACAAATTGATGAACTCCTGCCATGCCTCCGATTACAACTCTGTCTTCAACGACTGCATGACCTGCACAGCTTGCAAGATTGCTCATAATAACATGATTGCCGAGAACGCAGTTGTGAGCGACGTGAATATAAGCCATCAACAAACAATCGCTGCCTATTCTCGTTTCATTTTCTTCACCGGTTGCGCGATGAATTGTTGCGCCTTCACGAATGACTGTTCTGTCTCCGATGAATGTATAACTTTTTTCACCTTTAAACTTTAAATCTTGCGGATCTTCTCCGACTGAGGCAAATTGAAAAATTTTGCAATCTTTTCCGATACTGGTCCAGCCGTGAATAACTGCATTTGGTCCGATTACCGAGCCGTCTCCGATTTCAACATTGTCGCCGATTACACAGAACGGTCCGATTTGAACATTTTTTCCGATATGCGCGCTTGGTGATACCACAGCACTTTCATGTATAAGCGAGGTCATTTTGCTTCCTGCCTTTACTAACATTTCTCTCAGCCCCTGATGAATTTTTTATTAATTATAAAGTCTTTAATTTTCAATTATTTTTCACGTCTTAAAAAATTTCATTTTGAGACATTTTGAGCGTCATTTGTTTAATTTTTTCAATTTAAATTTGCAGAAAAGCACTTTTCAAAAATTTTCTTTCAAATTCTTTATTTTTTAAAAATTAACTCGTCAAGATGATATTAATTTTTGCAAATAATTATAACCGCTTAAATTTTTTGTGTCAATATTTTCTTGATTGACGAATTTTTTTAAACGTGATAATCTTTTATAAAAAAAGTTTGGAGGAAAAATTTTTGTCTAAAACATTTGACGATTTAAAAATACAATCCGAAGTTTGTGAACTTTTAAAAAAACAGGGAATCATCACACCGACACCTGTGCAGGAAAAATTAATTCCGACGGCAAGGAGCGGCAAAGATGTAATAGTTCAATCGAAAACGGGAACCGGCAAAACTTTGGCATTTCTTCTGCCGATTATGGAAAAAATTAAAAAAATTCCTGTCACTCAGGCATTGATAATTGCACCGACTCGCGAACTTGCACTTCAAATTTCAAAAGTCGCAAAGAATATCGGCGATGTAATGGAAATTGACAGCGTAATAATTTGCGGAGGACAAGATTTTGAAAGACAAAAAGAAAAATTAAAAAAAATACCTCAATTAATAATCGGAACTCCCGGGCGATTGCTGGATCATTTGAGCAGAAAAGCGATAGATTTGAGTCGCGCAAATAAAATTGTCATTGATGAGGCGGACGAACTTTTAAAAATGGGTTTCATTGAAGATGTCGAAATGATTTTGAAAGCAACGGCAGGTGACGGACAATTAATTTTGTGTTCGGCAACAATTCCCGAAAGAATTAAAATGCTTGCCAGTCAATTTATGCGTAATCCTCAAATGATTTTCATTGAACCGAAAAAAATAACTCTCGAAAATATCAAGCAATCCGTTATAAAAGTCAAAGAATCCGAAAAAGTAAACAAACTTTGCGAAATTTTGGAGAATGAACGTCCATATCTGGCGATGATATTTTGCGCGAAGAAAGAAAAAATTACATGGCTGACGATTGAACTTGCACAAAAAGGATATGAAGTTGACGGATTGCACGGAGATTTGACTCAGCAGCAGAGAAATTTTGTATTAAAAAAATTTCGTGAGGCAAAACTTCAACTGCTCGTTGCAACCGATATTGCTGCCAGAGGTCTCGACATTGAAGGAGTAACTCACGTTATAAGTTTCGACATTCCAAGAAGTCCGATTGATTACATTCATAGAATCGGCAGAACCGGACGCGCAGGACAAAAAGGAACGGCGATAACTTTTGTGACTGAAGACGAAATTGAAAAATTGCGTACGATTGAAAGCTCAATTAAGAAACAATTAAATATTCTGAATAATAAGAAGGAAATTTCAAAGCTGCGTCGAAAAGAAAATTTCAGTAAAACCGATAAACCAATTAAAAAAACGTCTAAGCGGACGAAAAACGAGAGGAGCAAATTTAAATGAGCGAACAAAAAGTAGTTGCAATCGTATGCGGCGGCGGACCTGCACCTGGAATGAATGGTGTCATCAGCGCAGTTACTCTTGAGGCAATTAATCAAGGTTTTAAAGTTCTCGGAATTTTTGAAGGCTTTTCACATCTTGCAAAACGTGAAAAAAATTATATCGAATTGACTGAAGAAATCGTAGGCAAACTTCATCTTCAAGGCGGCTGCTATCTCAAAATGTCAAGATACAATCCGACCAAAAAAGAAGAAGATCTCAAAGCAGTTTCCGAGACTTTGACTGAACTCGGCGTTAATTATCTCGTAACTGTCGGCGGCGATGATACTGCTTTCAGCGCAATGAGCGTTGCAGCTTATGCCAAGAAAAACGGTTACACTATAAATGCCGTTCACGTTCCGAAAACTATTGACAATGATCTTCCGTTGCCTGAAGGTATTCCTACATTCGGATTTGAGACTGCTCGCGCAATCGGTGCCGAAGAAGTTGCAAATCTCATTGAAGATGCACGCACAACAAATAATCGCTGGTATTTCGTAATTGCAATGGGAAGAACTGCAGGACATCTTGCGCTTGGTATCGGCAAATCTTCCGGTGCAGCTGTTACTGTTATTCCTGAAGAATTTAAACAAGATAAAATCGGTCTTCAACAAGTCGCCGATATTCTCCTCAGTTCAATCATAAAAGAAAAATCTCACGGCAGACATTACGGAGTCGGCATTGTCGCTGAAGGTGTCATTGAAAAAATTGATGAGGAGGATCTCAAAAAACTTGGCGATCTTGCTCTTGACGAACATGGTCACATTCGTTATGCTGAACTCGATTTCGGCGACATTTTGAAAAAATTGGTTGAAAAAGAACTCGAAAAAATCGGTCAGAAAGTCACAATCGTTGATAAAGAAATCGGTTATGAACTTCGCTGCGCAAATCCGATTCCTTACGATATTGATTATACTCGTTCACTCGGTTATGCAGCTGTTCACTTCCTCATGGACGGCGGAACGGGTGCAATGATTTCAATTCAACAATCCGGCGCAGTTCCAATGCAATTTGATGATCTCAAAGATCCTGCAACCGGTAAGACAAGAGTTCGCCGCGTCAATGTCGATTCTGCATCTTACAAAATTTCTCGCGGATTTATGCGCCGCTTTGAAAAAGAAGACCTTGACAACGCTGAATTTGCAAAATTTTTCAATATGAGTCAGGACGATTTCAAAAAACGTTTCGGCTATCTCTTCGATTAATTTTAAAAAAATTTTTCGGCTCGTCTCTTTGTGAGATGAGTTATTTTTTTTTGCAACGAAAATTAAAAAAAAATAAAATTTTTCTTTTTGCTCTATTGACATTTTGACTTTTTTGTGTATAATAGAAAATGTCCGAAGGGAAGTTAAGAAAAAAACTCAACGGACAAATAAAAATAAAAAAATGTATTTAAATTAAAGGAGCGAATTAAAATGTTTGGATTAGTACCGTTTGTTTCAAGAAGAAATCTCTCAAAGAGTAATGATGATTTTCATAGTTTGTTTGACATCTTCAACGAGCCGTTTTTCAACATGCCGGCAATGAACATGAGTGCAGCCGCAAATTTCAAAGTTGATGTTAAAGATAACGGCAATGCTTATGAACTTATTGCAGACTTTCCGGGACTCAAGAAAGAAAATATTTCTCTCAATTATGAAAACAGTTATTTAACAATTTCTGCACAGACTGAGGAAGGAAATGAAGAGCAAGACGACAAGGGAAATTATATTCGCCGCGAGCGTCACGTCGGAAGTATGAGCCGTTCATTCTATATTGACAACGTTGATGAAAATAAAATTTCAGCCGAATTTAAAGACGGCACTCTCAAAATTGATTTGCCGAAGAAAGTTGAAGATACTCCGAAATCGACAAAAATTGAAATTAAATAATCAAATGAATTTCATCACAAAATAAAATTAAAAAGCCCGATTCTTTTTCAAAAAGTTTCGGACTTTTTTTTTTATTGCTCAAAAAAATTTTTATTAGAAGAACCAGCTTACACGAGCGAAGAGTGATTCAACATCTTTATCGGTTTCAAGACTCTTGCCGGTGAAATATTGAATTTGAGTCAAAGTATTGTTCAACGGAGACCAGCCAAGACCGAGTTCGACACCTTTTTTGTTGTAAGTGTCAACGTCGTAAGTCGGCATAAATGAAACGTTGTTTCCGACATAACGATATGCTGCCCATGCTCCCCATGAACCTTGTTTTTTATTTGCGCCTTTGTAAGAGATTGAACCTGTCCAAGATTTTTCGTAATCGTCAGCAGATGAGTTTCTCGCATAACCGAATGCAATTTTTACATTTTTATCGAAATCGTAAGAAGTACCTACTGACCAAATATTTGCTTTGTCTTCCAATTTTCCGTGACGATTGTAACCGTCGGCATATTTGAAAGCATCGCTGTTAAAATGACGATATGCCGCACCGATATAAAATTTATCATTTGGATTATAAGTCAATTCTGCACCTTGATAATTTGCAGCGGTATCATCATCAAGAAAAGTTGTTATTCCGTCATTGGCATCATTCAAATTCCAACGACCTGCCTCAGCTGCAAACTTTACTTTGCTGCCGACTTCTACTCTTGCGCCGCTGAAGAAATCATCTATCACGAGACCGTCAGAAACATTGTCGTAAAATACCTGCTTACCGACTTTGACATTGAAATTTTTGTAATCGCCTTCAGCAAATGCGTATGTTAATCTTAAATTGCCGGTAGTATCTTTGCTCATATCGCTTGACGCAGTTATACGAGCTTTAACTTTCCAATGCTTGTTGACTTCGGCAGTCGGGAACAAACGCAATTGTAATTGATCGGTGTTTTCTTTATGCTTTGAACGATCTGCAAATTCTTCACGATTGCTCCAGTAACGATAACGCAATTCGCCTGTCCACTTAACTTTGTCGGCATATTTTTCAAGTTCTGAAACTCTCACGCCGAGATTGTTAAGTTCTTCTGAAAATTCAGCGGCAAGACGATCA
>CAJOPN010000108.1 GCA_905236285.1 uncultured Selenomonadaceae bacterium | reverse complement strand
TTGTTTTGATTTTCATATTCTACGCTCACACTCAGCCACCAATTTATACCGTCGAAACTTATTCGAGGTTGTTTGTAACTCACTCCTAAAGGTATTCTGTCAGCTTCTGCCAATTTTATCCAATTCAATTTCTGTCGATTTCGTCTTTTGCTTTTTGCCAATTTTTCAAGTTTGACATGCGTTGACGTTATTTTTATTTTGGCTGTATCTTGATAAAATTTGCAATGTTTCCTTCGACTTTTAAATTTCGGATGTCGCATTCCATTCTTAAAAAAATTTTGATAAGCATTGCAGCAATCTTTTATCGCTTGTTTCGTCACATTATTTGATATTTCTTTCAACCATGAATTTTTTTTGAATTTCTCAAAATTGTAAATTCTTTTCTTAAATCATTATTTGAAATAAATTTTTCTCCGTTCTTAAATGATTTTATCTGTTTATCAAGTGCCCAATTATATGCAAATCTGGCAGTCCCGGCAAATTGAAATAATTTTGTCTTTTGCTTGTCGTTTGGCAATAACTTTACTTTATATGATTTTATCAATCGCCTCGCCACCTTATTATTTTTATAACATTTTCTATTTTTTTATGACTATTTTTCAACTGTTATCAGCATCTAAATTTCCTTTGAAAATGTATTTTTGCTCGATCAAAAAATTGCCTTAATTTCAATTTCCAAAAATAAAATCTGTTCCTGCGATGAATTTTTATTTGATCGTAAATTTCGGTCTCATCACAAATTTCAGCTCTGATTGTTACATCATCGCCGTCAAACTGCAGTACAAATTTTTTGTCGGCACAATATATCACTCCGTCGCTTACACTCAATTCAATGGGCTTATCCGTGTGAAATCTGTATATCTCAAATTCAAGCCGGCTTTTATTTTTGTGAATGTAATAATCATAAATAAAATTATCATCAACGGTAATTTTTATAAACGGCTTAATTTGACGTTTAATTTCTCGCATTGAAAAAATTTCAATCTCTGATATTCCGCCTTCATCAAGCATTTGTATTTCAACTTCATCGGCAAATATTTTTTCATCAAAATTTATAAATTGCGGCAATCCGTGTTTCGGAAGTTTTATTTCTCGTTCCGAATCGTTAATTTTTACCTTTAAAAAACTTTCTTTCTCTGAATTTATATCGCCGTAAATTTTTATTTGTTCAATTTGTTGTAAATTTTGCCACTTCAATTTCAATTTTTTTTCGGAATCATTTGAATCCGGCTGCCAAAGATGACTACAGAATTTCGGTCGGATTGTATCAACGTCATCTGTATTTATTATTTTAAAATCTCTGACTTTTTCATAATCTCCGGAGGTTGATTCAATTTCTGCCGTGTAAATTAAATTATCAGTCCGACGTTCAAAAAATATTTCATCACTATTTAAAATTCCGAGTGCATTCCATTCGTTTTTCTGCGATTTATGCGCAAATATTGCTTTTGCAATCGGATTGTGATTAATTAAAATTTCTCCGATAAACGGTTGTCGGCAATCTTCGGCGACAGGAAATCTCACACGTTCAGACCATGAATAATTTGCATGATTTATCAATTCGTCTTCAATCGGTTTTTTCGTCTCCAAAAGATTTTCGGAATAAAAATCACGGATTGCATTGAATGCCGTCGAATATGCAAAACTTTTATAAATTTCAGGCTTATAATCGTTTCCTTCTCGTGACAAAATTTCTACGATAACCTGCTCAAAACTTAACGACAACATTCTGTGGTCTGCATGAAAATCAAAGTCAACGCAAAAAATTATATCAGCCTCAATATTTAAAATCAAGTCTTTTAAATCACGCAAAAAATTTTCTTTTGTATACTTTGCGTGTTCGCCGAATCTTTTGAAGGAATAATCAACAAAATCATTTACAGAATAAGTTTCGGATTTTCCTGCAGGTGAAACGGTCGGCTCAATTGCATTGAAAAGATGAGGTTTGCCTTTGCCGTTGTAAGTATCGCCGTATCCCAAAAAAATTATATGATCGCGTTTTACTCCGAGTATTTTTAAAGACTTTGCCGCTTCTTCCGCACGAATTGACGCATCAATATCAAAATCGCCGTTGGTACTGAAGGCAACAAAAATTTCTGCGCGTGTCCGTGAAAAATTCAAAATCATATTTCCAGCAACATTAATTTCATCATCGGGATGCGGTGCCAATATTAAAATTTTTCTGCCGTGATAACGCACTTCAAAAAAAGAATTTTCAATTTCGTCTTCGGTATCGGCAACAATAATTCTTTCGTTGACAATATCAAGCGCATCGCTCATTGTCGATTTATTTAAATTCATCGCCTCACCTCGCCAAAAAAGTTTTTTCTATATTATAATCTAATCGAGCAATTCAAGCAAATATTTTCACATTATTGACAGAAATTTTTATTGAATTTATAATTTATGAATGAAATTAAAAATTTATTTTTTTTTGATTGCCGCAATTATTTTTTCAATCAGTCACGTTTCGGCGAGTGTCAAAATAAATTACGGATACTCTGAAATATTTTCACGCGATGATATGGATTCTGCGATCGAGATTATTACAAAAAATTTTTCTGAAGTAAAAAATATTCGATATACTGAAGATGATTATTGCAATACTGAAAAAAATATTGAATGGATGAATCGTCTTGCAAAAAAACGCGGTTTAAATATAAAATTTAATCAATGTATTGCATTTTTCAGCGACTACAAATCATCAAAAGAAATTTGGACCTGGTATTTTGCAAGGATTAAAGGCGATGATTGGCATTTAATGAGTTTCGGCTATTGAAAGATTTTTTTTAATCGGCAGGAAATTTTTTTTTAATGAGGAATTAGAAACAAACGGCAGGAAATTAATTTAATGTCTTGGAGTGATGTGTTTGGCATTTTTTTTGATAGTGCCGAGCGTAATAATCGTAACAATATTTCTCGTGCATGCGATTGCACAGAAAATAGGATTCAAAGTAAAATATTTTTCATTAATTCTTTGTGCAGTTTTGTCATTGGCAGTCAATGCTGCGGCGATAGAAATGTCAACATATCTTGATAAATTTCATTATGTGAGATTGGGCATATTGATATTGGTCGCATCAATCATCGTGACATTCGTGAACAGATATTTAATCAAGCATGAAAAAACTGACGTAATAATAGTAACCGATGCCGAAATTGAAGAAGAATTGGCACTTGAGGCGGCAGAAATAGAAACTGAAGAAAATAAAAAAGCAATAATCAAGGCAAAAGAGGAAAAATTGACTGAAGAAGAAAAACCGATTAAAATCAAAAAGCCGATTGAAAATAAAATTGCCGAAAAGCCTAAAATTGAAGAAAAAGTAATTGAAAAATCTGAAGAGATTAAAAAGCCGGAGATTAAAAAAGAAGAAAAACCGATTGAAAAATTTGTTGAAATAAAAAAATCGAAAGATGAAATAACATCAGAAACGAAAGTTGCCGCGACAAAATTTTTAAAACCTGCCGAAAAAAAAGAAGAAAAAGTTACAAAACCTATTTCCAAACCGACATCAAAACCGATTATTGAAAAACCAAAATTAAACGTCGAAAAACCGCAAGAAAAGAAATTGCCGTTGAATGAGGAAAAAATTTCAGAAATTGATAAACATATCGGTTCACTTGATGATATATTGGATTATGCTTACTCTCAAAAGACGAAAGGCAATTTGAATCAGGCAGTAATTGCATATCAAAAGGCACTCAATCGTTATAAAAATGATGATTATGCACCGTTTATAGCGATAGACTTGGGAAATATTTACAAAGAACAGGCAGCATATACCAAAGTGATAAAAACTTACGAAGAAGCGTTAAAATTGCCGGCAGTAGTAAGAAATGCAAATACGCGCAAAGAATTTGAAAAAAATCTTACATATGTAAAAATATTGCAGTCAATATTGATAAGACACAGAGCATTGACAATGCCGTTCAGCAAAATACCGCGTCAATACATTCAAGAGGCTGATACTGAATTTAAATCGCTGCAGTTAAACAGTTCAACCTCAAAACGTAAATTATAATTGAAGATTATCTTACAAATTTTGAAGGTTAAAAATAAATTTTTTTAATTAATGGAGGTTACTTATTTATGAAGAAATCTGTAGAAATTTTAGGATTGCCGGTGATAAGCATAACCGAAGGCAGAGAATTGGGAATGAGTAAAACATTGCTCATTGATGCGAAAAACGGGTTGATAGCGGCAATTACCATTGAAGATGAAGACTGGTATCGCGGCGTTAAATTGATTCCTTACGAATCGGTAATAGCAATCGGTGATGATGCGGTAACGGTTACTCACAGCGAAAATATTTTGAAACTTGATGAAGCAGGCGATTATGAGGCTTTGCTTGATGAAAATATTCGTGTCATCGGAACGAAAGCGATTACCAAAAACGGAACAATTCAAGGTAAAATTACCGAATTATTTATAGGAGAAGACGGCAAAATAGAAAAATGTGAAATAACTGCGCCTGACGGAACTACCAGCGAAGTTACGGCTGATCAAATTTCAATTTTCGGCAAGCAAGTTACGGTAATTGATCCTGAAGCGGAAAAAAAAACTGAATTTGTAATGACATCTGCTCCGGTAAGTGAAGAATATGAACCACAAGAGACAGCGATTGAACCGCCTATGGTATCTGAAACACCTGAGGCGGAGTCGGTCGCTGTTGTTGCAGATGAAACTCCTACTGAAGAAGTAGTTGAAACTCCCGTTGAGACTCCGACTGAAGAAGTAATTGAAACTCCCGTTGAGACTCCGACTGAAGAAGTAATTGAAACTCCCGTTGAGACTCCGACTGAAGAAGTAATTGAAACTCCCGTCGAGACTCCGACTGAAGAAGTAATTGAAACTCCAGTTGAGACTCCGACTGAAGAAGTAGTTGAAACTCCTGTTGAAACACCGACTGAAGAAGTAGTTGAAACTCCTGTTGAAACACCGACTGAAGAAGTAGTTGAAACTCAAGTTGAAACTCCGACTGAAGAAGTAGTTGAAGCTCCTGTTGAAACTCAAGTTGAAGAGCCTGTAATTCCGGCTGATACTGAAACAATTTTGCAAGTTCCGCCCGAATTAATGACTGAACCGACTGTTGAACCTTCTGCAGAACCGATTGAACAGCCCGAAATGGTTTCAGAACAAACGGAATTACCTATTGATGAACCGATACCGCCTGTTGAAGAATCAATTCCTGAACCTGAACCGGCTCCCGAAGTCAATAAATCTTCCATGACTCAACAGGCTGACGCTTTAAGAGCTGCTCTCAAAAAAGCTATGAGCAATCAAGCTAAATCTAAATCTGCCGATAATTCTCAATCTCCGGATGACAAGAAAAAACTTGCTGCAGAAAAAGCTCAGGATGAACGTCATCGCCGTTTCTTACTCGGTAAAAAGGCCATCAAAACTATCACTTCTGACAGCGGTGTCGTTATTGTTGAAGCAGGTGCCGATATTACCGAAGAAGTCCTTCAAAAGGCTAAACTCGCAAATAAATTCATCGATCTTTCTATGAATGTTCAATAAAATTAAAAATCGCTGTTATCTCTTAAAAAGATTTACAGCGTATTTTTTTTATATTAATTTTTTTTCAATCAATTTCTTCAATTTTGTTGATGAAGTCGATTGCGTATAAGGAAAAAATATTAAGTCCGATCCATGTTTTTTCAAAAATTCTTTGCCGGCCAACCATTCTCCGTCTTTTTCATAATCACTTCCGCTGAATTGTACATCAAATTGATATTTCTTCCATGCCTCCTGTGTAGTTGCATATCTTTGCGGTATTTTTACCACTTCATCCACATATCGACACGATCTAACCATTTCTGCGCGTTCCTCGTACGGCACAAACGGTTCTACTCCTTTATTTATTCTCACTCCCTCATCGCTCACTACTCCAACTATTAAATATTCACATTGCTCCTTCGCTCTCCTGAACATATTCAAATGTCCTATGTGATACAAATCAAATACTCCTGCTATATATCCCACTCGATATTTTTTTTCGCCTTTAATTTCCTTTTCTCTCTCTTTTTTCCTTCGCTGATATTTATTGTTCGGTTCATATATTCCGTAATCACTTATCCCCATTTCTTCTAGCTGCCTTATTATCGAAAGATAACTTTTTACACATATTATTACTTTGAAATCTTTCATTTCTCTTAATTCTTCAGGCGATTTTATTTTTATTCCGCTTATTTCTCCGCCGATTCTTTCATCATTGTTGTCAACTATCAAACTTATTTCATAATCCGTTCCGTACATCTCCATAAATCTTTCTGCACGTCTTCCGCTTCCAAATATTATTATCTTTTTCTGTCCTATATCTTCAAATATATCTGCAAACTTTTTTTTGTATTCTTCCTCAGTATAATTTATTCTCTGCCGATTCGCACTCACCGTTAATATATTCCGTCTCGTCTGTGCGTGATATAATGCCAATTCTTTTTCTTTTCTCAATTCCTTTAAAAAATTTCTTCCCAGCTTCTGCCATTTCGATTTTTCTGCAAACATTTCATATCTTTTATAAAGTTCATCCATCGCTAAATATTTTTCAAGTTCCGCATTTCCAAAATATATTGTCGTTATCACTCGCGATATTATCATTTTCAGCGGACATCTTTCAATATAAAATTCTTGATCAAAATATACAAATTCACCGTCAATATAAAAACTATTCAACGGCATCATATCAATATATCCTTTTACTAATATTTCTTCTCCGTTTTCAATTATTATTTCCGATGATTTTCTTATATTTTCAATAAATCTGTCCGTTTCAAGTAAAAATTTTTCTTTGTCTCTCTTCAGCAAATTTTTTAAATATACTTGTCCTATCGGCTCTTTCACATATGGCATTATATATTTGTCGTCTTCAATTCTTCCTTCAATTACTTTTAAGCCGTGATTTTTTAAATCTGCCAAATTCTTTTCCAATTCAAAAAGTCGCCGCCTGCCTTCAGGATATACTGCTCTCTTTTCAACCGTTTCATCTGTATGTATTATCGTGAAAAATGCATCCCTTTTGCCTCGTTCGATTGTATTGGTCACTTGCAATACATCTGCAAATTTTCCGTCCTCTCGACATTCTATCAAATACGCATTCGCCATTACATGAAATAAATTATTCTCAATCAGCGTTTGATATATTCCTTCTTCTTCCATAAATATCGTTTCAGGTGAATTATATGTCGGAAATATTCTGTTCGACAAATCTTCTTCCGGTAAATAATTTTCGGCGTATATCATCACTGCATTTTCCAAATCACTCAGCACCGAATAAAATTTATATTTTTCAAAGCCTGCCTCTTTCAATATTTTTTCAATCTCAACTCGACTGTACATTCTCCCCATAAATTTGTCGTTTTTGTTTGCATACGCTCTGTAATAATTTTCTATTCCGTCAAAATTTCGCTTCGTGTACGGATCTCTGTCTCCACAAAAATATTTTATTCCAAGTCGGTTATTCATTCCAAGCAGCAAACAACCGTCCTCTTTCAATATTTTTTTATATTTTTTTAATTCCTCCGCAGGTTTTATCTCTTTCTCTATCGCTGCTATCGATATTACATAATCATATTTCTTTTTTTCATCAATATTTTTTCCATCGGCAATGTATATTTCCGCTTTCGGCTTAAACTCGTACCAACTCCATACTCCTTTTTTTATTTCTCTTATCAACTCTTCCATTTCTTCACCTCAATGCCGTTACCAATTCTTTTGTCATCAACATCACATTTCGATAACCTTTTTTCTGCAATTCATATAATATTTTCGCTTGATCTTCATCTTTCACTGAGATCATTATCAAATCTTTTTCTTTATCGATTTCTGTTTCATCAAATTTTTTTACCGGTACTTCTGCTATCGACTTCGGATTATTTTTCATTTCAGTTACCAATATCGCTTTTA
>CAJOPN010000107.1 GCA_905236285.1 uncultured Selenomonadaceae bacterium | reverse complement strand
TGCGGCTTTGAAATTCCCGATGAATTTATTGTCGGCTACGGTCTCGACTTTGCACAACATTACCGCAATCTTCCTTATCTCGGAGTTTTGAGACATTCAATTTACGAAAAGAAATAAATTTTTTATGAATTGAGCGAAATTAAAAATTGGTTGACACAATTTAAGAAAAGAATTATTATAATAATTAGGAGTTGTTCCTAATTTTTTTTATGAAGGAGCGTTTTGTTTGAACAGTTTTTTGCGCAATGTCGGATTTTATTTATTGGTAATTTTCATTGCTATTACTGTCATAGATTATTTTTCGGCGAAACCTCAAGCGATAGAAGAAACAAATTACTCACAATTTTTAAAAATGGTGGATGCCGATGAAATTGCAAAAGTTACGCTCGTCAAAAACAGTATAAAAGGCACGACGAAGGACGGAAAAGAATTTACAACAACGGCTCCCGATTTACCTGTCGGCGATGAAACATTAATTTCAAAACTTGAAAGTCACAACATCGAAATAACTGCGCAGAATCCGAAAGAGCCGCCATGGTGGACGACGCTCCTGTCTTCATTCCTGCCGATTTTATTGTTGATAGGCGTTTGGTTTTTCATCATGCAGCAGACTCAAGGCAGCGGCGGAAAAGTAATGTCATTCGGAAAAAGTCGCGCAAGAATGAGCACAGGCGACAAAGTAAAAGTAACATTCAATGATGTTGCCGGAGCTGATGAGGCGAAAGAGGAACTTGCCGAAGTCGTCGAATTTCTTCAGCATCCGAAAAAATTTAATGAACTCGGTGCAAGGATTCCGAAAGGAGTTTTGTTGTTTGGTCCTCCCGGTACAGGAAAAACTTTGCTTGCAAAAGCCGTTGCAGGTGAGGCAGGAGTTCCATTTTTCTCAATCAGCGGCTCAGATTTTGTTGAAATGTTCGTCGGAGTCGGTGCGTCAAGAGTAAGAGATTTATTTGCACAAGCGAAAAAAAATGCTCCGTGCATAGTTTTTATTGATGAAATTGATGCAGTCGGACGACAAAGAGGAGCGGGACTCGGCGGCGGACATGATGAACGTGAACAAACTTTGAATCAGTTGCTGGTTGAAATGGACGGTTTTGCGGCAAATGAAGGAATAATTATAATTGCAGCAACGAATCGTCCCGATATTCTCGATCCTGCACTTTTAAGACCCGGAAGATTTGATCGTCAAATAGTCGTCGATAAGCCGGATATTAAAGGTCGTGTTGCAATTCTTCAAGTTCACACTAAGGGAAAACCGATTGCAAAAGATGCCGACTTAGATATTTTGGCAAGACGTACACCGGGATTTACGGGAGCAGATTTGTCAAATTTAGTCAATGAAGCGGCTTTGCTTTCTGCACGTCGAAATAAAAGAGA
The DNA here is from genome assembly GCA_905236285.1 of uncultured Selenomonadaceae bacterium. GTDB lineage: Bacteria > Bacillota > Negativicutes > Selenomonadales > Selenomonadaceae > Quinella. The sequence goes on along the minus strand of CAJOPN010000107.1, from coordinate 2,905 downwards.
AATCGGAATGAATGAGCTTGAAGAATCTATTGAAAGAGTAATGGCGGGGCCGGAGAGAAAATCAAAAGTGATGAGCGACGAAGAAAAAAAATTGACGGCTTATCACGAAGGCGGTCATGCACTTGTCGGAATGTATTTAAAACATGCCGATCCGGTTCATAAAGTTACGATTATTCCGAGAGGACGTGCCGGCGGTTATACTTTGATGCTGCCGAAAGAGGACAGAAGTTATGCGACACGTTCGGAATTGATTGACAGATTAAAAGTTGCAATGGGAGGACGAGTAGCCGAAGAAATTACTTTAAATGAAATTTCAACGGGAGCATCACAAGACATTCAGCAGGCAAGCCGAATAGTTCGCTCAATGATTATGCAATACGGAATGAGCGACGTACTTGGTCCGATTGCTTACGGCGAAAGTCAAAATCATCAAGTATTTTTAGGCAGAGATTTTGCGACTCAGAGAAATTATTCCGAAGAAGTTGCAGGCGAAATTGATAAAGAAGTTCATAGATACATGGAAGAGGCTTACAGCGAATGTAAAAAAATTCTTCTGGAACATCGCGACAAATTGGAAAGAATAGCGCAGGAATTGATGGAGCATGAGACGTTGACAGCCGCAGAATTGAAGGCGATAGTATTTGAAGAACCGAAAACAATCGACATGACAAAACTTGATCCTACTGTTCAGCTTCAAAAACGTCAAGAAGAATTTGAATCGGTTTTTGAGGCAGAACCTGAAAATAATTCGCCAAATTCCGGTGAACCGTCAACCGTTTGAATAAATTGAAGGAGAAATTTTTATGAGTGAAATACTTTTGCATTACACACGTGCAGGTCACATTGAAAATATTCATCGCGGAGATGTTGCCGTCGTAAATTGTGAAGGCGAAATTGTAAAAGAAATCGGCAATGCTCATCTTCCGATGTTCTGGAGATCGGCGGCAAAACCTTTTCAAGCGTTGCCATTCGTTAAAAACGGCGGTCTTGATAAATATAATATCTCTGAAGAAGAACTTGCAATTTTGGTTTCATCACACAGCGGCGAAGCGAATCATGTCGCATTGGTCAGAGGAATTTTTAAAAAATTGGGAGTAACTGAAGACGACCTTGAATGTGGAGTAATGAGACCTCTCAACGGCAAAACTTTTAAAGCAATGATTAAATCCGGCGAACCAATTACTCAAGTTCATAATCAATGTTCGGGAAAACATGCTCAAATTATGGCTCTTGCAATTATGCTCGGTGTTCCCGTTAAAGATTACAGTCAACCTCAGCATGAGGCAGAAAAATTAATTTTCAAACATGTTGCAATGGCGAGCAAAATGCCTGAAGACAAACTTGAAATCGGAATTGACGGCTGCGGAGTTCCTGTTTTTTATCTTCCGCTTTATAATATGTCGCTTGCTTATGCCAGACTTTCAACGCCGAGTAAAGGAAATTGGGACGATTATGAAATTGCCGCAACAAAAATTCGTGACGCAATGAGTCATTATCCTCAAGTCATTTCAGGTACAGGCAGAATTGATTGTGCAGTTTCGGAAATTACAAGAGGTCGTGTAATTGCAAAAATCGGATCGGATGCCGTTTATTGTCTGGCAATTAAAGATGAAAATCTCGGAATAACATTTAAAATTGAAGACGGCGATTACGGAGCAGTTACGCCGATGGTTATTGCAATTCTTAAAAATTTGAATTTGCTCACCAAAGATGAATCGAATGAACTTGATAAATTATTTCCTCCCATTCTTAAAAATCATCGCGGCGATATTATCGGCACTATCGAAACTGTTTTTTAAAAAATTTTAAGAAGGTCTCAAATTGTTTAATTTCGATGAATTTCAAAAAAATCTCAATACAAAAATTATCGGCAAAAAAATTTTATATTACGAAATAACGGACTCAACCAATCGGATTGCAAAAGAACTTGCAAACAAAGGTGCTGTTGATGGTACAATTATTGTTGCCAATCAACAAACTGGCGGTAAAGGCAGATTGGGACGTTCTTTTTTTTCGCCTGGTTCAAAAAGTATTTTGATGTCAATTATTCTGCGTCCGAAAATTTTTCCGAATGATGCCGCTAAATTTACTTTGATGTCAGCCGTTGCCGTTTCAAATACAATGATTCGTTTCGATTTAAATCCTCAAATTAAATGGCCCAATGATATTTTGTTTGACGGTCGGAAAGTCGTCGGAATTTTGACTGAAATGAGTGCCGATGTTGACAAAATAAATTATATCGTTGTCGGAATCGGAATCAACGTAAATATTGAACGTGATGAATTTCCCGAAGACTTAAAAAATATTGCGGCATCACTTTGTGAAATGAAAGGCGAAAAAATTTCTCGTGCCGATTTTTTGAAAATTTTTATTGAAGAATTTGAAAAATTATATGTCGAAGCGAATCAAAACGATTTTGAAAAAATTTTAAATCAATGGCGAAAATATAATATCACTCTCGGCAAAAAAATCCGCGTTCTGTCTGCCGGTTCATCCGAAGAATTTTCGGCGATTGCAGAAGATATTGACAATGAAGGAGCTTTAATTGTAAAAACTGAGAACGGTCTTGAAAAAGTTTTTGCCGGTGACGTTTCTATAAGAGAATGAAAGGACTTTTTTAATGAATCCGAAAATTTCAGTAATAATGCCTATGTATAACGTAGAAAAATATGTCGGCTGTGCAATTCAATCTTTGCTCAATCAAACATTCACGGACTTTGAGGCGATTTTAATTGATGACTGCTCAACCGATAATACGCTTGCAGTTGCAAAAAGTTTTGCTGATTCCAGAATTAAAATTTTTAAGAATGAAAAAAATCTCGGAGCGGCACAAAGTCGAAATATTGGAATGAGTCATGCTCAAGGTGAATATATTTATTTTTTTGATAGCGATGATGCTTTAATG
>CAJOPN010000106.1 GCA_905236285.1 uncultured Selenomonadaceae bacterium | reverse complement strand
TGTACAGGTGAACAGGGTTTGCGTGACGCTGAATCAATGTGTAAAATTGCGGCGAAAGAATTAAAATGTCGTGAAGACGATGTAATTGTTGCATCAACCGGTGTTATAGGCGTAAATTTGCCGATGGATAAAATGGAAGTTGGAATAAAAAATGCAGTCAAAGAACTTTCAAAAGAAGGCAGTATAAATGCAGGAAATGCAATCATAACGACCGATACATATTCAAAAGCATGTGCGACTGAAGTTACAATCGGAGGTAAGGAAGTAAGATTCGGAGCGATAGCAAAAGGTTCCGGAATGATTCAGCCGAATATGGCGACGATGCTTTGTTTCATAACGACAGATGCGGCGATTGATTCAAAACTTTTGCAGGAAGCATTAAGCGAAATAACGGAAGTAAGTTTCAATATGATTTCGGTTGACGGAGATATGTCAACAAATGATATGGTAACTGTTTTGGCTAATGGAGAGGCAGGCAATCCGAAAATTACCGAAAAAAATTCCGATTACAAAATTTTTTATGATACGTTGAAAAATATTTGCACGGAACTTTCAAAAAGAATCGCTTCAGATGGTGAAGGTGCAACAAAATTTTTGACAATTCACGTTCACGGCGCAGAAAATTTTTCAGATGCAAAACAAGTCGGAATGAGTGTTGCAAAATCTCCTCTTGTGAAAACTGCATTTTTTGGTGAAGATCCGAATTGGGGACGTGTAATTTGTGCAGTCGGTTACAGCGGAGTTAAAATCAGTCCTGAAAAAGTTGTAATTAAATTCGGAGATGTTCCCGTTTATGCTCATTCGGTCGGAGCAAAATTTGATAATGCAGCTTTAAAAAAAGTAATGTCTGAACATGAAATTTTGATTGATATTAATCTCGGCGAAGGAAATGCAGAGGCAACGGTTTACAGTTGTGACTTGAGTTACGGATATGTTAAAATCAATGGGGAGTACACTACCTGAGGTGAAATTTATGACACAAAAAAATTTTACGGCGGAGGACAGAGCATCAATTTTGGTTGAAGCTCTTCCGTACATTCAAGAATTTTACGGAAAAACGATTGTAATAAAATACGGCGGCAATGCAATGGTCAATGATGAATTAAAAGAAAAAGTTATGCAGGACGTTGCATTGATGAAATTCGTCGGAATAAATGTTGTAATCGTACACGGCGGCGGACCTGAAATAACTCAATTTTTAAAAAAAGTCGGCAAAGAATCCTCATTTGTCAGCGGACTTCGTGTAACTGACGAAGAGACGGTTGAAATTGCAGAAATGGTTCTTGATGGAAAAATTAATTCTGAAATTGTCACGCTGCTCAATCGTCGTGGAGTTCGTGCAGTCGGATTAAGCGGCAAAGATGCAGGATTGATTCAAGCCGAAAAAAAATTGGCAACAGTTTACGAAGACGGCGAAAAAACAAAAGTTGATATAGGATATGTCGGCAAGGCAAAAAATATTGATATAACGATTGTCAACGATTTAATCAGTAAAAATTATGTGCCGGTGATTGCTCCTATAGGAGTCGGTGAAAACGGTGAAAGTTACAATATTAATGCCGATTATGTTGCGGCAGATATTGCAGGTGCGATTAAAGCCGAAAAACTTTTACTGCTAACCGATACCGAAGGCGTTTACAAAAATTTTAATGACAAAAGCACTTTTATTTCAACATTGACTGCGAAAGACGCGAGAGAATATATAAAAGAAGGAATTATTGCAGGTGGAATGATTCCGAAAGTTGAGGCATGTCTCAGAGCAATTCAAGGCGGTGCAAAAAAAACTTATATCATTGACGGACGTTTGCCTCATTCAATAATTTTGGAACTTTTCACAAATCAAGGATTAGGCACTTTAGTTGAATAAGGAATCAATAAAAATGTTATACAGTTTAAAAATGAGAGCAAGTCAATCGAAAAATCACATATCGGGAGCAGAAAGAATTTTACGTGAGGACGAATTAAAAACAAATATAGACGCGCTGATTAATCGAGCACTTCATCACGCGAAAGGCAAGCCCGATTTTGTAAATTTGAAAATTGAAACGATTGCCGAAAATGAAATTGAATATGTCGACGCTTTGCCTGTCAAAACAGTTGAAGTTGAAAATTTTCAAGAAGGCCGGCAAATTATAATTGATTATCTTTCAAAAATCGGAATCAACAACGCCGAAAAAATTATGAAAATGTTTTCGCAAACTTACAACATGCGCGGCGCAATGCTCCTTGATGTCGATACCCTTGAAAGACTTGAACCGAATCAAGAACGCGGAATAAGAGCAACCTTCATGGACACGGCTGAAAATAATTTAAATGTCGATGATACAAAAAATCATTTCAGAGAGGCGATTGTTCTTGCAAGCAAAGTTATAAACGCACCTAATATTGTCGCCGAAATTTGTATTTCTGACGATCCGAACTATGTCACCGGTTATATTGCGTCAAAATCTTTCGGATATGTAAGAATCACAAAATTGAAAGAAATGAATTGTCCCGATGGCGGCAGAATTTTTTTGTATCGCGGAAATCGTGAAGAAGTTGAAAAGTGTATAAATTACCTAGAAAATAAAAAAGTTTTGGTTAAAAATGTTCCTACTGCTCCGACTGAAATTGTTCAAGATGTTTGGCAGCCGTTGAAAAATTCTTTAAAAAATCTCAAAGAAAATAAACTTTACCGAACAATGAAAATTTTTGAAACGGCTCAAAGTTCACATGTAAAAATTGAAAACAAAGATTTTATTTTGCTTGCTTCAAATAATTATCTAGGACTGATTGATGACGAACAAGTAAAAAAATCTGCACAAGCGGCAATTGAAAAATTCGGAAGCGGTTCAGGAGGCTCAAGACTTACGACAGGCAATTTAATTTTGCATGAAGAGCTTGAAAAAAATCTTGCCGACTTCAAAAATACTGAATCGGCAATTTTATTCAATACAGGTTACATGGCGAATCTTGGAACAATTTCGGCACTCTGCGATAAAAATTCAATCATCTTCAGCGACGAATTAAATCATGCCAGTATTATTGACGGCTGCCGGCTTTCTCGTGCAAAAATTGTTATTTATAAACATAACGACATGCTCGATCTTGAACGAAAAATTAATCAATTCCGAAATTCATCATTCCGAATTATTATTTCTGATGCCGTTTTCAGTATGGACGGAGATATTGCAAATCTGCCAGAAATAATTTCAATCGCACGAAAATATAATTTATTAGTGATGATTGATGAAGCTCATTCAACGGGAGTAATCGGAAAAAATGGTCACGGAATCGTCGAACATTTCGATTTAAATGATAAGCCTGATATTTTAATGGGAACTTTGAGCAAGTCTTTGGCAAGTGAAGGCGGTTTTGTCTGCGGAAATAATTTATTGATTGATTATCTGCACAACAAGGCACGAAGTTTTATTTTTTCAACAAGCTTATCTCCCGCAGCTTTGACTTCTGCAATTACTGCGCTGAAAATTTTAAATGATGAGCCGCAGAGAGTTAAACAACTTCAATATAATGTAAATTTTTTTTGTACTCAATTAAAAAATTACGGAATCAATGTAAAAAGCGAATCCGCAATCATTCCTGTAATAATCGGTGATGAAGAAAAATCTTTAAAAATTGCCGAAAAACTTTTTGACGAAGGAATTTATATTTCTGCAATTCGTTATCCGACTGTAGCCAAAGGTGCGGCGAGACTGCGCATTGCGATTATGGCGACTCATACTGAAGAAGATTTGAAAATTTCTGCACAAAAAATTGCTCAGGCTGTGGAGAATTTAAAATGAAAAATCGAATTCAAAAATTTTTTAAAAGAGAACGCGATGAAATTAAAAAGAATAAAAAACGATTCGTATCAATCGCAGTAATTTTTGTTGCCGCGATTTTATTTTTTGTGAATAACGGTAACGATGAAGTAAAAGTAAAAATAAAAAATGAACCGCCGAAAATCGTTGAAATGAAAAAAGAAATCGATAAAAAAGAAAACGACTCAAAATTAACAAAAATTGCGGGACTTGAAAAAGCATCAAAGAATGTTGAATTAATCAATCCGTTTAAAGTTGATATTGAACTGCCGCAAAAATCCGCCGAATTACAAAAAATTATTCCTGCATTTGAACCGCCTCCGATTCAAAATAAAATTACCGAATCAGCCGAAAAAATGAATTTGACGCTTAAGGGTACTGCGATAAGCGGAGATAAAAAAATGGCTATCATTCAAAAATCTTACGACAAAAATAAATCTGAAAGTCATATGTTAAAGCTCGGTGATGAAATTAACGGCAAAAAAATTATCGACATCGGAAGAAATTTCATAATTTTTGATGACGGCGAATATTTATATTTGCAAGGCGGTGAATGATGAAAATTTTAAAAAAATTTTTTCTGACGATCGCAGTAATTATTTTTTTATCCGAAAATGTTTTTGCGTATCCGATTGCATTAAACGCCAAAGAATTGGATTTGCATGACACTATAATGATGATTGCGAATTTGGGCAATTTAAATATTTCGGTTGATGATTCTGTTAAAGGTACTATTTCAATTTCTCTTGAAAATGTTGAACCGATTGATGCTCTGAAAATAATTGCAAAGACAAAAGATTTAAATATCGTCAACGAAAACGGAATTTATATTATCACGGCACTTTATGCAACAAATTCTTTGATGAATTCTTACGTTTTGTCTGTTAGATACGGAGATGCCGAAAAATTTCGTGAAGCTGTAATAAATTCGCTTGACTTGCAAAAAGATGATAATGATGATGATAATTCGTTGACGAAGACGGTTTATCATTTGGATGGAACTTATACGGAATATCGGCACACACGAAAATCAAATGATACAAAAGAACGTGAAAATGAAAAGCGTGTTATAGTCAATAAAGATGTCAACGCATTGATTTTATTCGGAACTGCAACGGAATATCAACGCGCAAAATCTTTATTGAAAATTTTGGACGTTCCGCTCAAACAGGTTTCGATTGAAGCAAAAATTTTGGCAATAGATAAATCGGCAGTTAAAGATTTGGGAATTACATGGGATTGGAATTTGTCGGAAACCGGCGGAAATTCATACAGAAAAATTTCTCATTCTCGTTCAGAATTTGGTTATTCGGCAATTTTAAACGCATTAATCACGAACGGAAAAGCAAAAATGTTGTCAAAACCGAATATCACAACGATTCAAGGAAACGAGGCAGTAATAAACGTCGGAAGTGAAATTCCCGTGCCGACTCGTTCAGTTACAAATTCAACGGAGACGACTTCATTTAATTATAAAGATGTCGGAATCATTTTAAAAGTTACGCCGCGAATTAATGAAGACAAAAGCATTACTTCAATCACTCATGCAGAAGTCAGCGTTCCTCAATTTGTAGATGATATGGGAGTGTATCGTTTCAATAAGCGTTCGGCTGATACGATTGTCACGATTAAAAACGGCGAATCCATGATTATTGGAGGATTGATCGGCAAGGACGAAGAAAATTCCGTCAGAAAAATTCCTTTTCTCGGTGATCTTCCGATTCTTGGAGCACTTTTCAGAAATCATCACAAAAGCAAATCCGAATCCGAATTGATGATTTTTTTGACTGCTCATGTCATCGAATAATTTTTATCGTGCTCAATGAATTGTCGGTTGCTCCAATGATTCGGCGACCGATTTTTTTATTTGTTTCGATATATTCAACAATTTCTTTCGTGATTTTTTCGCCGAACTGCAAAATCGGAATGCCCGGCGGATAAAATGTTATTTCTTCTGCACAAATTTTATTTATTGCGTCTTTTAAATCGACCGAAATTTTTTCTGAAAAAAATGCTTGTCTCGGAGTCACCACTAAATCTGAATGAGGAATATTTAAATCAGAAAAATTTTTTGATAATGAATTAATTTTTTTGTTTGATGAAAAATTTTTTAAAGCTGAAATTAATTTTTCGATTGTAAAATCATCATCGGCAAAAGTTATCAGGAACAATAAATTATTTATGTCTGAAAGTTCGCATTGAATTTTATATTTGTGACGCAATATTTTTTCCGTTTCAATACCTGTTATTCCGAAATTTTTGACGTTAATTGTTACTTTCGTTAAGTCGAGAGAAAAATTTTTAATTTTTTCAAATGTTTTTAAGCCGCCAATTTCTTCAATCGCAGTTCGCAGTCGTTGAGATAAATTTATCGCTCGTTCAATCAATTCTTTGCCGTGTTGCTGCATTTGAAGACGCGCAATATCAAGCGATGCCAGCAATAAATAATTCGGGCTTGTCGACTGCAACAAACTTACAGATTTTTTGACTCGTTCAACATCAATCAATTTCGATTTCATCATAAGCATTGATGTTTGAGTGAGCGAGCCTAAAATTTTATGCGTACTCTGCGCCGAAATATCTGCTCCCGCGTCGATTGCAGAAATCGGTAATTTTTCGCTGAAATGCAAGTGTGCGCCGTGAGCCTCGTCAACCATTAAAAACATTCCGTTTTCATGAAGAATTTCGGAAATTTTTTTCAAATCGGCTGAAATTCCGTAATAATTTGGTGAGACAATTATCAATCCTTTTGACTGCGGATATTTTTTTATTGCATTTTGAATTGTTTCGACGCTCAAATTTAAATTTATTTCAAATTCCGAATCAAATTCAGGCGTTAAATAAATCGGTCGTGCTCCGCTTAAAATTAATCCGTTCATTACGCAGCGATGAGCATTTCGCGGCACAAAAATTAAATCGTTCGGATTGAGTACGGATAAAATCATTGCCTGAACTGCAGAAGTCGTTCCGTTAATCATAAAAAAAACTTCGTCGGCATTGAATAAATCAGCCGCAAGTTTTTGAGCGTCTTTAATGAAAGTTTTCGGATCGTGCAAATCGTCGAGTTCTTCCATCAACGATACTTCCTGCCTCAATCCTTCAGCCGTAATTAAATTTTTCAGCAATGAATGTGCGCCGCGTCCCTGCTTATGTCCCGGCGTGTGAAATGCAATCGCTCCGTCATCAGAATATTTTTTCATTGCATCGGCGATTGGTGCAAAATTTTTCATTCGTTCACGTCCTCATTTTTTGATAAATGTAGGTGTCAAAATTGCAAGAATTACTAAAATTATTCCGATAGATTCGACAAAACCGAATGCCGTTCCAAAAATAAAATATGAAATTACAACGGAGGCGAGCGGTTCAGTCGTCGCGGTGATTGATGCCTCTTCCGCCGTCAAATAATTTAAGCCGATATTATAAAATAAAAATGGAATTACAGTTCCGAAAATTATTATCCAGACAAAATCAAAAATTACATCGCTTTCAAAAAATGGAAACCAATTTAAATCATCGACTGCGAAAAATGAAATTAATCCGCCTGTCAACATTCCTGCGCCGGTCAAAAAACATTTGTCAATATTCGCCGCGAATAAATGTTGAGGATATATTGAAGCGAATGCAAACGATGCGCCGCTGATTAAACTCCAAATTATACAGCCGATCGGAACAAGCAACTGATTGAGATTGCCGCCGGTTACAAGAAGTATAACGCCGATTGACGCAAAAATTACCGCGAGAAATTCACCGAGTTTTGGAAATTTTTTACAATAAAAAGAATGCCAGAGAATGACAAATGCGGGACATGAATATTGAATAACGGTCGTTGCGACTGCTCCGCCTATTGCAATCCCAGCAAAATATGAAAGCTGAACAAGTCCCATGCCGATTATTCCGTAAATTATCAAATCAATCAAAATTTTTTTCTTTGATTTCAATACCAAAAAACTTTTTTTAAATCCGCCGCTTTTCCATGAAATAAGCAACAAAATCAAACCTGCCGTATTCAATCGAATATTTGTCAAATCGAGAGCAGATTTATTTGAATAAGAAAAAAAATCTTGAACTGCTATTCCGCTTGAGGCCCAAAAAATTCCGCTGATTGCAACCGTAATCAATGAAAATGTTCTGCTCAATGATTGTCCCTCGATTTATATTGATTCAAAAACGAAAATATTCTGTTGAAATAAGCGTCGGGATTAAAATTTTTTGCGCTTGCGTGTCCGACACCTTCAACCGAAAAAATTTCCTTGATCGGAGCATGTGAATTATCGTAGAGTTCCTGCATCATGTAATACGGCACAAGTTTATCATCAGTTCCGTGAATGAAAAGTGTCGGTACATTTATATTTTTCACGAATAAAATCGGTGCCGCCTCCGTAATTGCCACGCCTGTTTTGTAATAACTCACTATGTCAACGAAATTCATAATCGGAAAACTCGGCAGATTAAAAATAACTTTGAGCTGAGATTTGAACATGTTAAATGCACTCGTATAACCGCAGTCTTCAATCACCGCGACGAGATTTTGAGAATTTGACTTCGCCGCTGCAATTAAAACTGTTGCTGCTCCCATTGATACACCATGCAAAATTATTTTCGCGTCGGGATCATGTTCCAAAATTTTTTCAATCCAAATTAAAATATCATCGCTTTCCTTTGCGCCCATTGTCAAATAAATTCCTTCACTTGTTCCCGATGATCTCAAATCCGGAGTTAAAACTTCATAACCTTCATTTAAATAATATTCGGCGTAATCCCAAGCGTAACGTTGATCTCGTCCGTAGCCGTGAACCAAAATTGCCCAGCGATGATTTGGTTGATAAGGCGAAAAATGAGTTGCATTTAATTTTAATCCGTCTGCTGATTGAATCGTCCAAATTTCATTTTGAAAATCGGGTTTATATGGAATAATTACTGACGGATCGTGAATATCTGCACAAGCCGGCGGACCTGAATCAATATCATTCGGATCAATTCGTTTGAGTGCAAAATCGACAAAATAACTTCCGACCGCATAACCTAAAATTAAAACAATACACAAAAATATAAAAATTAATCTTTTCTTCATTAAGCAAAAACTCCGTTAAAAAAAAATTTCTTATTTAAAAAATTTTCAACGTTCAAAAAAAAATTCCTGCAAGTATACAGAATACCTTTAAAACTTTTGAGGAAAAATTTTTTTTGCGTCGAAATATACTTGAAAAAATTTAAAAAAATTTTTGGAGATGATTTAATGGCATTAATCAATGAAAATTATCAAAAATTGTCAAAAAATTATTTGTTCAGCGAAATAGCGCGTAGAGTTGAAAAATTTCAAAATGAAAATCCGAATGCAAAAATAATTCGATTGGGAATAGGAGATGTAACTCAACCATTACCGCAAGTTTGCATTGACGCGATGAAAAAAGCAGTTGAAGAAATGTCGGACGCAAAAACTTTTCGCGGTTACGGACCTGAACAAGGATATAAATTTCTTCGTGAAAAAATTGCCGAATATAATTATAAGAGACGCGGCTTGAAAATTGATTCTGAAGAAATTTTTATAAGTGACGGCTCGAAATGTGACTGCGGAAATATACAAGAAATTTTTTCGATTGAAAGCAAAATTGCGATTGCCGATCCGGTTTATCCCGTTTATCTCGATACAAATGTAATGGCGGGACGAACAGGCGAATTGAAATCGGACGGACATTTTGAAGGCGTTGTATATCTTCCGTGTACTGAAGAAAATAATTTTTCGCCGTCAATCCCTGATGAACATGTTGATCTGATATATTTGTGCAGTCCGAACAATCCGACAGGCACGACACTTTCAAAAGATACGTTGAAAAAATGGATTGAATACGCAAAAGAAAATGAGGCAATAATTTTATATGATGCGGCATATGCGGCGTACATAACCGAAAAAAATATTCCACAATCAATTTATGAAATTGAAGATGCAGAAGAATGTGCGATTGAATTCAGATCGTTCAGCAAAACGGCAGGATTCACGGGCACACGCTGCGGCTACGTCGTGATTCCCAATGAACTTTTCGGAAAAAATAAATTCGGCGAGAAAATTTTATTGAAAGATTTATGGCTGCGTCGTCAAACAACAAAATTCAACGGTACTGCTTATATCGTTCAGAGAGGAGCAGAAGCAATTTATTCCGAAGAAGGTCAAAAACAAATTAAAAATCTCGTCGGTTATTACATGGAAAATGCAAAAATAATTCGTGAAGGATTTGAAAAAATCGGAATGAAAACTTATGGCGGAATAAATGCACCTTACATTTGGTTGAAAACGCCGAAAAATATTTCAAGCTGGGAATTTTTCGATAAACTGTTGAATGAAGTTAATATCGTCGGAACTCCCGGAGCAGGATTCGGACCATGCGGCGAAAATTATTTCAGATTGACGGCATTCGGCAACAGAGAAAATACAATCGAGGCAATGAATCGAATTAAAAATAATTAAAAAAAAAAAGCGTGATAAATCTTAAATTGATGAAAAATTTGAGATGAATCACGCTATTGATTTTTTTTTGAGATGTGATAAAATTTTAAAAAAAATAATTCTGAGGTGAAATTATGGAATATGAGGCAGTAATCGGTTTGGAAATTCACAGCGAATTGAAAACTGCGACAAAAATTTTTTGCGGCTGTGCAACGACATTCGGAGCAGAACAAAATACTCATACATGTCCCGTTTGTCTTGGGTTGCCCGGAGTATTGCCGAGCGTCAATCGAAAAGTAGTTGAATTTGCAATAAAAGCAGGATTGGCGACGAATTGCAAAATAAATCAATACAGCAAATTTGATCGAAAAAATTATTATTATCCCGATCTTCCGAAAAATTGGCAGACATCGCAATATGATTTGCCGATAGCCGAACATGGCTGGGTTGAAATTGATGTTGAAGGTAAGCGAAAAAAAATCAGATTGACGCGAATTCATATGGAAGAAGACGCGGGAAAATTGGTTCACTCCGGCACAACGATAAAAGATTCTGCAACTTCAAATGTTGATTACAATCGAACAGGCGTTCCGTTAATTGAAATTGTCTCTGAACCTGATATGAGAAGTGCGGCTGAAGCTCGTGCATACATGGAAAAAATTAAATCAATACTTGAATATATAGACGTGTCGAATTGCCGAATGGAAGAAGGAAATTTGAGAGCAGATATAAATGTATCATTGAGACCGATCGGCAGCGACAAACTCGGAACACGTACCGAGATGAAAAATATAAATTCATTCAAATCACTTGAAGACGCAATAAATTATGAAATTGAAAGACAAGCTGATGTTTTGGACGACGGCGGAAAAATTATTCAAGAAACGAGGACATGGAATCCCGAAAAAGGAATTACGCAGTCAATGAGATCAAAAGAAGACGCACACGATTACCGCTATATGCCTGAACCGGATTTGCCGCCGATTGTAACGAGTGCCGAAGAAATAGAATCATTCAAAAAATCATTGCCTGAATTACCTGATGCAAGACGCGAGAGATTGACGAAAGAATACGGACTTTCTGATTACGACGCAGGAATTATAACGAGTTCGCGAGCAATGGCTGAATATTTTGATTCAGTTATCGCGGAAGGAGTAGATGCGAAAATTGCAGCGAATTGGATAATGGGAGATCTTTCAAAAAATCTTAACGCGGAAAATTTGACGATAGAAAATTCGCCTGTCGATGCAAAACGACTTGCACAGATGATTTTGTTGATTGACAAAGGAACAATCAGCGGAAAAATTGCAAAAACAGTTTTCGTTGAAATGTGGAAATCTCAAGATTCGCCCGAAAAAATCGTCAAAGATAAAGGACTCGTTCAAATAACGGATACTTCGGCGATTGAAGGAATAGTTGACGAGGTTATCGCGAAAAATCAAAAAGCGGTTGAAGAATACAAGGCAGGAAAGAAAAAAGCAATAGGAGCACTCGTCGGTCAAATTATGAAAGCAACGAAAGGCAAAGCAAATCCGCAAATGGTCAACGAAATGCTCTCTAAGAAATTAAATTGAGGTAAAAAATGTCAATAGAAAAAGTAAAAAAATATTTTGAAAGCATTGGTGAAATTGAAAGGATTTTGGAATTTGAAGAAATGACGGCGACAGTTGAAGAGGCAGCAAGGGCAGTCGGCTGTGAATCCGGCAACATTGCAAAAACAATTTCTCTTCTCGTCGATGATAAACCGATTTTAATTTTGCTTGCCGGCGACGTGAAAATTGACAATAAAAAATTCAAAGAAAATTTCAAATGCAAAACAAAAATGATTCCGATTGATGAAGTTGAAAAATATATTGGTCATGCAGTCGGCGGAGTATGTCCGTTTGCAGTCAATGAAGGTGTACCGATTTATCTTGACGAATCATTGAAAAGATTTGAAGTAATTTATCCTGCGGCAGGCAATGAACACAGCGCAGTCAAATTAAAATTGAATGAAGTTGAAAAATTTATAAAATCGGCAGGCTGGATTGATGTATCAAAATTAAAACAGAGGTGATAGATTTGAAATTAAATGAAAAATCGGCACATGAATTACATGAGATGTTAATTGCAAAAAAAATTTCATCTGTCGAATTGACGGAAGAAGTTTTCAAAGAAATTGACGAAAAAGAAAATAAAGTCGGAGCTTATGTCACACTTACAAAAGAAGAGGCATTAAAATCGGCAAAAATTGTTGACGAAAAAATTTCACGTGGCGAAGAAATAAAAATTTTGTCGGGTATTCCGTGCGCGATTAAAGATAATATTTGCACGAAAGGAATTAAAACGACTTGTGCATCGAAAATACTTGAAAATTTTATTCCGCCGTATGATGCAACGGTTATGACGAAACTCAGCGCGATTAATCCTGTGGTCGTTGGAAAATCAAACATGGACGAATTTGCAATGGGAGGTTCAACGGAAAATTCAGGTTTTCATGTGACGCATAATCCGCATGATTTGGAGAGAGTTCCCGGCGGTTCAAGCGGAGGAAGTGCAGCAGCAGTAGCCGGCGGTGAAGCAATTTTTGCACTCGGAAGTGATACAGGCGGATCAATTCGTCAGCCGGCATCATTTTGCGGAGTCGTCGGAATGAAACCGACTTACGGCAGAGTTTCACGTTACGGACTCGTTGCCTATGCCTCATCACTCGATCAAATCGGACCGATTACGAAAGATGTAACCGACTGCGCTCATGTGTTAAATATAATTTCAGGACATGATGAAATGGATTCGACCTCATCACCTGCTGAAGTTCCAGATTTTACAAAGTCACTCATTGCCGACGTAAAAAATTTAAAAATCGGGTTGCCGAAAGAATATTTTGTTGAAGGAATGGATTCTGAAGTTGAAACTGCAGTAAGAAATGCCGCAAAAATTTTTGAAAAACTCGGAGCAACATTGAAAGAAATTTCACTTCCGCATACCGATGTTTCAATTTCGACTTATTATTTGATTGCACCGGCAGAAGCTGCGACGAATCTTGAAAGATATGACGGAGTGAGTTACGGCGCAAGAGTAGACGGCATTGATGTGGTTGACATGATGAAAAATACTCGGAGTGAAAAATTCGGCGAAGAAGTCAAACGCAGAATTATGATTGGAAATTATGCGCTTAGTGCCGGATATTATGACGCATATTATTTGAAAGCATTGAAAGTCAGAACGCTCATTCAAAAAGATTTTACGGACGCATTTAAAGATGTTGATGTAATTCTTGCTCCGACTGCTCCGACTGCCGCATATAAAATTGGCGAAATGATTTCTGATCCGCTCAAAATGTATCTTCAAGATATTTGCACAGTACCTTTGAACCTCGCAGGATTACCGGGAATTTCAGTTCCGTGCGGCAAGACCAAAAATAATTTGCCGATAGGATTTCAATTAATCGGAAAAGCACTCGACGAGTCAACTTTAATTCAAGCGGCGTTTACTTACGAAAAGGAATTTTTGAAATGATGACAGATGAAAATTATATGCGTGAGGCGTTAAGGATAGCAAAAAATTCAATAGGAAGAACTTCACCGAATCCGATGGTCGGCGCAATAATCGTTAAAGAAAATCGAATCATTGCGGAAGGCTGGCACAGACAAGTTGGAACGGAACATGCAGAAATTCACGCACTTAAAATGGCAGGAGAACTTGCGAAAGGTGCAACGATGTATGTTACGCTTGAACCTTGTTCTCATTTCGGAAAAACTCCGCCGTGTGCAAATGCAATCGTCGACGCAGGAATCAAAAAAGTTTTCGCGGCAATGAGTGATCCAAATCCTAAAGTTTCAGGCAACGGCTTTAAAATTTTGAGAGATTCGGGAATTGATGTTGAAGTCGGATTGTTGGAAGATGAGGCACGCTGGTTGAATGAAATTTTTTTGAAATGGGTGACGACAAAATTACCGTTCGTAACGATTAAAACGGCAATGACTTTCGACGGAAAAATTGCAACTTCAACCGGTCAATCGAAATGGATAACCTCCGAAAGTTCAAGACAGAGAGTTCACGAGATGAGAGACATTCACGACGCGGTGATGGTAGGAATCGGAACGGTTTTAAATGACAATCCTATTTTGACTGCAAGAATTTACGGCGGAAAAAATCCAATCCGAATTATCGTCGACAGCAATGCAAGAACTCCATTAAGTTCAAACGTCGTGACGAATCATCAGGCAAAAACAATTATTGCCGTAACAAAAAATGCTCCTCAAGGAAGAATTGAGGCATTAAAAAATCACGGAGTCGAAATTATTTTTGCAGGTGACGATTCGCAGGTTGACTTAAATATTTTAATGAATGAACTTGCAAGCCGTGAAATCACTTCAATATTTGTCGAAGGCGGCGGCACTTTGAATTTCTCATTGCTTGAAAATGATCTCGTCGATAAAATGTATGCATTTATTGCTCCGAAAATTATCGGCGGACGCGAATCAATAACTTCAGTCGAAGGAATCGGTTTCAAAAATATTTCCGATGCAATCACTCTTAAAAATATTTCAACCGAAATGATAGAGAATGACATTTTAATCAGCGGTTACATTGAAAGGACGTGAACGAGATAGAATTAAAAAAACTTGAAAAAAATGATAAATCAATTTTTGACGAATTTTACAGCAAAGATTATTTTGAAAGTTCAAAGCATAATTTTACAAATTTTTATATGTGGAGAGATCGTTATAATATCTATTGGACATTGGAGGATGACATACTTTTCATTTTTTCATTGAGTGACAAAAGCATTAAAGTATGGCAGCCGGTATGTTCATCTGAAAAACGTCGTGAGGCAGTCGAAAAAGTTCTGCGTCACAAGAAAGATTGCAGTAAAAATAAAAAATTTATGTTTTTCTCATTGGAAAAATTTTTCGTCGATGAACTAAAAAAAATTCCCGATTTGAAAATTGAAATTGATTTTAATCGGGATACTTCGGATTATGTTTATCTTGCAGAGGATTTAATAAATCTCAAAGGACGAAAATATCACAGCAAAAAAAATCATTTAAACAGATTTTATGAATTATATCCGAATGCCGAATATTTGCCGATAAGTGCCGATATAATTGAACAATGTCGAATTGCATCAAATCATTGGTATGAAATTGCATCTGACGAAAATCCTCATTCGTGGTTGCTTTCACATGAAAAGCAGGCAATCTGTGAAATTTTTGATGACTTTGATTTTTTTAAACTTAAAGGTGGAGCATATTTAGTTGACGGAAAAGTGGCGGCATTCACATTCGGAGAAAAATTAAATTCCGATACGGCAGTCATTCACGTTGAAAAAGCAGATCCTGAAATTCGAGGAGCATATCCTGCAATCAATCAAGGATTTGTTGCAAATGAATGGTCGCAGATAAAATTCATCAATCGCGAAGAAGATTTGGGGCTTGAAGGACTTCGTAAGGCGAAAGAATCATACAAACCGATTAAAATGATTGAAAAGTTCAATGCAGTCATCAAGTAAAATTTGACTTGAAAGGAAAATTGATTTATAATCAGAAAGAAAATTATTTAGAGGTGAAAAGGATGGCAGAAGTAAAGAAAAAAGGTGTCAGCACCAAAAGAGCGTTTATATTTTTTAATTGCGACGAAAATAAATCTGAGCAGTCAATGAACATTTTTTATAATCATATCGTTTATAAAGACACTCAGGCATCAAGAAAACTTCTCTGGAGCAAAATTCAAAATGAGCGTACCGAAAACAGAATTAATATAGCCGATGAAAATCTTGCGGAAGTGAAACGACTCATAACTGAAGACGATGATCCGACGCAGGCATCAGCATTAATGCAATTCGGAGCAATTAAAGAAATAGATTGTCTCTAAAAAATATTTGTAAAAAAAAAATCCGCCGATCGCATTTGATTGACGGATTTTTAATTGCTTTAAAAAAATTTTCAATCGCCTGCTTCCAAAAAATTGTAAACGAAAGCGGCGAGAACAGAACCGATTAAAGGACCGACGATAAAAACCCAAAGACATGAAAGCGGTTCTGCATTTCCGTAAATCGCGGCGACTACTGCAGGTCCGAAACTTCTAGCAGGATTGACGCTTGTCCCCGTTAAGCCGATTCCAAGAATATGAACGCCGACTAAAGTTAAACCGATTACAAGACCTGCAAATGAACCGTGCGAAAAACTTTTTGAAGTTACTCCCAAAATGCAAGTTACAAAAATAAAAGTCAAAATAATTTCAACGAGCAATCCTGCAACAGAGCTGCCATTAACTCCGGCAAGTCCGTTTGTACCGAGACCGCCTGTCATATCAGTCACGCCTCCGAGATTAAAAATTGCTCCGAGAAGTCCCGCACCGATTAATGCACCAATACATTGAGCAACGACGTAACCCAAAAATTCACGCGCATCAATTCCGCCGCTTAAAAGTACTCCGAGCGAAACAGCAGGATTAATATGACAACCTGAAATATTTCCGATTGAATAAGCCATCGCGACGATTGATAAACCGAATGCAAACGCAGTTAAAATATAACCGCCGCCGTTTGCAGCATTACAGCCGACGAGCATCGCAGTACCGCATCCTAAAATTACAAGTACCATCGTCCCGATCGATTCAGCAATATATTTTCGCAAAATTTATCACTCCTTCAAAAAAACATTATATCACAAAAAATTTTGAGTGGCAAATAAAAAAGAAGTCGTTATTGACTTCAATTTTTTTAAATTTTTCAGCCGACCAATTCGTAGCCGGCATCTGTGATAACTTTTTTAAATTCGTCCGTTGAAATTTCTCGTTCCATTGTAACATCAGCTTTTTTTTCTTCAAGACTTACGACGACATCAGTCACACCGTCCATTTTTGAGAGTGCATCATTGACATGTTTAACGCAATGTTGACACATCATGCCTTCAATTTTTAATTCTTTGGTCATAAAATTTTCCTCCTCAGATTTTTTTGTTTCAATGGAAATATTATTGATTGTCGATTCAAAATTTTTTGTTGAATTGGTTTCGATTTCGTTTGAATGATTTACTTTAAAAAGACGCAGACGAAGAGCATTCATCACGACGCAAAAACTGCTCAGACTCATTGCCGCCGCTCCGATCATCGGCGAAAGTTTTAAACCGAACGAAGGATAAAATACACCTGCGGCAAGAGGAATACAAATCACATTGTAAAAAAATGCCCAGAAAAGATTTTGTTTGATATTTTTTAAAACTTCGCGGCCAAGTTTAATTGCACTTACCGCATCAAGCAAATCATTACGAATCAAAATTGCGTCGGCGGATTCGATTGCAATATCAGTTCCTGCTCCGATTGCTATTCCGAGATTTGATTTTGCAAGTGCCGGAGCGTCATTAATTCCGTCACCGATCATTGCAACTTTATGCCCTTCCGATTGCAATTTTGAAATTTCATTTGCTTTATTTTCAGGCAAAACTCCCGCGATAATTTTTTTGATTCCGATTTTTTTTGCGATTGCTTTTGCGGTTCGTTCATTGTCTCCTGTCAACATTACAACGTCAATTCCGAGATTTTTAAATTCATCAATCGCAGCGGCACTCGTCGATTTTTCAACGTCGGCAACTGCGATTATTCCGATAATTTTTTTGTCGCATGCAAATATCAGCGGCGTTTTTCCTTCATCAGCCAGCTCATCAATTTTATTTTTAATCGATGAAATATCAATTTTCAAATCGGTGAAAAATTTTTCATTGCCGGCGAAATATTTTTTATCTTCAAGTTGAGCCTCAACACCTTTTCCGAAAACAGCCTTGAAATTTTTCATTGATGAAGGCTTAATATTTTTTTCTTCGGCAAAATTCAAAATTGATTCGGCGAGAGGATGTTCACTTCCCGATTCAAGACCTGCGGCAATCGAAACAAATTCTTCACTCTGAATTTTTAATTCCGAATTGATGAAAATATTTGTAACTTTCGGTTTTCCGATTGTGAGAGTTCCCGTCTTATCCAAAACAACTGTATCTATTGAGTGTGCAGTCTCCAATGCTTCACCGGATTTAATTAAAATTCCGTTTTCCGCACCTTTTCCTGTCCCGACCATGATTGCAACCGGAGTCGCTAAACCGAGAGCACAAGGACAACTGATAACCAAGATTGAAATTGCAATCGAAAAAGCAAAATCAATCGTTGCTCCCGAAACAATCCAAATTCCACCGACGATTAAGGCAATCAAAATTACTGACGGAACAAAAACACCTGCAATTTTATCTGCAAGTTTTGCAATGGGAGCTTTCGACGCGCTCGCCTCTTCAACGAGTTCAATAATTTTGCTTATCGTTGTATCTTCTCCGACTTTTTCGGCTTTGAAATGAATTACGCCGTTGATATTAATCGTGCCGCTTGTAACCTTGTCATTGATATTTTTGTTGACGGGAATTGATTCGCCGGTTATGGTCGATTCGTCAACACTCGTCACGCCGTCAATTATAATTCCGTCAGCCGCGATTGATTCACCGGGTCTGACAATAATTTCATCGCCGACAATTAAATCTTTCACGTCGATTGTAATTTCATTCCCGTCACGAATCACATTTGCCTGTTTCGGTGACATTTCCAAAAGTTTTTCAACTGCTTGAGAAGTTTTACCTTTGGCACGTGCTTCCAAAAATTTTCCGACAGTTATCAAAGTTACAATCATTCCTGCCGTTTCATATTCGCCGCAAATCAACGCTGCAGCCGATCCGAGTCCGACGAGTGAATTCATATTCGCCGAGCCGTTGAACATTGCCTTGAATCCGTTCAAATAATAAAATCTATTTAAATAAATAATCGGCAGTACGAATAAAAATTGAAAAATTTTTTCTGCGCCGCTCATCATCAAATAAATTGTCGGTAGCAAAAAAATTATCGACCACTTCAAGCGAAATTTCATATTTTCAATTTCATCTTCAATTTTCGGTCCGGAATTTTTTTCATTTCGTTTTGCGCTTTCCAATTTTAAAATTGCTCCGTAACCTGCATTGATGACGGCGTTAATTATCTGTTCAGATGAAATATTTTCGTCGTGTCTGACTTGCATTGAATTTGTCAATAAATTAACGCTGACATTATCAGCGCCGACAATTTTGGCAACAGCTTTTTCAACTCTCGAAGAGCAAGCTGAACAGCTCATGCCCGTTATATCATAATTTTCTTTTTTCATAATTTATCATCATTTCGTAAGCCAAGGAATATCGCCGGTAATTTTTTTCTCGTCTTCGGTATAAGTAACGGTTACGCTGCTTGGAGCACAGACGAAAACATTTTGACTGACTTTTTTGATGTCGCCGTTTAATGCGTAAGTCGTGCCGCTTATGAAATCAATAATTCTTTTCGCGGTTTCGGTATCGGTCTCTTCAAAATTTATTATTACGGGAATTTTATCACGCAGACTGTTTGCGACTTCCTGCGCATGATCGAAATTTTTCGGTCGAATCGTATTAATTTTTGCTTTGCTTACAGGTGTTGACATATTTTTTCTCGCCGCCATTTCAGAGTTAAAATCGACAACATTGTGACCGACGAAATTTTCAATCGGTGATTCAATCGCTCCAAAGGCAGGCATTACTGTAGGTTCAGGCTTTTTTTCAGGTTGTTTGATTTCCATTTTTTCCTCCTTAACAGGCTTTTTTACTTCTTCTTCTTCCTCTTCGCTCGTCAAGCCGAGTTTATCCGAAAGTTTATCTATTAATCCCATTTTCTCATTTCCTCATTTCCGATTGATAATCCCTCACTCCAAAAATTGCTGTTCCGACTCTGATTATATTTGCTCCTTCTTCAATCGCAATTTTATAATCGTGCGTCATTCCCATCGACAAATATTTTACTTCGGAATTTTTTTGTTTTAAATCTTGAAAAAGTTCATACATCTTCTTGAAAAGCGGACGACAATCTTCAACATCCTCATAATTCGGTGCAATCATCATCAAGCCGCGCAATTTTAAATTTTCCAGAGATTCAACCGTTTTTATCAATTCGTCCAAATTTTCAATTTCAATTCCGGTTTTTGACTCTTCCTTTGCAAGATTGACTTGAATCAAAACATCTTGAATTTTTTCGGTTGATTTTGCCGCGCGATTAACTGCAACTGCAAGATGTTCGCTGTCGATTGAATGAATCAAATCAAAAATTTTTACTGCGGCTTTAACTTTATTTGTTTGAAGGTGTCCGATTAAATGCCACTTGACTTTTCGGTCGAGTGATGAAAATTTTTCGGTCGCCTCCTGTATTCGATTTTCGCCGATTTCATTCACTCCGAGATCGATTGCCTCTCTCATCATCTCGACATTATGATTTTTCGTCACGGCAACGAGTTTTACTTCATCATCAAAAATTTTTCGTCGTCGTTCAATCGCAAGAGCTATTTCATCTTTGACAGTCTGCAAATTATTTTTTATGTCTGTCAATAATTTCAGCCTCCAAATTTCAAAATAAAAAGAGCATTTTTTCTTTAACTTTAAAAAAATTCATGCTCCATATATTATAACTTTTTATTTAAATCAGTCAACAATTTTTATTGAGATGCCATTCTTTCGTTATGACTTTTGAGTCGGCGATCGATTGAAGAAAGACCTTTATAAACGGTGCTGATGTCGATTGCTTCGCCGCGACTTGCAACATATCTTTCAAGTTTTCTTTTTACTCTTTGAAGTGCGTTGTCGATTGATTTCACATGTCGATTTAATCCTTGAGCAATTTCTTGATAAGATTTTCCGTCGAGATAAGCCATTAGAACCTGCCATTCAAGATCGCTCAAAATTTCTTCCATCTTTCGTTCAATCGTCAAAAATTCTTCGCGGCTTATAACCAATTCTTCGGGATCAGCAACTTTCACTCCGGAGAGAACATCAAGCAAAGTTCGATCCGAATCTTCATCATAAATCGGTTTGTTCAATGAAATGTAAGAATTTAACGGAATATGTTTTTGACGAGTGGCAGTTTTAATCGCAGTAATAATTTGTCGCGTCACGCACAATTCGGCGAAAGCATGAAAAGAAGATAATTTGTCACTTTTAAAATCGCGAACCGCTTTGTAAAATCCGATCATACCTTCTTGAATAATGTCTTCTCTGTCGGCACCGATTAAAAAATATGAACGCGCTTTTGCTCTTACGAAACTTCTGTAACGATGTATAAGATAATCGAGCGCGCCTGTATTGGAATTATTTTTTATTTCGACAATCAATTCTTCATCGCTTAGTGACTCAAATTTTTCATAATCGTTAATACATTCCATTTCCATATTTTCAACATTACCCACTTCCATAATCAATTCAAAATAAACTTAAAACTATTCTATACAATTAATTTAATTCCTGCAATGAATTATACTTCAATATTTTTTTTAAGTCAATTTATTTTTGTCGTCGAATTGCCTCAAGTTTTTCAAAAACTTTTTCATCGAGACGATCTCCAACTTCACTTCGGACAAGCGGTAATGTAACATTGCTTAAAAATTCTTTTCGCAGATGATTTTTTGCGCGTTTTACTGCACGATAAAATTCACGCGAAGGATGACGATATGCACCTGCGCCGAGAATCATAGTTTCAATTATTGAATCGGAACTGACGACATGAATTTCTTTTTTCTGCTTTTTTAGTTCATAGACGAGACGCTCAATCACATTATCGGCAGTTACATTTTGCGCGGTATAAATCACTTTGAAATGTTCATTTAAATTTTCTGAACGTTCAGGTTCATCAGTTGAGCCGGCATCGAATACCAAAGTTATGTCAAATTTTTCATAAGCTCCGTATTCAATCAAAATATTTATTAAATGTTCGCGTGCCGTTGAAAAATCTTCGTCTTTCAATTCCTGCCAAGCGTGAATCAAATTGTAGCCGTCAATCAAATAATATTCTCGTTTTTTGCTCATTGTCTTTGACGAAAAATTTCATACATTAAAACAGCGGCAGCAACTGAGGCATTGAGTGAATTAATTTTTCCTCTCATCGGAATTTTCAACAGAAGGTCGCAATGTTCTTTCGTAAGTCTTCTCATTCCTTTTCCTTCACTTCCAATTATCAAAACGATTGCATCTTTGAAATTATTAAAAATTCTTCCGTTAAAAATTTCAAGTCCGTCAATATCGCTGCCGATTATCGTAAAAAATTTTTCTTTAAGTTGTTTGATAGTTCGAGCAACGTTGTCAATTTGTGCAACTTTTACATATTCGACTGCACCGGCTGAAGTTTTGGCAACGGTTGAATTAATTGAAACACTTCGACGTTTCGGAATCAATACGCCGTGAACTCCGACCGCATCAGCCGTTCTTAAAATTGCTCCGAAATTATGCGGATCTTCCAATTCGTCAAGCAGAATTATAAACGGTGATTCATTTTTTTCTTCGGCGAATTTTAAAATTTCTTCAAGTGTAGAATATTCAATCGGTGTTGTATATGCAATTACACCTTGATGATTTTGATTACCGGAAATTTTATCAAGTCTTTCACGCGAAATTATTTCAAAAATTATTTTTTTTTCTTTCGCCATTGAAATTATTTTTTGTATCGAAGCGTCTCTGTTTCCTTCGGCTATCAAAATTCTATTTATATTGCGTCCGCTCTTCAGCAATTCAATCACGGAATTTCTTCCAAAAATTATATCTTCATTTGACATAATTCATCTTCTTTCAAAAAATTTTTATCGGTGTTTTCTTTCCATAAATCAATAAATCCCAAAGATCATAATTCATAAAACCAAGTGATGTTTGATTGACAGGTTGATAAAATGGTCGTCCTCGAACAATTTCAGGCTCAATATAAAATCCGGAATCTAAATCTGTTTCAAAATTTACAAAACAAACTTTTTTTGCATGAGAAATTTTATCAAATTTTTCAAGAAAATCTTTCTTTTCCGTAAATGCCATTACCAAAGTATTGTAACGATTTATTCTCTGACACCGTTCTGTCCATTTTTTTCTTGCGCCTTCAATTCCAACATCACCGTAATGATTCATATGCAATTCCAGATCGTCCAAAGTAAAAATCGGATAGTTACACTTCAAATTTTTTTCAAATCCGAATTTTAAAAATTTTAATTCTTTATCAAAATAACTGAAAGGATCAGATAAAAATTTAAGAGTATTGCCGCCAAAAAACATATTAATCGCTGGAGTCAAAAAAGGTAATCCAAATTGATGATAAATCAAACCGCCCCAGCAGCTCAATGCAAAAATTGAAAGTTTTGAATTACGCAGCTTTTTATAACGTTCAATCGAAAATCCCGGTACACAAATTGTTCTGTCCAAAATAACTTTATCGGGATTTATTTTTAATTCGTCTGCTTCTTTCAAAATCGGAACAAGTGACGCATCTTTACCTATTACGAGAATCAAATCATAATCCATAGTTGACAAATCATTTTTATCAATCATTGTCAAAGGCTTATCGTTAATTGTTAAAGGAGTAGAAGTGGGGGGGTATTTTGTACTGCACCTAAAATAAATATTTGTCCGTATTGTTGAAACAAAATATTTAAAGCTGGTTTTGCAAATTCGGAATAAATTGATTCAATCCAAAAAATAATTTTCATTGTTTAAATCACCTCAGTCAATCGCCCATTTCTTTTAATTTCTTCGCCAATTTTTCAAATGTTGTATAAACGTATTCAACTGCATTTTTCGTGAAAAGTTTTTCCTGTTTCATAAATTTATTGTAATATTTTTCATTGGTTTTAAGTCGAATTATTTCTTTTATCAGTCCTTCATTATCGCCGTTCATATTCCAAAACAAAACTGCATTTTTATTGATGATTCCTTCTTCGGGATTGTTATCAGAACCGTAATAAATCGGAATCGAACCTGCGGCGAACGAATCAAAAATTTTTTCAGTCACATATCCGAATCGATTTACATTTTCGGGACAAATATTAAACATAAATTCATTTATATATTTCATTTTGTCATCATTGTATTCATTTTTTAATTCATCTGTATTGTGATTCCATCTTCCTGCACATTTTATATTCAAAATATCCTTCAAGCCGTTATAAATAGGTGTCCTTGTATTCATCGAATCATGACTGCTTATATTTACACATTCATATTTTTTTTTATTTCGAGCCACATTTATTTTTTTAATTACGTTTTTTATTGCACGGTGATCCAATTTTGTATCGAAATAAATTGTCAGCCAATAAGGAAAACGAATATAATTATCTTTTTTAAAAGGTTCAAAACCCAAAGCCAAATCAACATAATCCAAACAATAATCTTGATAACCGTCATACCAGGGCCAATTAAAAACCTCTTCCATCGTAAAAAAAATTTTATTTTTAATCGGAGACAATTTTACAAATCTGTAATCGCCGTAAGTTCCGAAAAAATTAAATTCCTTACCGCTGATATGATTATCTTCAATAAAATTGCCAAGCCAAAACAATCCGCGTCCCAACTGCTGTTTTGGTACATTTATATCTTGTTCCGGCGACCAATTATAATAATTTATTTTTTTATTTTCACTTTCATAATGATAACGCCCAGGTTTTATGTTATCACCGACTGATTGATCAAAACCACTCTTAATTTTAATCGGAGTTTTTTTACCATAAAGCAAAATATCCCATATATCAAAACTTTCAGCTACTTTTATAACGGAATTTGATCTTATAAAGTCATTAAATGGAATTCCATTCATGTAATAAGGTTTGATATAAAATCCGGAATCAAAATTATTTTCAAACGGCACGAAACAAATTTTTTTAAAGTAAGGCAATTCATCGAATTCAGCCAATATTTTAGGATTTTCCGTAAACATAACAACAAGCAGATTATACCAATTAATTTGAGAATGAATTTGAGGATTGATATAATTTTGAGGAGCATGCAAAAATTTTAAAAATTCTTCATCGGTTACTGAAAAATTCATATTCGATACGACAAACGGAAAATTTAAAGATAATTGAATGAGATTGCCGAAATTATTCATTGAGAAAATTGAAAGTTTGGAGTGACAAAGTTTTCTGTAACGTTCAATCGTAAATCCTGACATGCAAATTATTCTGTCTTGTACCAATTTATACGAATTAATTTTGAAATTCTCTGCTTCTTCAAAAATTGAAAAATTCTCGTTACCTTGTCCGCCGATAATAATTAAATCGTAATCAATCGACATTAAATCAAATTTATTTAAAGTAGGAATCAAAACATCGCCGATTTTTAAAGGAGTTAAAGGAGGAAGAGTATTATAAACTGCGCCGAGAAAATTTATTTTTCCATAATTTTGCGCCAAAATATTTAAAGCGGGAATTATAAAAGGTGAATCCGTTGATTGAATCCAAAGTATAATATTCAAAAATGCTCACTCCCGATTCTCTTTCATAAAAACATCAAAAGCCGCCTCTGCAATTTCTTCCAAGCGATCAAAATCATTCTTAATAAATAACGTTCCCAGCAAAGTTTCAAAGCCCGTCGAGTTATGATATTCGATATTGCTTGCTGAATGAGAGGTATGACTTTTTGTATTTTTTCCTCTGTTAAAAATTGCTCTCTCTTCCTCAGTCAAAATTTTTTCAATTTTTTTATATGCTTGAGATTGTCCTACTGCAGAAACTATTTTTGAACTCATTTCATGCAAATCATGCACTTTGTATTTAAATTTTAAAAGATTGGTTCGCACGAATAAATGAAAATAAGCATCGCCGACATAAGCAATCGACAATGTTTGTAAATTTCTTAAATCCAATTCTTCACAAATTTTTTTTAACTTTTTCATTTCTTAAATTCTCTTCCAACGGACTCCCTGAGGCGTATCTTCCAAAATTACACCTGCCGCTTTCAATTTATCGCGAATTTCATCAGCCGCCGCCCAATTTTTTGCTTCACGTGCCGCCTGTCGATTCGCAATTATTATTTCCATTAAATCATCTATCAATTTAAATTCTGCATTCTCATCAACAGCTTTAACCGCCTTCTCAAATATTCCGACGATTCCGGCCATTTCCATGTAAATATCTCTCACACGGTAAATTATTTTTGCGTCCGATTCGCTGATTTGATTTTTTTCATTGATTACGTCATTATAATAAATATTAATTTCCTTCGACAGTTCAAACATATGACCGATTGCAAGTGCAGTATTAAAATCATCGTCCATAGCATCATAAAATTGAGATAAAAGTCTCTCGGCAATTTCAGCAAGTCCTCCAGCTTTTGATACAGTTATCGCAGTACTGCCCATTCCTCCGAAATCCATATCTCCCGAATCAATTTTTTTAATCAAGTCAAACAAATAATCCTTACTCGTTGAAAGTCGATTATATGAAGTTTGAGCCTCTTTAATTCTGTCTTCGCCGAAATCAAGCGGACTGCGATAATGAGTTTGAATCAAGAAAAATCTCACAACTTCGCCCGAATATTTTTTTAAAATGTCTTTGACCGTGAAAAAATTTCCTGCCGATTTACTCATTTTTTCGTGATCAATCGTAATAAATCCGTTGTGCAGCCAATATTGAGCAAATGAATTTTCATCACCGATTGCACATTGTGACTGCGCGATTTCGTTTTCGTGATGAGGAAATATTAAATCAGCTCCGCCGCCGTGAAAGTCAAATTTTTCGCCGAGATATTTCAATGACATCGCCGAACATTCAATATGCCAGCCGGGTCTGCCGTTACCGAAAGGACTTTCCCAAAACGGCTCGCCTTCTTTTGCTGATTTCCACAATGCAAAATCCATTGGATTATGTTTTCTGCCGTCAATTTCAATTCGTGCCCCCGCTTCATTGTTATCAAGTTTTCTGCCACTCAATTTGCCGTAATGCTCATCTTTTGTAACATCAAAAAATACATCACCGTTTTCAAGTACATAAGCAAAATTTTTATCAATCAAAGTCTGAATCATTGAAATAATATCGTCCATCGTTTCTGAAACTCTCGGATATAAATCGGCGTGATAAATGTTGAGAGCGTCCATCGATTTAAAATATTCTTCAATATATCTGTCGGAAATTTCTTTCCAAGTTTTTCCTTCACGATTCGCCGCCGCAATTATTTTGTCGTCAACATCGGTGAAATTTTGAATATATTTGACCTCATAACCTTTTTTTTTGAAATAACGTCGGATTACATCCCAAGTTACAAAAGGTCTTGCATTACCGATATGAGGATCATTGTAAGGAGTAACTCCGCAACAATAAATTGAAACTTTATTTTTTTCGAGCGGTTTAAAATTTTCTTTCGTCCGCGTCATTGTATTATAAACTTTTAACATTAATTTCTCCTCCAAAATTCTTTTGTAAAATTATTATAGCAGATAAAAAAATTTTTACAATAAAAAAAACGTCGACAAATTTTCATCGACGACTGAAAAATTTTTCCGAAGATATAAAAATTAAAGCAAAATGTGCGCGACAATGTAACCGACAACGCAGCCGCTTGAAACGATAATTAAACCCGGAATCATAAATGAATGATTTAAAATATATTTTCCGATTTTGGTCGTGCCTGAACGATCGAAACCGATACAAGCAAGGTCGGAAGGATAAGTAGGCAGGAAGAAATAACCGTAACAAGCACTAATAAATGAAAGAATTAAAACAGGATCCATTCCGACACCGAGAGCCATCGGGAAAACGATAGCGATTGCTGCCGCCTGCGAATTGACGAGTTTTGAAGTGAGGAAGGCGAGAATTGCATAAGCCCAAGGATATTGTTGAACGGCGTTACCCAAAAATTCCTTCAAAAATGCCATGTGAGCACCGAAGAAAGTAGAGGCCATCCAAGCGACACCGTAAACCGAGACGAGAGCAACGACACCGGATTTAAAAACTTGAGAATTGCCGACATCTTTAGCTTTGACTTTGCAAACGATCAAAATAACGGCTGCAACGAGGAGCATAACCATTTGAATAACTTGAGTCATTGAAACAGGTTTTAATTCACCTTTTGCATTGGGAAAATGCGGAAGAAGATCGGGGAAATTTCCCAAGAGAGCGATAACGATAATTCCGCAGAAGAAAATGTACATTGCATGATAAAAACTTTTCGGAAGTTCTTTATTGAGAAGTGATTCAGAGTCGCCGTAAACATAATCTTTATTTACGGGGTCTTTAACAAACGCTTGAAATTCGGGATCGTCTGCAAGTTCTTTACCGCGTCTGGTACTCCAAAGAGCCGCGAAAAATACACCTAAACCTGTAGCAGGAATGGCGATTGATAAAATTTGAAGGACGCTGTAATTATGACCTGCACCTGCCATGAAAGTAATCATCGAAACGACGGCGACCGAAACAGGCGAGGCACAAATTCCTGCTTGAGAGGCGACTGACGAAACAGCCATTGGACGTTCGGGACGAATGCCTTGCTTGATTGCAATATCGTAAATAATCGGGAACATTGTATAAACAACGTGCCCTGTTCCGCAGAGGACAGTCAAAAACCAGGTCGTCAACGGAGCAAAAATTGTAATTTGTTTTGGATTATTGCGTAAAAATTGTTCGGCGTATTTAAGCATGACAGTTAAACCGCCTGAAGTTTGAAGAAAACCTGCACAGGTAACGACTGCCAAAATTGTAAGCATAACATCAATTGGAGGAGTACCGGGTTTGTAACCGAAAACGAAAGTAAAAATAACAAGTCCGACACCGCTTATAACTGCAAGTCCGATGCCTCCGTGCCGCACGCCGATAATCAAACATGCGAGCAGAACAATAAAGCCGATCAGCATTTCCATTAAACTCATCTCCTTAATACAAATTTTTCTTTTCGTTTCGACATTTTTTTTGTAATTCCTGCAACATACGAATCATTGATTTTATGATAAGAAAAAATAATTTCAGATGAAAAAATTTTTCAGCCTCCGAAAATTTTTTGAGCTGTGAAAATTTTTGCGGTTGATGAAAATGAAAAATTAAAGTTTTCAAAAAAATATATTGCTCATTTTTGTTATTCGTTTTATAATCTGAATGTAAAAAATTTTGAGGAGATGTTTAAATGCCTGTTCAAGAAGTCAGATGCAGTCTTTGCAGAAGAAGAATAAAAGTACATGATCAATATGATATACCGATTTTTGATCCGAACACAGGTTTTGCGATATGTAAAAATTGTATTCGTGAGGTGAGTCGATTCCTTGATGAGCATGACGCAGTTAAAAATAATGCCGAACCTCAGCAGCAATCGCACGGATTTTCTTCCGAACTCAAAAAAGTTCTCAAAAAAAATAAACCTCATGTAATAAAAGCATATCTTGATGAATTTATAATCAAGCAGGAACGCGCAAAAAAAATTCTTTCGGTCGCGGCTTACAATCATTATAAAAGAATGCTTTACGATTATGAACATGAAAGCGGCGAAGAGGAACTTGACAAATCAAATGTAATAATTTTAGGTCCGACAGGCTGCGGAAAAACTGCGCTTTTAAGTCATCTTTCGCGGCTTTTGGATATTCCGTTTGCGGTTACCGACGCATCAAGTTTGACTGAGGCGGGATTTGTCGGAGCAGATGTTGAAGTTGCCGTAAGAAATCTTTATTACGCGGCAGGCAAAGATATTGAAAAAACCGAGCACGGAATAATTTATCTTGATGAATTTGATAAAATTGCAAGAAAATCCGGCGAAAATAATTCAATAACAGCCGATCCCGGACATGAGGGAGTTCAGCAGGGACTTTTGAAAATGCTTGAAGGTAGTGCGGTTGAATTTACTGCACGCGGTCAGAGAAAGCATCCGGAAGCTCCGACAATTAAAGTCAACACGCGAAATATTTTATTTATAGTCGGCGGTGCCTTCGTCGGAATAGAAAAAATTGTTGCAAAGCGTATCAAAAAAAATGCAGCAGGAATGGGATTCGGCGTTGACATTCCGAGCAATGAAGACGAATCGAAACGTTATGATGAACTCATTCATCAAGTCCGACCTGAAGATTTGATGAAATACGGAATCATTCCCGAAATTATCGGACGACTTCCTGTCATTTGCACGCTCGAAACTCTTGATGAAGATTCATTGCTGAGAATTTTAACTGAGCCGAAAAATGCCCCTGTCAAGCAATATGAAAAATTAATGGAGATGGACAACGTAAAACTTGAATTTGAAGAATCGGCATTGAGAGCAGTTGCAAAGAAAGCGATTGAAAGAAAAACTGGTGCAAGAAGTCTCAAAGGAATTATTGAAGATACAATGCTTGATGTAATGTACGATATTCCGAAAACGAATGAACCTCGAAAAGTTGTAATTACCGAATCGTGCATTAATGACGGTGAACCTCCAAAAATTTTGCCGCTTGATGAAAGTCAACGAATCAATCTCGATAAAACGAATGACGAACCTGATACTCCCGATGATGAAGAAAATACTTCGGCTTAAAAAATAAAAGGTGGTGGATTATATTGATGTTTTTACTCGCACTTTCACCAATATTGTGGTTAGTGTTGGCATTGGCAGTTATAAAAATGTCGCCGTGGAAAGCATGTGTAATAGCGTTGATAATTTCATTGGCGGCAGGAATCGGCGTTTGGTCGATGGAAACTCAATACGCGGTTGAAGCTGTGCTTGAAGGTCTTGCACTTGCATGCTGGCCGATTCTTTTGGTTATCGTTGCTGCAATTTTCACTTATAATTTGGTTCTTCACACAAAAGCGATGGACACAATCAAAGATATGTTGACGAGTGTCAGTCATGATCGAAGAGTTTTAATTCTTTTAATCGGCTGGGGATTCGGCGGATTTTTGGAAGGAATGGCAGGATTCGGAACAGCAATTGCCGTGCCTGCAGGAATGCTGGCGGGAATTGGAATCAATCCGATTTTGTCGGTCAGCGTTTGTCTGATTGCAAATTCAGTTCCGACTGCTTACGGTTCAATCGGGATTCCTCTCGTCACTCTTGCAAATGTCACGAGCATAGATCCAATTCAGCTTGCGACTTTTACAAGTCTTCAACTCGGAGTTTTGACGTTACTTTGTCCGTGGCTGATGGTAATTGTAACCGGCGGATCATTGAAAGCACTAAAGGGCATGACGATAATGTGTCTTGGATCGGGATTATCCTTTTTCGTTCCCGAACTTGCACTTTCAATGTTTGTCGGTCCCGAACTTGCAGTTGTCGCAGGTGCAATCACCACGATGGGAACTATCGTTGTTCTTGCAAAAAAATTTCCTGTTGATGATCCCGAATATGCGATGCCTTCTCAAGCCGAAACCAAAATTGATTCTTCAATGGCTTTGACTGCCTGCATGCCGTTCATTTTGATTTTTATATTTTTGCTTTTCACAAGTAAACTTGTGCCGCCGATTAATTCTGCATTGATGACGATTAAATCAAGCGTGCCGATTTACACAGGCGAAGGAGGTTCACCTTATACATTCGTTTGGGTCAATACTCCCGGCGTTTTGATTTTGATTGCTGCATTTTTAGGCGGACTAAAGCAAGGCGCAACATTTAATGAAATGTTCGGTGTACTCGGACGAACCGTCAACGGTTTAAAATTTACGATGGTAACAATTATTGCGGTTATCGCGACTGCAAAAGTCATGGGTTACAGCGGAATGACAGGACAGATTGCAGATACTGCCGTTGCAATGACAGGAACAGGTTATCCTGCGATTGCGGCATTTCTTGGTTCAGTCGGAACTTATATAACAGGTTCAGCCACTTCAAGCTGTGTTCTTTTCGGAAAACTTCAAGTTATCGCATGCCAGGCAATAGGTTCATCAGAAAATGTTCAGGCTTGGGTCGCTGCTGCCAATGCAACCGGAGCTTGTGCTGGAAAAATGATTTCTCCTTTGTCGATTGCAATCGGTTCTGCGGCTATCGGCGTTCAAGGTGCAGATTCTCAACTTTTGGCTTTCGCCGTCAAATTTTATATTCCGTTCATAATTTTCATGGGTGCAGTAGTTTATTTCGGTCAAGTTTTGGCAGGATAAATTTTTTTCTGAATAAAATTGCAAACTAAAAAAGAGCCTTCAATCGGCTCAAATTTTTTTCGCTTTTAAAAAAATCTTAAAGTGCTATTGCATTTGAAAGTTCAAAATCCCGGATTTGTTTTATCATGTAACCAAATTCTTCTCTGCTACCTTCGCCGAGTGCCATAAATTTCCAACCTTCATCATTGCGAAACATTATCCCGAATACCAATGAAATTACGCCGTCATATTCTTCTGTCAAATCATACTGACAAAATTTTTGATTACTGCTGCCTTCAATAATTTGAATGTAAGCATCTTTTATCATGCCGAAATGTTGATTTAAATCACTCGTCCTGTCAATATCAGCCATGAAAACTATGCTGTCATACTTCAACGGAACTTTTTCAAGATTGATTGACATCAATTCAGAAACTTTACCGCGTTCATTCAGACACTTTCCAAGATAACGCACGGATTTTGAATCATGTTCAGGATTGCAATAACTTATGACATCCTCATCATCAATCATCGAAGAGTCCTGACACATCAACATATAAGCATTGCACTCAACAACATTTTGTTCAAAAAAATTCGCAAACCACATTCCGCTCGGATTACCCGGCACTCTCCAGCCCAATTTAATTTTAACATTATCCATTTCAACGCCGTTTTCATCTTTAAGATCAATTCCTTGACCTTCCTGCAATCTGACAATCATAAAATACCACCTCTCCGAAAAATTTCTTTTTATAATCGCCTCGCTCAAAAATTCTTTTACTAAGTTTATTTCATTCTTTTTACAATTTTTTAAATAAAGTTTAAACTTTTTATAAATTGTTTCTGAAAATAAAAAAACGCATGAATAAATTTTCACACGTTTTCATTTCATTTTTTATTTTAATTCTCAATTCACAATCAATTTTGCTTTCTCGTCATCGGTCGCATATCTTAAATTTTCGCCTTTGGAAGTATTTGAAACATTTGTCGATTGTTTATTCAAATCCGCTGATGAATCATTGTCCCGCCACAATGCCAATTTAATTACATTTCCGTTTGCATCAAATTCTTCGGAATGATACGTCAAACCTTTGCACCTGCTCGCCATCGCTATATCAATATCAAATACCGGCATTCGCGTTTGTTTCGGTGCGTAACCTTGATGACAACTACTCATAAAAATATAATTATATGCTCCGCAATTTAAATATCCGTTCTTCGTCCAATATGCTATCGTCTCCGCGATTGCCTGCGCGTAATCTTGACGAGGTTTTCCAAAAAGCCACGCACAATAATTTCCGTTGCTGTCAACCGAACCGTGACATATAAACACAAGACATTTATTTTCACCTTCGCTGAAATAATATATTTTGTGATCGAAAATTTCGGCATTTCCTTTGTAATTTACAAGTCTCTTGCATGAAAAATAATATTCGTTAATCGGTGGTGCAGTTGCGGCATATGTTGAATTTGAAATTATAAAAATCATCAACAGAAAAATATTTGTCAAAAAAATTTTCCTCAACATATTTTTCACCTCACAAAAATTTTTTACTTCGGAAATCTCTCGCTGTTTTTGAGCAATGCGTCCTTCAAACGTCCTTCTATTGCAATAAGTTCTTTTTCTGCGTCTGCTCGTTTTTTTCGTCCGTCCTCCTGTATTCTTACCGTCTCTTCTATCGTAGAAATTAAATCTTCGTTGACTTTTTTAACTGTGTCTATGTCCACAATTCCGCGTTCATTTTCTTTCGCCGTTTCAATCGTATTTTGTTTTAACATTTCCGCGTTTCTTTTTAAAAGATCATTCGTCGCATCGCTTACGGCTCTTTGTAATTTTATCGTCTCCTGCTGACTTTGCAATCCGAGTGCTATTACAAGTTGATTTTTCCAAAGCGGTATCGTGTGATAAATTGCTGCCTGCACTCTGTCGACGAGCAATCTGTCATTGTTTTGTATCAATCTTATTTGAGGTGCCTGTTGAATTGCCAATGTCTTACTTATTTTTAAATCGTGAAGTCTTTTTTCAAAACGATCCACACTCTGTTCAAAATCGCTGACGACTTGCACCGCCATAGGTTCATTTGATGCCGCCGCCTGTGCTTTCAATTTCGGCATCGTTACGTCTCTCATTTCCTGCAATTTTTCTTCGCCGGCTCGAATGTATAATTGTAAATCTTTAAAATATCCCAAATTTTTTTGATAGAGTGTATCGAACATAACTATATCTTCCATCAATTTTACTTTTGAACGTTCCAAACCTTGTTCAATGATGTCAACTTGAGTTGATAATTTATCGTAACCTGATTTAATATCCTGTGCTTTGTTTACGAGTCCACTTAAAAAAGGAATGTTTTCCAGAAAACTTTTTTTCTCGCTAACGTTGAATGAACGAACTTTGCCGACCAAATCATTTAAAAGTTCTCCGACTTGTCCGCTGTCTTTACTTCTTACTTTTGATAAAACACTTTCCGAAAATTGTTTTATTTCCTTTTGCGCTTCCACTCCGAATTTCAACGGCGTGCTTGAATCCATCATATCAATATTGTCTTTGATCGACTGCACTTTTCTTTGTTCTTCCGGCGTAAGAGTTTCAACCTGCTGAGTGACTTTTGCAATTTCTTTTTCGGGAATTACTGTCACTTCGGTTGATTCTTCCTTCGCTTTATTTTTCATTAGATCTTCTAAATTTATTTCTGCCATTTGAAATTACCTCCAAATTTTAAAAATTATTTGTCGTTTTCATCATCAACATATTGCAAATAAAAATCATCAATCGACATGAAAAGATAACGTATTCCTTCACAAAATCCGATGAATGACATCAGCGGCATCATCACGAAAGTCAAGGATAATATTAATCTGAAAAATCCTGATGCAGTTTTACCTTGATAAAATTTATGTGCACCAAGTGCTCCGAAAAATATTGCAAGTATCGATTGAATCATTTTTTTTTGAATTACCATTGCACGTTTGCCTTCTGGAATTATCGTCAAATTATTTAAATCCATTATGGGTCTGCCGTATTTTGGTCGATGTTTTCTTCCAATTTGTTTGTTGTAAGGATTATAAATAACATT
The DNA here is from genome assembly GCA_905236285.1 of uncultured Selenomonadaceae bacterium. Lineage (GTDB taxonomy): Bacteria > Bacillota > Negativicutes > Selenomonadales > Selenomonadaceae > Quinella. Next base: position 24,488 of record CAJOPN010000106.1, on the reverse strand, counting down.
TCCATTTTCATCAAGTTCACCAAGATCAATTTCATCAATTTTGAGCGGATCTGATTCTTTTTTAGAAATTTTTATTCCTTCTGCGTCAAGCTGCTGCTCCATGACTTTCAATTCTGCATCAACCGAAAGCATTTGTTCATTCAAAACTTTTTCAAATTGTTCGGTATAAGCCTCGTCGAGTGAGGCAAAAGTTGATTTCATTCTTTCTTTTAATTCACGTACTTTTTCGGTAGTCAATTCCGTTTCTTCCAAATCTTGATACTGCTGAACTATTTTGACTGCACGATCTTGATAATAGTCAATAAATTTAAATGCTGAAGGTATTCTCTCGGGATGTTTTTCCAAATGCAGAATTAAATTTTTCGCCGTTCTCTGCATTCTGTCAAGATGATTATTCATTTCCTTGTCGCTGAGATTGCCTTGCATTGATTTTAAATATCTGTAATCCGTCACAGCTTTATCAAAATTTTCGCTGAGCAGTTGAACTTTTTCCTCGTCAATATCTTTCAATGAAAGTCGCGGAATATCATCTTTCTTTCTCAATTCATAAATTGAATGACCGCCGATTAAAACTCCTCCGATTAAAATTAATGTTCCCAACGAAAAAAAATCGTCCGCCATTGCTCCGCCGAAAATTATCATCATCAATGCAAATATTATTTTAAAAATTTTCAATTCAAAACACCTCCGAGTTTAAATTGATTTTATCACAAATATATAATAATGTGCAATGTTTCTGTTGACAAATATTGTTGCAAATATTAAACTCAAATAAATAAAATTTTTATGAAAAAGTTTTGTGAGGTAAAAAAATTTTTATGAAAGATAATTTAGTGAAAGCGACGGCTGAAGGAGTAAGAATATTTTCAGCGATAACGACGAATTTGGTCGGCGAGGCAGTCAAACGTCACGAATGTTATCCGACTGCAGCTGCGGCACTTGGTCGAACTATGACAGGTGCATTACTTTTTGCGGCGAATTTAAAAAATGATGAGGCTATTACAATTTCAATTCAAGGCGGCGGACCACTCGGAAAAATTGTTGCCGATGCAGTTCCTGAAGGATTTACTCGCGGTTATGTTGAAAATCCAAAAGTAAATTTGTCTCTCAACTCGAAAGGAAAAATTGATGTCGCAGGAGGAGTAGGCAAAAACGGATTGCTAACCGTTACACGTTTCACAGGTCTAAAAAAAAATATTACCGGCAGTTGTGAAATTGTATCAGGTGAAATTGCAGACGACTTGATAAATTATCTTTACGTTTCGGAACAGACTCCTTCAAGTATCGGATTGGGAGTTTTGATTGATAAAGATTTCAGCGTGAAAGCCGCAGGAGGTTTTTTTGTTCAGCCGTTGCCGAATGTAAGCGATGAAGTTATTGAAACACTCGAAAATAATTTGAAAAATATAAATTCAGTAACAGATTTAATTGCAGACGGTCTTGATACGAACGAAATTATTTTAAAAATTTGCGAAGGTCTCAATGTAAAATTTTTGAAAACGACTTATTTAAAATTCAGATGTCATTGCAATCGACAAAGAATTGAAGAAGTTTTAATGAGTTTAAGCCGTGATGATTTGCAAAGTTTGATTGATGACGGTCATGCAGAGGTAAGCTGTCAATTTTGCGGACAAAAATATCAATTCACGGCTGAAGAATTAAAACAAATTAAAGAGGTTTCTATGAAGCAAAAGCAGTAAAAGAATTGAGTGAGTTAATTGAAGGCGCATTTTACAGATATTAAAGTAAGAGGAGTTGATTTAAATAAAAATCATAGTAAGCGGCGGAGGCACAGGAGGACATATATATCCTGCGTTGACGCTGATAAGAATGATTCAAGAAAAAAATTCTGAAACGGAATTTCTTTACGTCGGAACTCGTCAAGGACTTGAATCCGACATCATACCGAAGGAAAATATTCCATTTTTTGCGTTGGATTTGGCAGGAGGATTTGAAAGACATTTCACATTGTCAAATTTCAAACGTGCGGCAAATGCAATTTTGAGCGTCAAAAAAGCAATGAAAGTTATCAAAAATTTTAAGCCGAATGTTGTTGTCGGAACAGGCGGTTATGTATGCGGTCCGATTCTTCTTGCAGCAAGTCTTTTAAAAGTTCCTACTCTCATTCAAGAGCAAAATGTTGTCGCGGGAATTACAAATAAAATTCTTTCAAAATTCGTCACCAAAATTGCAGTCGGCTGTGAAGTAGCATTAAAACATTTTCCTGAGGAGAAAACAATTTATACCGGCAATCCGATTCGCTCTGAAGTTTTAAAAGGAACTCGCGAAGAAGGACTAAAGCATTTTAATTTTGTTGATGAGTTGCCTGTAATTTTAATAAGCGGAGGAAGTCGCGGAGCAAGAAGTATAAATCGTGCAATGATTGATGTTTTAATTAATGCTGCGAAAAATCCGACTGCACAATATCTGCATGTAACCGGCAAAGGTGAATTTGATGATGTAATGAATCGACTTAACGAGGCGGGAATTGACATAAAAAATTTTAAAAATATTCGTGTCGAACCGTATCTTTATAATATGCCTCAAGCAATGGCAATGTCTGATCTTGCAATTTTCAGAGCAGGTGCAACAGGTCTTGCCGAACTTACTGCACGAGGTATTCCGTCAATTTTGATTCCTTATCCTTACGCCGCAGAAAATCATCAGGAATATAACGCTCAAGCATTGGTTGATGCCGGAGCTGCTCGAATGATTCTGAATCAAGATTTAAATTCCGAAATTCTTCAAAAGACAATTGATGAACTTTTAAAAAATCCCGATGAATTGAAAAAAATGTCAGTCGCAAGCAAAAATCTCGGACGACCTAAAGCAGCAGAAGAAATTTCAGAAATGATTTTGAATCTTGCAAGGGAGTGAATAAAATGGAGACGGCATTGAAACATTTTATTTATGACGGCGTTGATTATGGAGAGAGTGAAGGCGAATGTAAACTTGAAATGTACGATGGAAAAATTTATGGTAAGCCGAAATATGAAATTATAGGAGGAGAAAAATTTATTATGTCGCCTGCACCAAACCTTACTCACAGTATTATAGTAAAGAGATTGCTTATTATATTTGATAAGTATATTACAGAAAATAATATTAAAGCTGAAGTTTTCGGCGACAACACAGATGTTTATTTCAATCAAAAGGAACATTATATGCCTGATGTCAGCGTCGTCTGCGATTTTGAAAAAATTAAAAACGGCAAAAAAATTCTCGGAGCACCTGATTTGATTGTCGAAATTCTTTCAAGAGCAACAATGAAAAATGATCGCACAAAAAAATTTTTTTCATATGAAAAATTTGGCGTAAAAGAATATTGGATAGTCGATCCGCTGAATAAGTCGGTTGAAGTTTATCATCTGGTCGAAGGAAAATTTATCCTTGATGAAATTTATTCGATAGCAGATGATGACGATGAAGATGAAGATAAAGACGAAATCAAAACCAAAATAAAAGTTTCGATTTTTGAAGATTTGACGATAGACATTCATAAAATATTTAAAATGTGGTTTGAACAATAAAAATTTACAGAGGTGAAAAATTTTGATATTGAAAGGCATTAAAAAAATTCATTTTGTCGGAATAGGCGGAGCGGGAATGAGTCCTCTTGCAAGAATTTTGCTTGATATGGGATTTGAAGTCAGCGGATCGGATCGAGCAGACTCACCGACAATTAAAATGCTCAGCGGACACGGCGCAAAAATTTATATCGGACATAATGAAAGCAACATTCAAAACGATATTGATGCAGTAGTAATTTCTTCGGCAATTCCTCAAGATAATCCGGAAATTGCGGCGGCGAAAAAATTTAACATGAATATTTTGCATCGTTCCGACATAAATGCGGCACTTTTAAATTCAAAAAAAGGAATAGCAGTAGCAGGTGCACACGGTAAAACGACGACAACATCAATGATCGGATTTGTACTTTTCAATGCAAATGTTGATCCGACCATTATAATCGGCGGTGAATCTGCAGATTTGGGAACGAGTGCAATTCTCGGAAAAGGTGATTGGCTTGTTTCGGAGGCTGATGAAAGCGACGGCTCATTTGTAAAACTCAAGCCGATGATTTCAGTTGTCACTAATGTTGAAGATGATCATCTCGATCATTACGGAACACTTGAAAATATTCGTAAAGCATTTAAAACTTTCATTGAAAATACTAGCAAGAAAAAAGGCGTTGCAGTTCTCTGTTTCGATAATGAAAATTTGAGAGAGCTTTCGGAAAAAATAGATCGTAAAATAATTTCATACGGAATTGAAAACGAATCGGATTATATGGCGAAAAATATTGAAAAAACTGCCGAAGGAATTAATTTTGATGTCATCTGCAATCTTAATGAGAAAAAAGAGCTTGGAAGAATCAATTTAAAAATTCACGGTCAACATAATATTTTGAATGCACTTGCAACGATTGCGGTTTCAATGCAAGTCGGAGTTGATTTTGAAGATATTGCCAAAGGACTTTCACAATTTCACGGAGCAAAACGCAGATTTCAGACGAAAGGACATGTTAAAAATGTTTGGATAGTTGACGATTACGCACATCATCCGACGGAAATAGCGGCGACACTCAAGGCGGCTCGCGAAACAAATCCCAAAAGATTAATTTGTGTCTTTCAACCTCATCGTTATTCAAGGACAAAACTTTTGCTCAAAGAATTTGGAAACGCCTTCAAAGAAACTGATGTTTTGGTTTTGACAGATATTTATGCAGCCGGAGAAAAAGCGATTGAAGGAGTAAGCGGCGAATCAATTTTGAAAGAAGTTCTTGACACTACAAATCAAGACGTTTCATATATTCCGAATGTTGATGCGATTGCAGATTATCTCGTTGATTTTGTTGAAGAAGGCGATCTTGTAATAACAATGGGAGCAGGCGACGTTTATAAAGTCGGTGAAACGCTGGTTGAAATGTTGAAACGTAGAAAAAAAATAATTGTCGTAATGGGAGGCACATCAACTGAGGCTGAAGTTTCGCGAAGAACCGGTAAAGCAATTTTAAATGCACTTCAACAAAAAGGATATGATGCCGAAGGAATGGAATTAAATCCGCAGACATTTGCAAGTGAAATTCGCTCGGCCGATTGCGATATAGTTTTCAATGCACTTCACGGAAAATATGGCGAAGACGGATTAATTCAAGGAACTTTGGAAATGCTCGACATTCCTTATACAGGTTCAAGCGTATTAAGTGCTGCGTTGACTATGGATAAAATTATGGCGAAGAGAATTTTCAATGCAAAAAATATTCCAACACCGAAATTTGTCGTATATCGTAAGACTGCGAAAGAAAGAAGTAAAACGATTGCAGACAATATTGAAAAAACGTTTGGATTTCCTGTCGTGATTAAAGCACCGACTCAAGGCTCAAGTATCGGAGTTTATATCGTTGAAAAAAAATCTGATTTGGCATATGCGGCTCGTTCGGCATTTGAATTCGGTGATGAGATAATTGTCGAAGAGTTCATCAAAGGCCGCGAATTGACTGTAGCAGTCTGGGGAAATTCCGAACATGCGGAGGCTTTTCCGGTAATTGAAATTACAACCGTTTCGGGACGTTACGATTATGAAAGCAAATACACAAAAGGAGCATCGACACATATTTGTCCGGCGGAAATTTCAAAAGAGTTGACAGAAAAAATTCAATCAATCGCCATAAAAGTATTTGACGTTTGCAAATGCAGCGGAGTTGCACGAGTAGATATAATGCTTTCCGAAGAAAATGAACCGTATGTAATAGAAGTGAACAGCGTACCGGGAATGACTGAAACCTCATTGGTGCCGGATGCCGCCGCCGCTGCAGGGATTGAATTTCCGGAGTTGTGTGAAAGAATTTTGAGACTCGCGAATTTTTAACGAGGTGATTCAATGGAAATTTTAACTTGGATTATTTGTTTGGTTCTGAGTTATTTTATCGGCTCGATTCCGAACGGTTTAATTTTCGGAAAAATGTTTTGGAAAGTTGATTTGAGAGAACACGGCAGCGGAAATATCGGCGCAACGAATGCTTGGAGAGTACTCGGGAAAAAAGCAGGGATTTTAATTTTCATTCTGGATTTTTTGAAAGGTGTAATTCCGGTTTTGATTGCAATGAATTTTATCGGAACTGCGTGGTCAATGGTGATAATCGGAGTTATGGCGATTGCCGGTCATGTCTTTTCGATTTTTACAGCGTTTCAAGGCGGTAAAGCAGTTGCAACGGGATTGGGAGTTGTAACGGTAATGATGCCTGAAATTGCATTGATCGTTTTTTTGGTATGGCTCGCGATTGTTTTTGCAACTCGTTATGTTTCACTCGGTTCAATCGTCTCCTCAATTCTCGTTCCGATTTTAACCGTTTATTTTGAATATCCTCTGCCGTTTTTCGATTTCGGAGTTTTTACGGCAACTTTAATTGTAATGAGACACAGACCGAATATTAAAAGATTGCTCAACGGAACTGAAAATAAAATTTAGAGGTGTTTTCAATGTTTAAATTTGCTCACAATAATTTGAATGTCTTGAATTTGGAAAGAAGTTTAAAATTTTATAAAGAGGCTTTGAATTTGGAAGAAGTCAGCCGAATGAATGCGGGAAATTTCATTCTCGTTTATCTCGGCGATCACAAACAAAGTCAACATCTTTTGGAACTTACATGGCTCAAAGATCGTAAAGAACCGTACAATCTCGGCGACAATGAATTTCATCTTGCAATGACGACAAAAAATTTTGATAAGGCACACGAATTGCATAAAAAAATGAATTGTATTTGTTACGAAAATGAGGCAATGGGAATTTATTTTATAAATGATCCCGACGGCTATTGGATTGAAATTTTGCCGGAATGAATTAAAAAAAATAATAAAAAAACAGCAGGCGATTGAAAACCTGCTTTTTTATTGAAAAAATTTTTTATTTGAAATAATTTATTCCGTTTTCAAAAATTGATTGATTTTTATTGCCGAAAATATTTTTGTAAAGATTATCGCCACGACGTTCGGAATGTCCCATCTTGCCGAAAATTCTGCCGTCAATGCTCGTTATTCCTTCAATCGCCGCAATCGAACCGTTCGGATTGAAAGGAAGATTCATAGTCGGATTATTACTTTCATCGACATATTGAGTTGCAATTTGTCCGTTCGCCGCGAGTTTTTCAAGCCAATCGTTATTTGCAAAAAATCTTCCTTCGCCGTGACTGACTGCGATTGTATGAACGTCGCCGACTTTGAAATTTGAAAGCCAGGCAGAATTGTTTGAAGTGATTCGAGTATTGACCATGCAACTCACATGACGACCCAAATTATTATGAGTGAGAGTCGGAGAAAATTCATCAAGCGGACGAATTTCACCGTAAGGAAGAAGACCAAGTTTCAATAATGCCTGAAAGCCGTTGCAAATTCCTAAAATTAATCCGTCGCGTTTATTTAAAAGTTCCATGACAGCCTCAGAAATTTTCGGTTGACGGAACATTGCCGCAATAAATTTTCCACTTCCGTCAGGTTCATCTCCTCCGCTGAATCCTCCAGGCAGCATTATAATCTGTGAAGAATTTATTTTTTTGACGACAGCCTCAATACTTTCTTCAACCGCTGAAGGAGTAAGATTGCGAATAACAAAAATATCGGGTTCGCCGCCTGCCTCTCGCCAAGCCTTCGCGCTGTCATATTCGCAATTTGTACCGGGAAAGACGGGAATAAAAATTTTCAATGATGAATTTTTAATGCTGAATGTCGATTTATTTTTCTTCTCATTTAAATTTGAATTATTTTTTCCATTACGAGTTTCAATTTCAGAATAGGAATTTACTTTTGTTGGAAAGATTTTTTCAAGTGTTGAAGTGTAAGCCGATTTAATTTCATCAAGTAAAATTGTTGTATCACAAAAAATAATTTCAGGTTCAGCCGTCGTCTTGCCGAGTTCGACAAAATTTTCAACATCACTTAAATCAACATCGTCAGCCGCCTCGACAATCAAGCTGCCGTCACGCCAATTAAAAAATTCATCAAGCGACATTTTTATCTTATTGAAAGTGAAACCAATGTCATTGCCGACAGCCATTTTTGAAACAGAGGCCGCAATTCCGCCGTGTCCGACTGCAGAGGCCGAAATAATTTTTCCTTCATTAATGAGATCGTGAACTTTTCGGAAATTAATTTTCAAAGTTTTATAAATCGGAACACCGAATTTGTCACGCGACGAAGGTATAAAATAAATTTTGTGATTTGGAGCTTTAAATTCAGGAGAAATAATTTTATCGGAATCGACGACAGCAACAGCGAACGAAACCAAAGTAGGCGGAACACTCAAATTTTCAAAAGTGCCGCTCATTGAATCTTTGCCGCCGATTGCCGCAATTCCGAATCCTTTTTGTGCGCTGAATGCTCCGAGCAATGCGCTGACAGGTTTTCCCCATTTGTCGGGATCATCGCCGAGCCGTTCAAAATATTCCTGCAATGAAAGATAAGCCTTTCTGAAATCCGCTCCGAGTGCAACAAGTTTAGTCAATGATGCAGTTACAGCGTCAATCGCTCCGTGAAAAGGACTCCATTCCGCAACGTAAGGATCAAATCCGAAAGTCATGGCAGTTGCAAAATTTGTTTTTCCGTCAACGGGAATTTTCGCAACCATTCCTTCAGCCGGTGTCAACTGATTTTTTCCGCCGAACGGCATTAAAACTGTCGCCGCTCCGATCGTTGAATCAAATCTTTCAGCCAATCCTTTTTGACTGCAAACATTTAAATCTTTGAGATTTTTCAGCCATTCATATTTAATATTATTCGTTTCGAGCAGAGGAATAAATTTTTCAGATGAATGAATATGTGCCGTAATATGTTGACGCACTCCGTTTGTATCAAAAAAATCTCTGCTCACGTCAACAATTTTTTTGCCTCGCCAATTCATTACCAAACGTTTTTCATCGGTGACAACCGCCACTTCAGTTGTCTCTAAATTTTCTTCGTCTGCAAATTTTTTAAAAGTCTCAACATCATTCGGACTCAAAACAACTGCCATTCGTTCCTGACTTTCCGAAATTGCAAGTTCGGTGCCGTCGAGACCTTCATACTTTTTTTTGACGGCATCAAGATTTATTTCAAGTCCGCTTGCAAGTTCACCGATTGCGACCGATACTCCTCCTGCTCCGAAATCATTGCAACGCTTAATTAATTTTGAAACATTCGGATTGCGGAAAAGTCTTTGAATTTTTCTTTCAGTCGGCGGATTTCCTTTTTGAACTTCACTTCCTGCAGTTGTTATTGATTCGGTCGTGTGCTCTTTGCTTGAACCTGTTGCTCCTCCTATTCCGTCTCGTCCGGTTCTTCCTCCGAGCAAAATTACAATGTCACCTGCGATCGGTTTTTGTCGAATTACATTTTCTTTTGGAACTGCTCCGACTACCGCGCCGATTTCCATTCTTTTAGCCAAATATCCTTCGTGATAAATTTCGTGAACTTGTCCCGTTGCTATTCCGATTTGATTTCCGTATGACGAATAACCTTGAGCCGCTCCGCGTGTAATTTTTTTCTGAGGCAATTTTCCCTGCAAAGTTTCTGAGATCGGACGACGAGGATCAGCCGCACCCGTAACACGCATTGCTTGATAAACATATGAGCGACCGCTTAACGGGTCACGAATTGCTCCGCCCAAACATGTCGCCGCACCTCCGAACGGTTCAATTTCAGTCGGGTGATTGTGCGTTTCATTTTTAAACATAATCAGCCAATCTTCAAATTTCCCGTCAACTTCAATTTGTGTGATGAAACTGCAGGCATTTATTTCTTCCGATACGTCCAAATCAGGCAGCATTCCGTCATAACGAAGGCTTTTTGTTCCGAGCGTTGCTATTTCCATCAATGAAATTGCTCGTCCCGAATGTGAGCCGTAAAGTTTGCTTCGATCCGCCAAAAATTGTTTGTATGCATTCATTATTGCGGGAATATAAAATTTCGGATCTTTGTCGTCAACTCCTTCAAAAACAATTTCATCAATCGCAGTCGTGAAGGTTGTATGTCTGCAATGATCGCTCCAATATGTATCTATTACTTTCAATTCGGTAATTGTCGGAGGTCTCTTTTCAGTTTCGCGAAAATATTTTTGACAGAATTTTAAATCGTCAAAACTCATCGCAAAACCGCGCAATTTCAAAAAATTATCAAGCTCGGAATCATTAAGATTATTAAAGACGTTTAAAATTTCAACGTCGGCAGGTTCTTTTGTTTTAATTTTTAATGTCGTCGGTTTTTCAAATTTTGCCTCGCGGCTTTCGATTGAATTTATCAAATATTTTTTTATTTTTTCAACGTCTTGCCGGCTTACGTCCCCGATTAATGCAATAACCTGCGCCGTTTTAATTGTCGGCCGTTCCTTTCCAGTAACAAGCTGCACACATTGAGCGGCGGAATCGGCTCGCTGATCATATTGTCCCGGCAAATATTCAATCGCAAAAATTTCAGCGTTGTCAATCTTCGGAAGATTTTCCTCAAAAATTGAATCAACAGGCGGTTCGCTGAAGACAATTTTTTTTACGGATTCAAATTCATTTTCGTCAAGTCCTTCAATGTCATAACGCTGAAAAAGTCTCAAATTTTTTAAATTGTCAATCTCCAATGTTTCACGTAAATCATCAAGCATTTGTTGTGCCGGAACATCAAAATTTTTTCGTTTTTCGACAAATATCCTTCTTACGTTCATTTCATTCGCTCCAATTACTGCAAAAGATTAACGGGAATTTTTAAAATAACTTTTGTCACTTTTGACGGTTCATTTTCATCAATCGAAACACAAGGAGAATGAACATCATCCGGATAGAGGACGACAAAATTACCTTTGGTCAAAATAACGCAGCTTTCAGGAACTAATTTTTTGTAAAAAGTTACGTCATTTTTTTCATCGTATTCTTCGGCAATTTCAAGATCGGGACTCAGCGGACACCATCCCAATGACTCTTCGCCTTCAACGATAAATTGAAAATCAATATTTTTTATATGCGTCTCCGGTTTTGCCTCTTCTGATTTTTTCGTCTCGTAACGATCTATTATTACTTTTATTTCTTTGTCGTCAAGTTGATATTCGCCGGTTTCTTTCTTTGAAAAATCGGTTGTCTTGAGATATTTTAATACTTCAATAAGAATCGGCTGATGAAGATAACTTTTTAAATTGTCAATCGTTCCAATAAACATTTCATCACCTCAAAATTTAAAAAAATTTAACTGAAAAATACGCGGACAATATCATTTTTTGTTGCGAAAAGCATTAAAAGAAGGAGCAAAACAACACCTACTCTTTGAGCATAAATAATTGCTTTCGGTCCGAGCGGTTTTCCTCTTACTGCTTCAAGTGCAAGCGTTACGAAATGACCGCCGTCGAGAGCAGGAACAGGCAATAAATTTATTATTCCGAGATTTAAACTCAAAAGCGCGGCGAAATTTAACAGCGGAACAAATCCTGTCTCTGCAACTTTTCCTGCCATTTGCGCTATTCCGATCGGTCCTGCAAGTTCTGCCTGCGACGGACTCATAAATATTTCTTTCAAGCCGTGCAACATCATTGCAATTATTTCAAATGTTCGTTGAAGAGCAAGTTTGATTGACTCAAAAAATCCTGCGTCGTGATGAATCACATCACTTTGTACACCGATTAAAAATCTTTTGCTTGATTTGTCATAAGTCGGCTGAAGTAAAGTTTCCGAAATATTTCCGTCACGTTCATATGAAAGATTTACATTTGTATTTTCGTCCATGTTTTGAAGTTGACTTGTAAAATCTGTCCAAGTTTTTACCTCGTTTCCATTGACGCTGATAATTCTGTCGCCGCTTTTTAATCCTGCAACTTCTGCTGCTTTTCCTTCAATGACATTGCCGATAACAGGTTCAGGCGACGGCTCGTCAACTCCGGCAAAGAAAAATATTCCGAAAAATAAAATCACCGGCAACACAAAATTCATCGCTGAACCGGCGAGTATTACAATCATTCGAGACAAGACCGGCTTTTCACAATAACCGCGACTTCCTGCCTCGTTGTTCGTCGGATCCATTCCGGCTATGTCATTGAATCCGCCGAGTGGTATTGCGCGAATTGAATAAATCGTTTCACCTTTTCTCGTACTTATTAATTTTGGACCAAATCCGATCGCAAATTCATCTACTCTCATTCCCGTCATTTTCGCCGTGATGAAATGTCCGAATTCATGCACCAACACCAATAAGCCGAATACAAATACAGCCGAAATTATCGTTAATATCAAAAACTTTCACCTCTTAAATTTTATCAAGCACAACCGCTATTATAGTTTTTAAAATATCTGTGTCGCGATTTTGTCGTTCATTCTTTTTTTGTTCCTCTCTTTGACGCTGTTCCTCTTCTTGACGACGCTGCTCATCAATTTTTCTTTGTTCCTCTTCATCTTTGCGACGCTGCTCATCAATTTTGCGCTGCTCTTCTTCTCTGTGCTGACGTTCTATTTCATCAATGTCAATTTTAACATTCGCAACTATATTCGCCTGGCAAATTGTTCCTTCCTCGCCCGTGAACGAATATTTTTGATCTAGAATTTGCATTTTTGCCTGCGTGTATGTTTCAATGCTGTCTTTTATTACTTCATAGTTTTCAATATTTGAATTTGTTTTTACGTATACAAGAACTTTTTCGGCGGCAACTCTTTTTGCATCGGAAAGTGCCAAATCTTTTGCTTGTGCTCGCGTGTCATTGTCTCCGAGTCTGTATTCTCCCACAGCCTCGACTGTCTGCTCTATAATTTCTGCATTTGAAATATTTAAATTCATAAACATCAAGCCGATTGTAAAAAAACAGCTCAACATTAGTTCTTTTATTTTCATTTTCGTCAACCTCCAATCAAAAATTTTATTTCCTCCTTTATTATACAGCGTCGAAGATTAAATAACAATTAATTACAAATTAAAAATGAATTACAAATCAAATTTAAATTCATAATTCAAAAATTTTTTTTTATTATATCACACAATTAAATTTTTTGCGATTGAACGAGAAATTTTATCTTCGGCAATTAAAGTTTCAAGATCGGGATTAAAAATTATTTCGCGCCGATTCAAAACTTCTTCGATTATCTTATAAATGTCCAAAAATTTTATTTCGCCGTTTAAAAATTTTTCAACTGCAATTTCATTTGCCGCATTAAAAATACATGGAGCAGTTCCGCCTGTTTTTCCTGCCTCATATGCAAATTTCAATCCTTTAAAAGTTTCAACGTCAGGTTTTTCAAATGTCAATGATTTTATTTTCCAAAAATCCAAACTTTCTGTTGATGAAAAAATTCTTTCAGGATAAGTCAGCGCGTATTGAATAGGTAATCTCATATCGGCTGAGGCAAGCTGTGCAATAATTGAGTTGTCGCAAAATTCTACCATTGAATGAATTATTGATTGAGGATGAACCACGACTTGAATTTGATTGTAATCGACTCCATAAAGAAATTTTGCCTCAATGACTTCAAGACCTTTATTGACGAGTGTAGCCGAATCGACTGTAATTTTTTTTCCCATGTTCCAAGTAGGATGAGACAAAACTTGATCGACGGTTACACTTTGCAATTCATTAAAATTTTTTCCTCTGAATGGTCCTCCCGATGCAGTAAGCAATAATTTTTTGATGGATTTTCGATTTTCTCCCTGCAGACATTGAAAAAATGCACCGTGTTCGCTGTCAACCGGCAAAATTTTAATATTTTTTTCGGCAGCTCGTTTGATGACAATTTCACCTGCGACGACCAAAGTTTCTTTGTTGGCAAGTGCAATATTTTTTCCCGCGTCGATTGCTTTCAATGTCGGCTCAAGTCCCGAAAATCCGAGCATTGATGTCAAGACAATTTCAACTTCATCGAAAGCCGCCGCGTCTATAAATGCTTGTCGTCCTCCGAAAAGTTTTGTCGTTTTATTTTTGTATCTCGCTTTCAGTCTTTGATATGCCGTTTCATCTGCCAGTACTGCTGCTTTTGGTGTAAATTCTTCAATTTGTTTTTCGAGAAGTTCGTCATTTGAATTTGCGGCAAGGACTGAAATTTTTAATTCATTCAAATGATTTCTTACGACATCGAGAGCTTGAGTTCCGATTGAACCTGTCGAGCCGAGTACTGCTATTTTTTTCATAAAATTCACCTTCTATTTTCTTCGACGGCAATTAAAATTTCTTCAGACAATTCACTTTTAAAATTCGCTGATGTTAAATCTGTAATTTCATTCAATCGCTTTTCAATTTCTTCAGGCAATAATAATAAATTCAATGTCACATCTTCTGCATAATCAATTTTTTCAAGTCGCAAATTATTATTTCTGATCCAATTCTCGGCACTTGCCAGAAAATTATATTCAATCGTAATTTTTAATTTTTGCACAGGTGTCATTGTAACGATTTTTGAAGAATTTAAACCGAGTGATGCACAATGAGAATAAGCACGAATCAAACCGCCTGCTCCCAATTTTATGCCGCCAAAATATCTCGTTACGATTACAATTACATTGACCAGTTCATTTTTTTTAATCGTCTCCAAAATTGGATTGCCTGCAGTTCCTCCCGGTTCTCCGTCATCATTCGATTTTTGTTTTTCTCCGTTCGCTCCGATTATCCACGCCGAACAATTATGTGTCGCATCGTAATATTTTTTCTTGATTGTCATTAAAAATTCTCGTGCCGAATTTTCATCTTCAACTTGTTTGACCGTCGCTATAAATTTCGATTTATTTATTTCATATTCCGCCTCAAATATTTTTCCTGCCTCTACAGTTTTATATTTTTTCATCTTTTTCCATCTTTTCCCAAATTTCTTCATCTTTTAATTTCGGCAATTCAATCCAATTTTTATTTTCAAAACCGCATACTTCCGAATAATTGCAGTAATCACAAATATTTTTTCCTTTGCTGTCATTCTTGTACGGCTTTACTGCAATTTCGCCGCCGATTATTCTTTTTCCTGCGCTCTTCAAACTTTTTTCGAGATAATTAAGCAATCTTTCAAATTGTTCTTTCGATTTAACATTGTCTTTGTAATTCTTATTTACTTCGCCTGCATTCGTCAACTTGACTTTTATAAAATTTTGCGAGCCGTCAATTTCTTTTATGACGGTAGGATTTTCGAGTATCCAGCCTGACATTTTTAATTCGTTTTCAATTTCTTCTCTTGCTTCTTCATCAGTCATTTCTTTCTGTGCAGTCTTAGGCGGATATTTTAATAAGCAGTAAAGCATTGCCGCAGGACTTTTTTTATCTTTAAATTTTTCATTCGCCACATATAAATAAGTCAACAGTTGAAGATTTAAGCCGCAATAAACCTCAATCAAATTTATGTAAGGATTGCCGGTTTTATAATCCATAATCAGAAAATAATCGTCGTCAGAAAAATCTATTCTGTCTATTCGTCCCGTCAAATTCATTTTTACTTTCTCATTCAATTCAAAATTCAGCGAATCAAATTCTTCTTCAAAACGTTCGGGATGAAAATTACTGTTTCTGTCAAATTCAATTAATCGGCGAATCGAATTGAAGGCAACTTTTTTAATTCGTTCGAGTTGATGAGAATAGGCGTTGCTGCTTTTTAATACGCGATAATTTTTTTCAATCTCCGAAAAAATTTTTTCAAGAATTTCAGTCAATTCCTCTTCGCCGACGCTTGACCAAAGTCGATTTTCATTTTTCATTCTCTCGCCGAATTTTCTCAAAACCGTATGTAAAATATTTCCGAGATCAACGGCTTTAAATTGAAATTGTCGTCGCGGCTGAAGATTCAAACCGTATTGAACGAAATGATTAAACGGACATTTATAAAATTGTTCAATTTTGCTGACGCTGCTTTTTATCGTACCGAATAGCGGCGCAAATAATTTTTCGGCAATGTCATTTGAAATTTTTTTCTCTCTGACTCTGAAAAGTTTATTCGGATTATCTGAGAGAATATCAGCGGTGACGACGAAATTTTGAACAGTCGGAATAATTTTTTTGACGGTATTAATCAGCGGAGAAGGATTGATTGCCTCTTCTTTGGCATTGGTGTGAGAATATGACAGACAAAGATATTCGCGTGATTCAGTAAATGCTCTGTAAAGCAAAAATTTTTCGGCAAGCGCAGTTTCAATTTGTCCGGGATGAATTTCCAAACCTGCATTGTTCAAATAAAATCTTTCAGCATCTGAAAATAAATTTTTTTCGGAAGCTGCAGCCGGCATTGAACCTTCATTCACACCCAAAATATAAATCGCTTTCACATTCTGAAGACTGTTTTGATTCAATTCAGAAATATTTACTTCGTCGAGTCCTTGAGGAATCAGAGACATTTTTATTGATTCAAATCCTTCATTAATTAAAAGTTCAAAATTTTTCTGCGGAATGATTTCATCGCCCATTATTTCGACCAACTGCTCAAGTAATTTTACAAATTCGTTCCATATCGTCAAATGAATTTTACTCATCGCAAGATTGCCTTCATCTTCTGCGACTCGTGAC
This sequence comes from uncultured Selenomonadaceae bacterium, assembly GCA_905236285.1. Lineage (GTDB taxonomy): Bacteria > Bacillota > Negativicutes > Selenomonadales > Selenomonadaceae > Quinella. The sequence goes on along the minus strand of CAJOPN010000106.1, from coordinate 8,027 downwards.
CATTCGTCCAATTTTTGAGGTACATTCAATCTCTCAAGCAATTCAAAAAGTGCCACAGAATTTTCTTTGATTGAATTTTTTTTGCTCATTGATTCAAGATATTTTTCAAAATAGTTTATGACTTTATCGCGAATTTCATTTATTGTCGTTAAATTTTTTTGTACTTTCTCTGAAATTTCGTCCGATTCAAATTCAAAATCACGCCGATAATATTCCCATTTTTTATTTTTATTCCAATTTTTTATTCCTTTGATTCCAAATTCCAAAACGTAATTTTCCAAAATATCAATCTCGTCAAGAGTCAAATCAAAAAAGCTGCTCCTCAGACATAAAAAAACAGCGTCGGAATTTCGAGAATTAATAAGAGACAACGCCGAAAGAACGAGTGCGACGAGAGGATGATTCATTGCCGAACGTTTTTCATTCGTAAAATATGGTATCTCGTGCAAATCAAATGCAGTTTTGAGATATGAAATATAATTTTCGTCGCGAATCAAAATTCCGATGTCACGAAATTTATAATGCCGTTCCTCTTTTATTTTTAAAATGTCTTGTGCGACTGATTCGACTTCTGCACGTTGATTTGCCGCCTCAATTATTTTTAATGAATCCGTTTCCTTTGCAATTTTAACTTGTGAAGGCGGAAACGAAAATAAATTTTTCTCCAAAATTTTTAATGAACCGCGTTGAAAACGATAAACATCATTGCAGCGAATAATTTTGAACGGAATATTTTCTTCATTGCTCATACTGCGAATTGTTTTGAAAGTTTTCATTGATTGGCGGAATAAACCGACTTCTTCATCATTTTCCTTGTCGTTTAAATCAGTCGCCATAGTCAAAGTAATATGAATATTTTTTGCGGTTTTAAAAAGTTCATTAATAATTTTGCGTTGAAGAGGATCGAAAAATACAAATCCGTCAATATAAATTTCAGCGTCCCTGCAAAGTTGAGAATTTTTAATTTGAGAGGCTGCGAGATTTAAAATATCTTCGTCATCAAAATTTTTTCCTTCGATCGCATTTTGAAAATCGTCGGCGAGCATTGCCAAATCTGAAATTTTGTCGCAAAGTTCTTCATCTTCAATATCAACAATTAAATTTCGGAGCTTTTCAGGCGTTATGTTGTAAGTTTTTATTTCTTTTAAAGATTTCGCAAGTGTTTCGCTGAATCCGATTCGATTTATTATTCTTGCAAAATATTTGAAATCTTGTTCCTTGTCGCGGCGAATTAAAATTTTTCTCAAAATCATTCGACGACCGATTTCGTTGATTTTAGGAATATTTGCACCGCCGACCTCATTGATAATTTGCTTTGCGAAACGTTGAAAACTGAAAACATAAGTATTTGTCTGCCCATTCGTCATTTGCGCCAATTCTCTTTCAGTCTGATACGTCATGTAATCTGACATCAATAAAAAAATTCGCGCTTTCAAACCGTCACGTTTCAAAATTTCTTTTATCGAGTTGAGACAGAAATTTGTTTTGCCGGTTCCAGCGCGTCCTATAATTAAATTTAACATTTTTACCTCACGAATTTTTCATTACGTAATCATAAATTTTTTTGCCGATTGTGTCCTTTTTTTCTTCAATTTTCGGCGGCGATTGAATTTGTTCGGAGTTTATGGGAATTTTTTTCGGCTTTGACTGAGATTTTTTTTTCGATTTCACTTTCATTTTAAAAAAATTTTACCTCCTGTTTGCACAATTAAAAAGGTAAGAGATCAATGCGGCATTTTGACCGAAAATCGAAGTTAAATTTTCACGATTCAATACATCAATCAAATGTGCAGGATATTTTTTATAAATCTCTTCAAAGTATTCTAAATGCTCATTGATAAAAAAGTCAAGAACATTATAACGATATTGAAAATTTTCTTCCGATTGAAAAAATTTTTGTGAATTCATAAAACCGTCAAGAACTTTCGTACCTTCGATAATTACATTGAGATAAATTTTGATAATTTGTTCGGCGGTGAGAGTTCGATGTTGAATTGAGCCGATTCGATTTCTATACATATAAAAAATATTCGGGATACGAACATATTTTTTTGCAAGGAAAAGAGATTTGAAACAAAAAGAAAAATCCTCAGAATAAGGAATATTTGCAAATTCGATTTTGTTTTTGATTAAAAAATCACGTCTGAAAAATTTATTCCAGCAAGACCATGTAAAATTTTTTTTGCAGAACATTTTTAAACGATCGGCGAGGTTGTCAGTCACGGGAGAAATTTTTTTGACATTCGGAAAATTTTCCCAAGAATCGAGACCGACGGGAGTATCTTTCAAAAATTCTTCGCTGCCGTCAGTCGCAATGATAAATTGATTTGCGTGCAAAACATCAGCTTGAGTTTTCTCAGCAATTTCAAAAACTTCTTCAAGAGCAGTATCAATCAAAAGATCGTCGCTGTCGAGGAAAAAAATATAATCGCCTTTTGCAATTTTTAAACCTTTGTTGCGAGGATAAGCAGGCGAGCCGTTATTTTTTTTCATTTTTAAAAGCTGAAAATTTTTAAATTTATTTTTCATTGATTCGGCAATTTTAAAAGAATTGTCGGTCGAGCAATCGTCAATCAAAATAATTTCAAAATCTCTGAAAGATTGAGCCGCGACACTTTCGAGACATTGAGAAATATATTTTTCAGTATTGTACGTGGGAATTATAACAGAAATTTTCGGCATTAAATATCACTCGTTTCCAAAAATGAAATGAATTTTTCGACAACATTTTCACCTTTTAAAGTTGCTCCCGCCGCATGAATGTGACCGCCGCCGCCGATTTTTTTCAAAAGACTGCTGATGTCGGTTCGGCGTGACCTCATTCGTAAACGATAAACATTTTTGCGATCGTATTTAATCAAAAATGCAATATCAACATTTTTTGTGAATCGAATCATGTCAATCAAACCGTCCGTCAATTCCAAATCTGAAAAATTTTCATCAAGAAAAATTCCGATGATTTTTCCGTCCTTGAAAAGTTTTATTGTCTGCATTGCTTTTGACATCAATTCAATTTCGTGAAAAGTTTTTGTTGCAACGGAATCGGCAATCAATGAAGGTTTCGCACCTTTACGAATTAAATCAGCAGCAATTTCCAAAATTTCGGCAGAAGTATTGTCAAATCTGAAAAAGCCGGTATCGGTTGCAATCCCCGCGTAAAGATTCATTGCGATTTTTTCATCAATTTTCAAATTATTTTGCTGCATGAATTTAAATAAAATTTCGCAGGTTGAAGATGCATTTTCATTTAAAAAAATATAATCGGCTTTCTGCTCATTCGTTATATGATGATCAATATTGAGAATGGGAGCATTTATTTTTTCGCAAACTTCGCCGTCGCGTCCGACTCTTGCATCAAGCAACAGAATTAAATCTGCAGAATAATTTTTATCGGGAAATCTTTCGATAGCGTTACAATCCGGAAGTATTGAACACCAATCCGGAATTTTATCGTTAATGAAAATTTTTACATTCTTATTGAGGTTTTGCAGAATTTGAAAAAGTGTCAAAGATGAACCAACAGCATCACCGTCAGGATGAATATGAGAAGTTATCGCAATATTTTCGGCATTTTTCATTAAATTGAATGATTCAATCAGAGAGATATTTTTGCTCATTTTTCAAGCACCTCATATTGATTTGACTATAATGATTCATTTATTTTTTTTCTTTAATGAGAGGTTTAATAACTTTCGGTAAAACAATTTTTCCTTCTATTGCCAATTTCCAAGTGAAAAACATCAGACGATGAAAATATGCACGTATTTCTTTTAAATCTTTATTTTTTTTCTCGGCATATTTTTTTTCAAAACGAAACGGGAATTTCAACAAAAAAAACATGTCATTTTCATTAATCGGACATTCTTCAAAATTGAATGTATCTTCATATCCGAAATGTTTCAAAAAAATATCGAAAAAAATTTTTAATCGCAATTTATCAAATTCAGAAAACATGGAATCTAAATTTCGATGTAAAGGTGACATATCAAATCCGTGTATGGTTGTTCCTTCAATGGTTTTTTGCGGTGCATCGACTTCCAACATTGCCGAATCATAAGGAACATTTAAAACTTCACAGATCGCACGACAGGTTTCTTCCGGATACATTTTCAAATCTTCAAAACGATATGAATAATATTTTTCTCGAAGTTGTGGATTCATATCAATAGCTATCGTGTAATAATTATAATCCGGAAAACCGGCTTGACCTACGCGACCAAGCTGAATAATAGGATTTCTCGTACTGTTCAATCCAATATAATATTTAAAAGTCATCATCAAAGGTTCAAATATTGTGCCGTTTTCGGTATGAGGTTCCCAAATTATGACAGGAACAATACGCGGATTAATTTTTTTTTGACTTGCCGAATTTTCCACAAAGTAAAAAAGGAAAATGAAATAAGCTCTGAAAAGTTCCGGCAAAGTAAATTCATTTTTTGTTTTGTATTCTCTTTTGAGCCATCTGACAAAATCCAAAAAATCTGAACAATAATTTAAATCGACCTCAGGATGTAAATAAATTTGTAAAATATTTTCAGGTGAATATTTCGTCGTCAAATCACTTAAAAAATCGGTAAATATTTTAAGGCTACAGATTGAATGACCTTGTAAAAGTACTGCACCGAAAAAATGAAATTTTGCAATAATGTCAGGATTTTTATTCAAAACATTTAAACCAAATTCGGCACCGGACCATGCACGTTTCCACCAATAAGCAATTCGATTCATTTCTTCAATTCGTAATCTTGTCGGTGTCATTGACTCATAATCGATGCCGAAATCTTTTTTGAAGTCGATAGGATATGAAGCGCCACTCTCGGTCATTATAAATACAAACTTTTCACTCGCACAAATTTTTTTCATGTCAACGTAATAAAGCAGCAACGAAAATTCGTCCATGTCCGTGTATTTTATATAGATATGATTATCTCCTGCGAAGTCTCGGCTGTCTCTTACCGTATCCGATAAAAACTGCAAATTAAATTTATTAAATTCTGCCTCCAAAAGTAACGGTTTGCTCAAATCTTTGAAAAAATATTTTGTCTCTCGTACTGAATTTATTTCCAATTTTTCGAGACTTTTACTTTGCTTATCAAATTTATACGCAAAATCATCAGTCATGTGAAAAAACAAATAACGATTTTCATCAGGTGGTACAAAATTTTTATTCAAAAGAAACGGATATTTCGACATGAATTGAGTGTTGGATTCAAAATTTTTTTCATATTGCGGCAACAACGGCATAAAATATTTCTGTTTTAATTCTTCAATCGTCAAATTTTTACATTGTATTTCAAAATCTTGAAGAAAAAATTTTTCAGCCTCAGTCATATTTCAAAAACTTCCTTTAATACAAATTGTAAAGTTTGAACATTCCAAGAACGCGAATAATAATTAAACTATTTCATTACGCGAGAAATCCAGCCATGCGTTTCATATGGTACATCAATTGATTTTTTGCCGAATGATTTAAGTAACTTTTCGATTTCACTAATGATGATTTCAAATTTATCTCCAGCTTGACGATATAATGTACCGTGAGAATGCCAAGCTTCAACAATATCTTCAATCGGAATTGAATGAACAACCTTTCCATCGAATTGTTGAATATTCTCAAAACGTCCACTTGACTTTATGACTTCAGTTTGATCTTCGCGTCGACTGCCGTAATCGTAATTCTTCACATAGGTTTTGATGATATTTTCAATTTTTTGTTGAATTGGATCTGACAAAACGCGATGATTCCACATGCAGGCGAAATAACCGTTCTTTTTCAAAATTCGCTGAGTTTCTTCGAGAGCTTCTTGACGATTGGTAACTGCAAATGATGAGCCGAAAGTTACCAAGTCAAAATGATTTTCAGGTTGTCCGGTATGTTCGCCGACACCTTCAAACCATTTTACATTTTTAAATTCTTTCGTGCGATTGATTCCATTTGCTCTCATTGCATCATTAGGTTCAACTGCATGAATGTCGAAACCGCGTTTTGCCAATTCTATTGTTAAATGAGCTGCGCCTGCTCCAACATCGCAGACTGAATACCCCCCCCCCTTGTTCATTGAAGCCAGCAATATCAAGCATTTTGTTTATTGCTTCATCTGCGTAATTCGGACGTTTTAAATATGCCTCTGCAAGTTCCGTATAATCCCAATCTGTTTTCATTTTAATCTCCTTCTCTCATTTTTATTCATCAACTATAGTTGAAAATTGTAAAATATTTCAAAATTATTGTCAAGAAAAAAGTCCCGCAATTAAACGAGACCAAAAAATTTTTGAGAAAAATTTTATTGATTCAATAATTTTTTTGTATGTTCGGCAACTTGTTCGGGAGTAATGTCCTTTCTTTTTGCAACTCCGCTTTCAATAGCTGCCTTTGCAACTGCTGCTGCTACCGTCGGAGCAACTCTTTTGTCAAACGGATCGGTTATAACATGTTCTTCATTCAATTCTTCATCGCTGATAAGTGAAGCAATCGCATAAGCTGCCGCAATTTTCATTTCTTCATTAATATCGGTTGCTCTTACGTCAAGTGCTCCTCTGAAAATTCCCGGAAATGCAAGCAAATTATTTACTTGATTAGGAAAATCACTTCTTCCGGTTGCAACTACTCTTGCTCCCGCTTCTTTTGCATCTTTCGGATAAATTTCAGGTGTCGGATTTGCCATTGCAAGAATGATTGCATCTTTTTTCATTTTTTTAATCATATCTTGAGTTAAAAGTCCCGCCTTTGAAACTCCGATGAATACATCTGCATCGTGAATAACATCTGCAAGTTGTCCTTCTTCTTTATTGAGATTTGTCAACTTTGCAATTTCATCTTTGTACGGATTCATTCCTTTCGGACGACCTTCATAAATTGCACCGGTTGAATCGCAGAGAATGACATCTTTAACGCCCATTCTTTGCAAAAGTTTCGTTATCGCCATACCTGCAGCACCTGCTCCGTTGACGACAATTTTTATTTCATCAAATTTTTTGCCGACCAATCTCAAAGCATTAATCATAGCGGCCGAAACAACTATTGCAGTACCGTGTTGATCGTCGTGAAAAACAGGAATATCTATTGAATGTTTGAGTGCATTTTCAATATCGAAACATTCGGGAGCTTTTATATCCTCAAGATTGATGCCACCAAAAGTGGGAGCCATCAACTGAATTGTTTTGATGATTTCATCGACATTTTGAGTATCCAGACAAATGGGAATTGAATCGACACCGGCAAAACCTTTAAAAAGAATTGATTTTCCTTCCATGACAGGCAGACCTGCACCTGCTCCGATATTACCGAGACCCAAAACTGCAGTTCCGTTTGTAACGACTGCAACCAAATTTCCGCGATTTGTGTATTCATAACTCAATTCGGGATCTTTTTGAATTTCAAGACATGGCGCAGCAACTCCGGGAGTATAAGCAAGTGTTAAATCTTCTGCTTTATCGAGCGGTACTTTACTTTTTGTCTCCAATTTGCCGTGAAAATTTCTGTGTAATTTTAAAGCTCTTTCATAAACATTCGGCATTTATAAAAACTTCCTTTCGTCTGATTTATATACCAGACAATTATACTATACAATGTCAAGATTGCAACATTTATGCAAGTTATTTTTCAAGTATTCTGTATACAAATTATTCAAAATATAAAAGCCCCGAAGACATCCTCCGAGACGTTAATTTCAATGGAGTTGACTGCAAGAAGCCAATAAGAAGCCAATTTTTTAATTAAAATCAATACTCATTAATCGTTCTATTTTAGATTTATCCCAAAAATGATTTTCCCAATAGGAATATTTATCTTTACGCTTTTTAAAAATACGCTCCGGCAATTTTGTATTGTCATAAATGTGCATTACATCACAAATTTTTATTAACTCAGGAACGAGAGAAAGTGCCTTGATATACCTTGAACGTATTTTTTTTTCAAAAACAATAATTTCAGGAAGTTTCATTAAACATACTGACAATACCCAATTTTGTTATTTCGTGCATATAGAAATCAAAGGCACTATCCAAGAATACAATCTGTGAACGCC